>JBEHYF010000081.1:0-23319 GCA_048498315.1 Actinomycetota bacterium
GGCGGCGTCGGCGAGGCGGCGTCGGCGAGGCGCGGCACGCACCGCACCGGCGGACGGTACCGGCGAGGCAGGGCACGCACCGCCCCGGTGGTCAGTCGTCTTCGGCGAGGATGCCGTACAGGCGGCGGCGAGCGTCGTTGATCACGTCGAGGGCGCGCTCGCGCTGCTCCTCGTCGCCCGCGTGCATCACCTGTCGCAGCGCCATGACGAGCTGCCCCATCGCGGTGTGCACGTGGGTGGCCGCCGCCCCGGCGTCCTCGGTGATCTCCGCCCAGGGCGGGGCGGGCCGGGCGGCCGCCTCGGCGTCCGGACGCCCGGCGTCGGTCAGCGCGAACAGCCGCTTGCCGCCCGACTCGCGGCCGGCGACCAGCCCCTCGTCCTCCAGCAGCTGCAGCGTCGGGTACACCGAGCCGGGGCTCGGCCGCCACAGGCCGCCGGTGCGGCTCTCCAGCTCCTGGATCATCTCGTAGCCGTGCATCGGGCGCTCGGCCAGCAGCGCCAGGATCGCGGCCCGGACGTTTCCCCGCCGGGCGTGCCGCCCGCCGCGACCGCCTCGCCCGAGGGGACCGAACGCCGGGCCCCAGCCGGCGAACGCCGCACGCGCCTCACGGTACGTGGGTGCTCTGCGCATGACCTCTTCTCCGACGACAGCCAACGATATATCGTACGTGCCGTCAGCCCTTGGTCCTGATGCTGTCCAGGATCTTCTTCGTCACGTCCGGGCCGCCGACGAGCTTGACCCGTACCCACATGGCGAACCTTCCACCGGAATCGCGCAACCCGACCTCGCTGATCGTGATCGATCCGGGGCAGTGCCACGGGGCGATCCGGCCGGACAGCGTGCCGTGGCGGTACGGCTCGGACGGCCCCTCGGTGCACGTGGCTCGGTGCCGGCCCAGCCCGGGCGGCGGCAGGGTGGCGTTCATGTCGTGGGTCAGCCCGGCGAACAGGCCCGGCGTCGGCACGTCGTCCCTGACGAACCGGTCGTAGTCGGGCGTGGCCCGCAGCGCCGGCGCGGTCGCCCGGTCGGTCACCGGGATCGGCCAGGTCGTGTGGTCACGGCGCAGCGTCCACGTCGGCGGCACGCGGACGCTCAGCCGCCCCGTCACGTCGGTGACCGTGACCCAGCCGTCGGAGGGCTTCTTCGACGGTGATCCGCCGACCAGCCTGCCGATGACGTACGCCCCGCCGCCGCCGGCGACCAGCACGGCCGCGAGGGTCGCGATGACGACCAGCCTGCCGCGCTTCGACGGCTTCGTCCCCGAGATGGCCGGACCGCCGGACACCGCCGGGCCGCCACGGCCGGACGGCGATCGCGGTCGTCCGCCCGGCCCGGCGTCGTCCCGCCGGCGGCCGCGCGCCCGGCCCGCCGACAGGTCGACCACGATCGGCTCGCCGGTCGCCTCCGGCGGGGGCGGGGTGCGGATCGTCGCGTCGGCGGGGTTCGCGTACGGCCCGGTGTCGTCGTCCGGTATCACCGGGACGCGTAGCGTCTCGTCCCGTGGCGCGCTCGCGCCTGGTCCGGTGTCGTCGTCCGGTATCACCGGGACGCGTAGCGTCTCGTCCCGCGGTGCGCCCCCGCCCGAGCCGGACGCGGCGCCCGTCCCGGTCGGCCGCTCCTCGCCCGTGCCGCGCGCGCCGCCGGCGTCCAGCACGGTGTCGCCCCCCGCCGGACCGCCGGCGTCCAGCACCGTGTCCGTCCCGGCCGGCCGGTCGGCGTCATGCACGGTCGCGTCGTGCACGGTCGGGTCGTTCCGGGGCGGGTCGTGCAGGGTGGCGTCGTCGCCGGCCGACATCAGCGGGACGCTCAGCGCGGCGGCGAACGCCTCCGCGGACGGCCAGCGTCGCTCCCGGTCGCTCTCCAGCGCCCGCATCACGATGTCGTCCACGATCTGCGGCAGGCCCGGACGCCGCGCGCTCGGCGGCACCTGCACCGGCGCCGGCCCCGGCGCCCGCCCGGTGAGCAGGTGGTAGGCCAGCGCGCCGAGGCCGTACACGTCGGCGCGCACGTCGAGGCCGCCGCCGAACCGCGCCTGCTCGGGCGACATGTAGCCGGGTGTGCCGACCGGCAGCGTGAACGCACCCGAAGCGTGCGCGAGCGCCTTCGCCAGACCCAGGTCGGCGATCAGCAGCCGCTCGCCGCCGTCGGCGGTCGACTGGAACAGGATGTTCGACGGCTTCAGGTCACGGTGGATGATCCCCAGCCTGTTGATGACCTCGACGCCGCGGGAGATCTCGATGGCCAGCCGCAGCGCCTCGTCGACCGGCAGCTCACGGCCCTTCATACGCTCGGCGAGCGTGCCCCGGTCGGCGTACGACATGACGAAATAGGGACGTCCGTCGTCCAGCTCCCCGATGTCGTGCACGCGTACGAGACGCTCGGAGTCGGCCCGGCGCAGGATGCGGGCCTCCCCGAGGAAGCGGTTGCGCACGTCGAGGTCGTCGATCAGTCCACCGGCCAGCACCTTGACGGCCACAGGGGCGTCGAGCACCTCGTCGTGGGCGAGCCACACGGAAGCGAACGCTCCCGACCCGAGAACACGATCGATTCGGTAACGGCCGACGGCTGAAGGCATGGACACCCCCGTATCATGCCCAATGCGGGGCGATGCCGAGGGCGAGGCGGGGTCATGGCGTACGACGAGCGGACCGAGGAGCTGGCGCGGAAGGCCGCCGACGGCGACGAAGGCGCGCTCAACGAGTTGCTCCGCGTCATCGAGCCCGACGTGCTGCGCCACTGCTCGCGGTTCCTGCCGTGCCGGCAGGACGCCGAAGAGGCCTGTCAAGACGCGCTCATGCAGGTCGCCCGCAACATCGGCCGCTTTGAGGGCCGTTCGCGGTTCAACACCTGGCTGCACGTCGTCGTGGCCAACTCGGCGCGCTCGACGTACCGGTCGCTCAAGCGCCGCTCGGTCGAGCAGGCCGGCGAGCTTCCACAGCAGCGGCCCGACCCGCGCCGCACCAGCGTCATCGCCGGGTCCCGCGTTGACATCCTCGACGCGATGGAGGAGCTCGAACGCCGCAAGCCCGACCTCATCCAGGCGCTCGTGCTGCGCGACGTGTCGCAGCTCGAATACAGCGAGATCGCCCAGGAGCTGGGCCTGCCGCTGGGCACGGTGAAGTCGCGCATCCACGAGGCGCGCAAGCAGTTCCGCCAGTCGCTGGGCAACGACTACCGCTGACCCGCCGTACGTCCCGTAGCGGCCGACCCGGCCGTGCGCCCCGGGGTCGGCTGCGGTGCAGGAGGAGCCTGCCTCGCGACCCGGCCGTACGCCCGCCGGGAGGTTGAGCGGCCGCACGTCCCGGGAGCCGCCCCAGCGTGCCTCGCGCGACTCCGCCCCGCCCTACATCACGGAGCCGAGCGGCCGGCACGTCACGGAGCCGAGTGGCCGGTAGGTCCCGGGAGCGTCGAGCCGGCCGTACGTCCGGCCGTCGCGTCGCGCGCCGGGTACGCATCGCCCCGCGAGACGACCACCTCACCATGCGGGGTTCGCCGTGTTCATGGCTGTGTCCCCATGGCCGAGGAAACTCTCAGGGGTTCCTTAGGTTAATTTCCGTTAACTTGGCGCTTAACGTATCTAACCTGCGGTCCCATGACCGGATCAGAACGGCCCATCTTCGTCGTCGGCTGCCCGCGGTCGGGGACGACGCTGCTGCAACTCATGCTCCACGCCCACCCGCGGATCGCGATCCCGCCGGAGAACCGCTTCCTCATGGCGGCCTACGACGAGCGGCATCGGTTCGGCGACCTCGCCGTGGAGGAGAACCGCCGCGCGCTGGCGCGCTGGATCGTCGAGCGGAAGAAGACGCGCTTCGCCGACCTCGGACTGGACGGCCGCCAGGTGATCGAGGAGATCGCCGCCGGACCGCCGACGCTCGGCTCGGCGCTGGGGATCGTCCTGCGCGCGTACGCGGCGAGGTTCGGCAAGCCACGCTGGGGCGACAAGCGTCCAGGCTACTTCCAGCGCATCTCCGTGCTGCTGCGCATGTTCCCGGACGCCCAGATCATCCACCTCATCCGCGACGGGCGCGACTGTGTCGCCTCGCTCAAGGAGATGGACTGGTACAAGCACGACATCTACCACGCCATCGCGACCTGGGTGGAGGCGATCGACGCGGACGAGCATGCGACGCGGAGCCTGCCCCCTGGTACCTATCACCGTGTCTACTACGAAAACCTGACCCGGGATCCGGCCGCCGAGCTGAAGGGGCTGTGCGACTTCCTCGGCGAGGAGTTCGACCCGGCGATGTGCGACCCCGCCCCGGTGGCCGCGGTCGCGCTGCCGCAGCGCAAGACCTGGCACGCCCGCGCGCGGGGACAGGTCGACGCGGCGCGGTCCGGCACGTGGCGGGAGCGGCTTACGGCGGTGGAGATCGCCCTGTGCGAGGCCGCGGCGGGCGAACGGCTCCGCCGGCACGGGTACCGCGTCGATCCGGCCGGCCGCCCACCGGCCGCCGAGTACGCGCGTTACCTGAAGGTCGCGGCGCACCGCAGGCTGGCCGCGTACAAGCGCGACATGCGGGACGCGCTGCGCCGCCGGGACGAGCCCTGCGAGGTCGCCGCACGCCTCGGTGCGACGGCCCGCTGACCGGACCGTCCGCGACGGCACGCCGACGGTCCGGCGCGGCAGCGTGACGCGGCCGGTGTACCCCCCGGCCACCGCGTGGCCGCGACGGGACGCCTGTCCAGCCGCCACACCGGCACGCCCCCACCTATGTGTGGCGACAACGGGGACGCAGGCCGTTGCCGGGCACCGCTCGTGTGGTGGTGACGGGACGCCGACCCGTCCGGCACGCCGCACCCGCCCGCCTGACAGTGCGTCCGCCCGTTCGACAGCACGCCTTGGCACGTGCACCGATGGGACGGCGCCCCGGCACGTCCCGGACGGGCACGCCGCACCGGGCGGTCGGGACGGCGCTTGCGGTCCTGCTGACTCCTGAGCGGGGTGTTCGCCGCTCAGCCGAGGGCGGCGAGCTGGTCGGCGAGCCACTGCTGCGGCGGCAGGGCGGTGGCCGCGGCAGCGAGGCGGTCGCATCGTTCACGCCGCTCGTCCTGCGGCATCAGCAGCGCCTGGTTCAGCGCCTCGGCCGTCTGCGACACGTCGAACGGGTTGACGACGATCGCGTCCTCGGCCAGCTCCGCCGCCGCGCCGGCCTCCCGCGACAGCACCAGCGCGCAGCCGTGCTCGGACAGCACCGGCCCCTCCTTGGCGACGAGGTTCATGCCGTCGCGGATCGGGTTGACGACGAGCACGTCCGCCATGCCGTACGCGGCGAGCGAGCGCGGATAGTCGTCGTTGACCTGCAGGATCAGCGGTTCCCAGGTGCCGTCGCCGAACTCGTCGCTGATCTCCGCGGCCATCCGCTGCACGGCCGCGGTGTACTCGCGGTACTCCGGCAGGTCGTGCCGCGACGGGTAGGCGAACGCCAGGTGCACGATGTGGCCGTGCCACTCCGGATGCTTGGCCAGCAGCTCGCGGTAGGCGGCCAGGCCGCGCACGATGTTCTTGGACAGCTCTGTACGGTCGATCCGCACGATGAGCTGCCGGCCGCCGACCTGCTCGCGGAGCGCCCGGGCACGCGCGACCACGTCCGACTGGGTGGCGCGGGCCCGCAGCGACGGCCCGTCGATGCCGAGTGCGTGCACGCCGATCCGGGTCACCCGCCCGGCGTGCGTGACCGTACGGGCGACCGAGTCGACCCTCGCGCCGAGGAACGCCGCGCAGCAGTCGATGAAGGCGTCGGCCCAGCGTTCGGCGAGGAAACCGGCGTGGTCGGCGCCGAGGATGCCCTCCAGCACCTGGCGCCCGATGTCGTCCGGAAGCAGCCGGTAGTACTCCGGCGGCGCCCACGGCGTGTGCGAGAAGTGGACGATCTTCAGGTCGGGCCGGCGGTCGCGCAGCATCGCCGGGGCGAGCGACAGGTGGTAGTCCTGCACGGCGACCTTCGCGCCCGGCTGGGCGTCGCGGGCGAGCGCGTCCGCGAACGCCGCGTTGTAGGCCTCGTAGGACTGCCAATCGCGCCGGGACCGCGCGTCGAAGTGCGGGGTGTTCGGGCTGTCATACAGCATGTGGTGGACGAACCACAGCGTCGAGTTGGCGATCGCGTTGTACGCGCGGTGGAAGGTGCCGGCCGGGATCTCCAGCATGCGCACGGCGCCCGCCCCGTACGCGTCGAGCCTGCCGTCGTCGACGCGGCGTGCCGCTGCGCGGTCGGCGTCCGACAGCGCGGCGCAGACCCAGAGGATGTCGCCGCCCACACCGGCGAGGGCTGACACGAGCCCGCCACCGCCGCGCCGCATCGACAGCGTCCCGTCGTCGGCCAGTGAGAACGAGACCGGGCCGCGGTTGGACGCGACCAGCACCTGCGAGTCACCCATGTGGGGAGGGTAACCGCCCGGGGGCGAGCCGCGCTGAACCAGGGCCACCGCGCGCCGCCCGTGACGCCCGAATCGTCGCCCGGCCCGGCGTCCGCATCGCCGTTCGGGCCGCCGTTCGGGCTGTCCGTCCGTGTCCCCTGTCCGGGCCGCGGTCCGGGCCGCGCCGTCCACATGCGCCGTCCGGGCCGGCGGCGGCCACTTCCCGCGCCCGGTCCGGTCGGGTGAGGCCGCCGTGAAGGGACCCCGGCGTTCTCATGACCGTAGGGCGGACGCGCCGCTCAGCGGGACCGCTCGCCGTGCCGCCCGGCCGTCTCGTGATCTGAGACGGCTTGGCGAAGAACCGGTCGGTCACGTATACAAGTGCTCAGACAACTTAATAACGCTCATCCAGAGGGGTGGAGGGACCGGCCCGTTGAAGCCCCGGCAACCCTCCCGGAGATCGGTTTGCGCGTGCGTCGGTGCACGCCGCAACTCGCGAAACAGACTGCGAGGCCGCCCGGGACAGGTGCCAAGTCCGGCTCGTGACCAAGGTGGCACGGGAAAGATGAGGAGAAAGGCCTCGCTTCATGTCGCAGACCGCCGCCCCCGACCTCGGCCCCGCGACCGCACTCGCCTGCCGTGAGTGCGGCCGGACTTACGACCTCGGCCCCCGCTACGCCTGCGAGGAGTGTTTCGGCCCGCTGGAGGTCGCCTACGACCACGGCGAGGTGACCCGGGAGCAGATCGAGAGCGGGCCCCGCACCATCTGGCGGTACCGCGGGCTGCTGCCGGTGCCGCGCGGCGTCGCGGACACGCCGAACACCGAGCCCGGTTTCACCCGGCTGGTCCGGGCCGACAACCTGGCCGAGTCGCTCGGCATGCGCGCCCTGTGGGTGAAGGACGACAGCGGCAACCCGACCCACTCGTTCAAGGACCGCGTGGTCGCGGTCGCGCTCGCGGCCGCCCGCGAGCTCGGCTTCAAGGTGCTGGCCTGCCCGTCCACGGGCAACCTCGCCAACGCGGTCGCCGCCGCGGCGGCGCGGGCCGGCATCCGCAGCGCCGTGTTCGTGCCGTCGAACCTCGAACAGCAGAAGATCACCACGACGGCGGTGTACGGCGGCCTGTTCGTCACGGTCGACGGCAACTACGACGACGTCAACCGGCTCGCCTCCGAGCTGGCCGGCGAGCAGGACGACTGGGCGTTCGTCAACGTCAACGTGCGGCCGTACTACGCCGAGGGCTCCAAGACGATCGGGTACGAGATCGCCGAGCAGCTCGGCTGGCGGCTGCCGGAACAGATCGTGGTCCCGGTCGCCTCCGGCTCGCAGCTCACCAAGATCGACAAGGCGTTCCAGGAGTTCATCAAGCTCGGGCTGGTCGAGGACCGGCCGTACAAGATCTTCGGCGCGCAGGCGACCGGCTGCTCACCGGTGTCCGCGGCCTTCAAGGCCGGTCTCGACGTCGTGCAGCCGGTGCGGCCCGACACCATCGCCAAGTCACTGGCCATCGGCAACCCGGCCGACGGGCCGTACGTCCTCGACGCGGTGCGCCGCACCGGCGGCGCGGTCGAGGACGTCTCCGACGAGGAGGTCGTCGACAGCATCGCGCTGCTCGCCCGCACCGAGGGCATCTTCGGCGAGACGGCCGGGGGCGTCACGCTCGGCGTGCTGCGCAAGCTCCTGGCCGACGGCGTGCTCGACCCCGACGCCGAGACCGTCTTCATCAACTCCGGCGACGGTCTGAAGACCCTCGACGCCGTCGCCCCGGTCGCCGTTCCGACCGCGAACATCGCTCCGTCGCTCGACGCTTTCCGGAAGGCAGGACTGGCATGAGCTCGATCACCGTTCGGATCCCGACGATCCTGCGCAACTACACCGGCGGCGAGGCCGAGGTCAAGGCGTCGGGTTCCACCGTCCGCGAGGTGGTCGCCGACCTCGACGCCTCCTACTCGGGCATCGCGGCCCGGATCCTCGATGACAACGGCAAGATCCGTCGTTTCGTGAACGTGTACGTCGGCGAGGAGGACGTGCGGTTCGCCGACGGGCTGGACACCCCCACGCCGGACGGCGCGCAGATCTCCATCATCCCGGCGGTCGCCGGCGGTTGACACGACGTCGCCCTGGGAGGCCGGTGGCCGCGTGCCGCCGGCCTCCCAGCGCGTCCGGGGCGGGGCGTGGTGACGGCGGGGCGTGGCGTGGCGACGCGGGATCCGCGGCGTGTGGCCTCCCCGGCGATCCGTCCGCTGCGATTTCACCGGTGCCATGGCCGTGTGAGGTCGTACAGGCCACGCCATGCGGATTTATCGTCAGGTGCCGAGCGGTCTTCTAATGGCAAATCCCATTTTGACCAGGATCGGCCGCTGATTCGTCTCCGATAAAGTCTGTTCGACGGACGGTGACCGTGTGTATGGTCGGCGGTGACCTCCGCAGCCTGGCTGCGGGCAGATCGACGGGTTCCGCAGTGGTCCGGCGGGCTCGACACGGTTACCGCGACCAATGGTCGCGGGAATTTCCCATGTGGGAGTTGTTAGGAATGGCGCAAGGCACCGTCAAATGGTTCAACGCGGACAAAGGCTACGGCTTCATCGCGGTCGACGGTGGCAGGGATGTGTTCGTGCACTACTCGGCCATCCTGGCGGATGGCTACCGTAGCCTCGAGCAGGGGCAGCGGGTCGAGTTCGAGATCACGCAGAGCGACCGCGGTCCGCAGGCGGAATCCGTACGCGCGCTCTGATTTCCCACAGCCTGCGAGGGCCCGGCACCGGCGCCGGGCCCTCCACCGTGCCGGGCCCCGCGTCGCCGGCGTGCGGACGCACGAATTCCCCGGCGGCCGGCCAAGCCGCTCGCCAAGGTCCGCCAACCTCCGCCAAGCTCCGTCAAGGTCCACCGGCGAGCCCGTCGCCGCCGCGGCGCCAGGAGGTGCCGCCGATCGCCGCCGTCGCCGCCATTGACCTCCGCGAGGGCCTTGCGTCGCCTCCCTCCGAGCCCTCCCGGTCTTCCGTTCGGCCCGGGGTCCCGTCGTCGCCTCGGTTCGGGCCCCCGACCTGTGCGTCCGTTCCGGCCGTGCGCGACGGCCGTGCAGGCGGAGGTCAGGCGGCGCCGCCGGAGCGGTGGTGCCCATCCCAGTCTGCGAAAGATGTACGGGATGTTCATCCAGGTCGCACCGGATCCCGCTTGCACTCTCGGGGGGAGAGTGCTAAACAAGCGGTTGGCACTCCCTCAATCAGAGTGCCAACCGAAGTGATCGAGGCGACGAGGCCTCAGGTCCGGCGGCGGCATGGAAGCCGTCGGCCAGGTCGTCCGTCGCGGGCGTCGACTCGATCCGTGATAGCCACCCCGTTCCGGGAGGATCTGGAGCCTATGGCTGCAAAGATGATCGCGTTCGACGAGGACGCGCGGCGCGGCCTCGAGCGCGGCATGAACCAGCTTGCCGACGCCGTGAAGGTGACCCTTGGTCCCAAGGGCCGCAACGTCGTTCTGGAGAAGAAGTGGGGCGCTCCCACGATCACGAACGACGGTGTCTCGATCGCCAAGGAGATCGAGCTGGAGGACCCCTGGGAGAAGATCGGCGCGGAGCTGGTCAAGGAGGTCGCCAAGAAGACCGACGACGTGGCGGGCGATGGCACCACCACGGCGACGGTGCTGGCGCAGGCGCTGGTGCGTGAGGGTCTGCGCAACGTGGCGGCCGGTGCGAACCCGATGTCGCTGAAGCGGGGCATCGAGTCGGCGGTGGAGCGGGTCAGCGAGGAGCTGTCCAAGATCGCCAAGGATGTGGAGACCAAGGAGCAGATCGCTTCGACGGCCTCCATCTCGGCCGGTGACACCTCGATCGGCGAGATGATCGCCGAGGCGATGGACAAGGTCGGCAAGGAAGGCGTCATCACGGTCGAGGAGTCCCAGACCTTCGGTCTGGAGCTCGAGCTGACCGAGGGCATGCGCTTCGACAAGGGCTACGTGTCGCACTACTTCGTGACCGACCCCGAGCGCATGGAGGCGGTCTTCGAGGACCCGTACCTCCTCATCGTCAGCTCGAAGGTCTCGGCCAACAAGGACCTCGTCCCGGTCCTCGAGCAGGTCATGCAGAGCGGCAAGCCGCTCGTCATCATCGCCGAAGACGTCGAGGGCGAGGCCCTGGCCACCCTGGTCGTCAACAAGATCCGTGGCGTCTTCAAGTCCGCCGCCGTCAAGGCCCCGGGCTTCGGTGACCGCCGTAAGGCCATGCTGCAGGACATGGCGATCCTGACCGGTGGCCAGGTGATCAGCGAAGACATCGGCCTGAAGCTGGAGAACACCACGCTGGACATGCTGGGGCGTGCCAAGCGTGTGGTGATCACCAAGGACGAGACCACGATCGTCGACGGTGCGGGCAACGCCGACGACATCGCCGGGCGGGTCAACGAGATCCGGGTCGAGATCGAGAACAGCGACTCGGACTACGACCGGGAGAAGCTGCAGGAGCGGCTGGCCAAGCTGGCCGGTGGCGTGGCGGTCATCAAGGCCGGTGCGGCCACCGAGGTGGAGCTGAAGGAGCGCAAGCACCGCATCGAGGACGCGGTCCGCAACGCCAAGGCGGCCGTGGAGGAGGGCATCGTGCCCGGCGGTGGTGTGGCGCTGCTGCAGGCGGCCACCAAGGCGTTCGACAAGATCGACCTGGAGGGCGACGAGGCGACCGGCGCGTCCATCGTCCGTCGTGCCCTGGAGGAGCCGCTGAAGCAGATCGCGATCAACGCGGGCCTGGAAGGCGGCGTGGTGGCCGAGCGGGTGCGCACGCTGGAGCCGGGCAAGGGCCTGAACGCGGCGACGGGTGAGTACGTCGACATGTTCGAGGCGGGCATCATCGACCCGGCGAAGGTGACCCGGTCGGCGCTGCAGAACGCCGCCTCGATCGCGGCGCTGTTCCTGACCACCGAGGCCGTCATCGCCGAGAAGCCGGAGAAGGAGAAGGCCCCGGCCACTCCCGACGGCGGCGGCATGGACTTCTGAGTCCATAGGACCTCTCGGGTCCGGAACGCCCAAGGGGCGGCCCCTCGGTGCTGGGGCCGCCCCTTTCGCATGCCCGGAGCCGACGCGGCGGGGCCGACCTGAGCCCTGACCGAGGAGGAAGCCGCGGCGCCCTCCAAAGGTTGGCGACCGCCCACGTGACGATGCAGGGGTCCTCCCCGAAGCGGGCGGTGATCCGGAGCCTTCCCGCCGCGCGCTTCGACGTATGAGCGCAGGGTGGCGACCTCGACCTTGTTCATGTCGCCGTGGGCCGCGGCCGGCCAGGCGAATCCCGCGAGATCGTCGAGGACCTCACCACCGCGCTCGCCGAGTTCACCGCCATCGCCGAAGCCCTTGAACGGCCGAAGGACGATCCCACGGAGCAGTGAGCGCCGTTTCCGTCAGGCTGCCGTAAGGCGGGAACGGGCGTAGCTCATGAACTCCTGGGTACTCGTCGAATCCTTGAAGGGCACCAGCTCCTTCTCGAAGACTCGAAGGCGTCTGCGGGCGCCATCGGAATCCACCTGACCGGCAAGGAGATCCACCGCCCGCCTGCCGGACTCACAGGCGGCGTCGACGTCGCCGGTCTGCAGGTGTGAGGTGGCGAGGTAACCGTGCAACTTGGCACGGTCGCGCGGATACGCGTCGCCCCAGGACTGGGTCATCGCTGTGATCTCTTGCTGGCCGCTCTTGTGGTCGCCGAGGTCGCAGAGCGCTCGCCCCGTCTGGGCCGCCATCCGCGACCCGGAGCTGGCCGGGCTCGGTCTGAAGGTGGGGCTGAGCGACGCGCGCCCGGCCGTGTCGGTGCGCGGCGGCCTGGCCGACCGCAATATCTGGATCGAGGTCGACGCGAGCGGCAGGTCGTTCGTGTGGCGCCGCGACGAGCAGGATGCGCACGCGTGGAGGATCCGGCGGGCGCGGCGGCTCGGATCGCCGAACACCTCAGGGCGCGTGCGGAGAGACCGGGCGAGCGGCCATGACGCCCGATCCGGTCGTCGTACTGCGGCGGCGGTTTCCGGGACTGGTGTTCTGGTACGGCCCGCGTACCGGATCGTGGTGGGCGCTGGTGCCGACTCCGCCGGTCGGCCGGCGACTGGTCGAGGCCGCCGACCCGGACCGGTTGACGCGGGCGGTGATCGAGGCGCATACGTGGCCATGGCCCGGGTAGGTCGGCACGAGAGGCGTACCGCGCCGCCGGGACCGGGTCAGATGTCCTCGCCGGCGTAGACGGCGTCGGCGTCGATGATGCGGTAGGCGTAGCCCTGCTCGGCGAGGAAACGCTGGCGGTGCGCGGCGTAGTCCTGGTCGAGGGTGTCGCGGGCGACGACCGAGTAGAAGCGGGCGCCCCGGCCCGACGCCTTCGGCCGCAGCACCCGGCCGAGCCGCTGCGCCTCCTCCTGCCGCGACCCGAACGTGCCCGACACCTGGATGGCGACCGCGGCCTCGGGCAGGTCGATGGAGAAGTTCGCCACCTTCGAGACGATCAGCACGGACAGCTCTCCGGAGCGGAACGCGTCGAACAGCCGCTCGCGCTCCCTGACCTTCGTCTCGCCCTTGATGACGGGCGCGTCGAGCTGCTCGCCGAGCTCGTCGAGCTGGTCGATGTACTGCCCGATGACGAGGGTCTGGTCGCCGCGGTGCCGTTCGACGAGGGCACGGACGACCGAGGTCTTGCTCGGCGTCGTCGCGCAGAAGCGGTAGCGGTCGTCCTGCTCGGCGGTCGCGTAGGCGAGCCGCTCGGAGTCGGTGAGGGTGACGCGTACCTCGACGCAGTCGGCCGGGGCGATCCAGCCCTGCGCCTCCATCTCCTTCCACGGGGCGTCGTAGCGCTTCGGGCCGATGAGGGAGAACACGTCGCCCTCCCGGTTGTCCTCGCGGACGAGCGTGGCGGTCAGGCCGAGACGGCGGCGGGCCTGCAGGTCGGCGGTCATCCGGAAGATCGGTGCGGGCAGCAGGTGCACCTCGTCGTACAGGATGAGGCCCCAGTCGCGGGCGTCGAACAGCTCCAGGTGCGTGTAGACGCCCTTCCGGCGCGTGGCCATCACCTGGTACGTCGCGATGGTGACCGGCCGGATCTCCTTCTTCGCGCCGGTGTACTCGCCGATCTCCGACTCGGTCAGCGAGGTGCGGCGCAGCAGCTCCTGCTTCCACTGGTGCGCCGAGACGGTGTTGGTGACGAGGATCAGCGTCGTGGCCGAGGCGCGCGCCATCGCGGCCGCGCCGACGATCGTCTTGCCCGCGCCGCACGGCAGCACGACGACGCCGGAGCCGCCGTGCCAGAACGCGTCGGCCGCGTCGCGCTGGTACGGGCGCAGTGCCCAGCCGTCCTCGGCCAGCGCGATCGGGTGCGCCTCGCCGTCGACGTACCCGGCGAGGTCCTCGGCCGGCCAGCCGAGCTTCAGCAGCGCCTGCTTCAGCGTCCCCCGCTCGCTCGGATGCACGGTCACGGTGTCGTCGTCGATCCGCGCGCCGAACATCGGCTGCAGCTTCTTGGACCGCAGCACCTCCTCCAGCACGGCCCGGTCGGAGGAGACCAGCACCAGCCCGTGCACCGGGTGCTTCTCCAGCCGCAGCCGTCCGTACCGGCCCATCGTGTCGGCGATGTCGACGAGCAGGGCGTGCGGCACCGGGTAGCGCGCGTACGTGATCAGCGCGTCGATCACCTGCTCGGCGTCGTGGCCGGCGGCGCGCGCGTTCCACAGCGCCAGCGGGGTGATCCGGTACGTGTGCACGTGCTCGGGCGCGCGCTCCAGCTCGGCGAACGGCGCGATCGCCTTGCGGCACGCGTTCGCCGCGTCGTGGTCGACCTCGAGCAGCAGGGTCTTGTCGGACTGGACGATGAGCGGGCCGTCGGTCACGAGGTGCCTTTCACGGTCGGGATCTCAGTGTCCAACAGTGGGAGGGCCCGTGGAGCTTCCCCCGCGGGATGGCCTCAGGGTGCGCTCGCGATGGACATGTCGAACGCGCCGAGGGCCACCAGTACCACCAGCAGCACCCCGCCGAGCACCAGGCTGATCCCGAAGCACACCCAGGACCAGACCGTCAGCCGCCGCGCCGACTCCGGGTCGGTGTGGGCACGGTTCATGCCCACCGCGGCGAGGATCACGCCGGGCAGCCAGGCGATGGTGCCGCAGCACAGCACGGCGCAGACGATGTTGGCCACGAGCGCGCCGACGGTCGCGCCGTTCGAGCCTCCGCCGGGGCGGGCGCCGGGCGGCCCGTAGCCCTGCCCGTAGGTTCCCGGAGCGGCGTACGGGTCCTGCCAGCCGGGCTGGGTGTTCTGCCAGCCCGGGCCCTGGCCGTACTGGTCCGGCCCGTACGGGCCCGGGCCCTGGTTCCCGTACGGGTTCTGCCACGTCACCGTGTCTCCCAGCGCGTTCGTCGAGTGGCGGTCATCGCCCCAAGCATGGCGGATGAATGCCACCTATCCGAACATCTTTCCGATCCCTGTCCGGCGTCGGCCGAGAAGGGCTCGCATCCGCCGCCAGGGCGTGTGGGCGCGACCGGCGCAGGATCGCCGCCGCGCGCGGAAAGGCAGGGTACGGAGCGTCCGACCGGCCGTGCGGCCGCCGGTCAGGCCGGGCCGTCGACGTCGGCGACGCCGGTGATGCGGTGCAGCGCGAACCGCTGCACCGCCGCGCGCGTCGCGTCGTACGCGGTGAGGAAGCCGCCCTCCACGCGCGCGGGTTCGATGATGCGGCTGGAGGCCTGCCCCTGCTGGTCGAGGTAGCCGATCCACACCCGCGCCCCGCTGTCGGCGGCCTGCCGCAGCCGCTTGACCATGGCCATGGCCGGGGAACGCGGCGGCGTACCGTTCGGCGCGGTGACGCGTGCGGCCTCCTCGCCCGCCCGCAGCGCGCGTACGGCGGCGCCGACGACCGACGGGTCGGGACCGGCCGCGCCGGCGAGGACGTGGTACGTCCGCTCGTAGCCGCCCTGGGCGGACCCGGCACGCCGCGCGTCGAGCCGGGTGATGACGACCGACCCCTCGGGCGACTCGGCCACCGGCGCGTACCCCAGCGCGCGCAGGCCGTCGAGCAACTCGCCCCGCGAGGAGCGCGCGGCCAGCACGGTCGGCGCGATGCGGTACACCCGCAGACGCTCGGACCGCCGGTCGGCGAGGACCTCGTCCAGGACGGCCGGGTCGTCGCACCGGACGTACGCCGAGGCGACGCCGACGCGCAGCCGGCCGTGGCGGCGGGCGACGTCCTCGATGAGGTACGTGAGCGGCTGGGGGACGTCCGTCGAGGAGTGCCGCCTCAGCACCTCGATCAGCTCGGCCGCCCCGCGCCCGGCGTCGAGCGCGCGGCGCACCGACTCGGGCGTGAACCGGTACACCGTGGCGCCGCCGGTCGACTCGACGTCGGCGGCGAGCGACAGCTCGCGGGCCAGGTCGGGCACGAGCGGGCCGGGGGCGACCGCGGTCAGGTCCGCCTGGATGAGGACGTGGTCGACCGGCTCGGGCAGCACGTCCCTGAGCGCCTTGGCGGCGTCGTCGCCGGACAGCAGCGCGCGGCCGTGGGCGGCCAGCGCGCCGAGGCCGGTCAGGCCGAGCACCTCGGCCTCGCGCAGCGCCCAGCCGGCCAGCCGCTCGCGCAGCGCGCCGCCGCGCCGCGGCTGCCGCCACGCCAGGTAGGCCAGCACGGCGTCGGCGGTCGGCGCGGTGCCGGGCGGTGCGTCGGCCAGCGCGGCCAGCACCGAGCGGCGCACCTGCGGCGCGCCGGCGCGGACGGCCTCGCCGGACAGCGCGTTGATCAGCCGGTCGCGGTCGTCCCGCTCGCCGGCCAGGCCGGGCACCCGGTCGGTGTCGAGCCACGCGCACGCCAGCGTCGTCCAGCGGACCTCGACGTCGCGCAGCCGCCACAGGTCGTACGCCTGCGTCGGCAGCCACTCGGCGCCGCCCGCCGGGCCGTCGGGATCGCCGTCGCGGGCGAGCAGCCCGGCGGCATAGGCGACCTCGACGAGCAGGGCCGCCGTCCATTCGGGCACGTCGAGCTCGGCCGCGGTCGCGCGCAGGTCGCGGATGCCGAGGCCGCCGCCGCGCAGCACACCGGGCGGGTCGATGCCCCAGCGTTCGAGCAGCTCCTCCAGCGTGCGGACGAACGTGAACGCCTGGCCGCCCGCGGTCTTGTCGGCGAGCGCGGTGCGGCGCGTGGCACCCTCCAGCGATGGCGGCGACGTCCGCAGGTCGCGGAACAGACGGCCGCCGCGCAGGTGCAGGCCGACCTCGCGGGGCAACGTCACCGTGCGGTCGTCGCTGGCGGCGAGCAGCCCGCGGGCCAGCAGCCGCTCGATCGGGGAGGACGCGCTCGCGAGGGTGACGGGCCGGCGCGCGCCGTCGACGCGGCCGACGGGCGGTCCCCAGGCGAGCCGGTCGAGCGCGGCCCGTGCCTCCGGTCCGGCGTCGTCGATCAGTTCCGGGATGCGGTCCGGCAGGTCGTCGAGCGACTCCAGGCCCAGCTCGCCGAGCAGCGTCGACAGCCGGTCGGCCGGGTAGGCGGCGAACGCCTCGCGGACGGGCGGGCCAAGGCCGGCCGGGTACGGCACGACCTGCCGGGCGCCGGGAACGGTGCGCAGCGCGTCGTCGCGGTCCCAGACGAGGGCCAGCTCGCGCAGCCGGGCGAGCGGGTCGCGTACGTCGGCGCCGACGGCGGCGGCCAGGTCGGTCTCGGCTGCGGGGGAGGGAAGCACCAGCAGCGCGTCGAAGACGTCCAGCGCGAACCGGTCGAGGCGGTCGAGCGCGCGCGACACGGCGGAGGCGGAGGACGCGCGGGCGGCCAGCGCGGTCATGTCCGCCGGCACGGGGGTGATCAGCTCGGGACGGGACGCGAACAGGGCGCGCAACTCGTCGTCGTCGCGCGCCCGCAGCCAGTCCGCGTAGGTTTCCGTGCTCACCCATACAACGGTATTCGCGGACGGCGCCCCGATGCCCTGCCGAGAACGGGGAACCGGCGTGGTTCACCGGATTTCCCCGCCGGACGGCGGCCGTGCCGGGTGTCCGGTGCCGCCGGCGCGGTCACGGGCCGGTTCTGGCGCCGCTCGGGGCCAGGCGCGCGGGGGCCAGCCGGCCGCCCCGGTCGAGCACGGTGAGCATGGCGGCGGACAGCAGCCCGAGGAGCAGCAGGACCAGCCACGCCAGGCCGGTCACGCCCGTACGCGCCGACAGGCTCATGGCCGCGCCGCTGAGCGTGTTGCCGAAGACGATCCCGATGCCGGACAGCAGGTTGTTGACGCTGTAGTACGTCCCGACGGCCCGTCCGTGGGCGAGCGCGGCGATCGTGGCCATCTCGAACGGGAAGACCATCATCGTGCCGGTCGTCAGGATCGCGGCGCACGCCAGGACGGGGACGAGCCGGACCAGCGGCCCGGCGTGCGCCGGCGAGACCAGGAGCGGGGTGAACGCGACGCCCATGAGGACCAGGCCGCGGGTCATGACCTGGCCCGGCGTCCAGCGCCGCTCGCACCACAGGATCAGCCGCATCTGGCAGGCGAGGCCGAGCACGGCGGACAGGATGAACAGCGCCGCCACTCCCGCCTGGCCGCCGGAGACGCGGCGCACCTCCAGCGGCAGGCCGAAGCCGAGTTGGAACAGCAGCGCGTACGAGGCGAACATCGTCGCGGCGAAGGCGAGGAAGACGCGGTTGGACAGCGCCTCGCGCCACTCCGCCAGCAGCGGGCGGGCCGAGCCCGCGTCCGCGCCGGCGCACGGCGGCAGCCAGCGCCACTGCACCGCCGCGAGCACGACGAGCATGCCGGCGGGGACGAGGCACAGCGGTATGAAGCCGGCCGGGACGAGGGCGGCGCCGAGGAGCGGGCCGACGAGGACTCCCAGCCGGCGGCAGACGCTCGACATGGCGAACGCCTCCACCTTGCGTGCGCTCTCGACCTGGGCGAGGTAGGCCCGGTTGGCCGGGATGAAGACGGCGCTGGCGGCCCCGCCGAGGACCGAGGCGGCCACCAGCCCGGGAACCCCGGTCGACACGCCGAAGAGGACGCAGCTGAGCGCCTTCAGCACGCACCCCAGGACGATCATCGGCTTGTAGCCGATGCGGTCGCCGAGGGCGCCACCGATGACGAACAGGCCCTCGCTGAAGTGGCGGAGGCCGAGGATGAATCCGGTGAGCCAGATCGCCAGCCCGAGATGGTGGGCGAGGTGGTCGGCGAGATAGGGCGCGAGCATGAGCACCCCGGCGGTCTCGGCGATCTCGTTGGCCAGAAGTATCCGGGCGGGGCGGCCGAAGGACATGTACTGCCGCACGGTGGTCCTCATGCGGCATCACCGTTGAGGCCGGTAGGGGACATGCGGGGCTCCGATCGTCGGCGGGCGGGCCGGGAGGCGGCCAGGGCGGGCGGCGGCCGGCCCCCGGCCCGATGACGGCCGGCCGCGTCACGCGACCGGCTACTTCCAGTAGCGGAGTCTTTGCCATCCGTGAGGAGTGGCCGGGTGGCGGGATGGCACTTCCGTCAGCGCCACATCACCGGTCACACCAGCACCACCCTGACCGTTGTGATCGGAAATAGCTCTGCATAGGAGGTAATATGACGGCATGGGCGAGAAAAGGGACGGGGCGCGGCTCGGCTACGAGCTGATGGAGGTCGCCACAGCGCTGCGCCGCTCGGTGCGCCGCAGGCTGCGCGCGGCCACCGCCTCCCCGGAGCTGCGCCCCGCCCAGGTCGAGCTGATGCTCGTCGTCGCCCGCCACCCGGGCCTCAGCGTGGCGGCGGCGGCGCGCGAGATGAACCTCGCGGACAACTCGGTGAGCACCCTGGTCAACCAGCTCGTCCGCGCGGGCATGCTCATCCGCAGGACGGATCCCGCCGACCGGCGGGCGGCGCGGCTCGAGGTCACCCCGGCGGCGCGGCAGCGCATCGAGGACTACCGCGAGCGCCGTGCCCGGCTGGTCGGCGCGCGGATGGAGGAGCTGACCGACGCCGACCTGGCCGCGATCGAGGCGGCGCTCCCGGCCCTGCGCCGGCTGCTGGCCCTGCTCCGGGAGCCGCCGGCCGGTGACGCGGACGTACCGACGGCATCCCACGTCGACGAAGGCGGTGACGATGTCCAGTGACGAGGCGAAGGACGGCTCCGGCGGCCGGTCCGCGGTGGTCTGCCGCGGGCTGCGGCACGCGTTCGGGAGCCATGTCGCGGTCGACGGCGTCGACCTCGATGTCGCCGAAGGCGAGATCTTCGGCCTGCTCGGGCCGAACGGTGCCGGCAAGACCACGACGATCCGGCTGATCACCACGCTGCTGCCGGCTCAACCCGGCATGGTCGAGGTCTTCGGCCTCGACGTCGCCCGGCACCGCATGGCCGTGCGGCGGGCGATCGGCTACCTGCCCCAGCAGCTGTCCGCCGATTCCGCGCTCACCGGCCGGGAGAACGTCGAGCTGTTCGCACGGCTGTTCGACGTGCCGCGGCGGCAGCGCCGCGACCGCGTGCACGAGGTGCTGTCCGCGGTCGGTCTCGCGGATGCCGCCGAACGCCGCGCGCTGACCTACTCCGGCGGCATGATCCGGCGGCTGGAGCTCGCCCAGGCGCTGGTGAGCGCCCCGCGCCTGCTCATCCTCGACGAGCCGACGATCGGGCTCGACCCGGTCGCCCGCGACGGGGTCTGGGAACGCATCGAGGAGGTCCGCCGGGCGACCGGCATGACGGTCCTGGTGACCACCCACTACATGGACGAGGCCGACCAGCACTGCGGGCGGATCGCGCTCATGAACCGCGGCCGCATCGAGGCGCTCGGCACGCCGACGGAACTGAAGTCGGGTCTGGAACCCGGAGCGACGCTGGAGGAGGTCTTCCGTGCCTACACCGGAGACCGGCTCGACGAGCCGGCAGGCGACTTCCGCGACGTCCGCCGCACTCGCCGCACCGCCGGCCGTCTCGGCTGAGACGCCGCCGCCACGGGCCGCCTGGCGGCTGCTGGCGGCCCGCGTGGTGGCGATGTGCCTCGTCGAGCTGCAGAAGATGCGGCACGACCGCACGGAGCTGTACACCCGGGCGATCCAGCCGGCGCTGTGGCTGCTGATCTTCGGCGAGACGTTCTCCCGGATCCGGGCCATCCCGACCGGGAAAGTACCGTACCTGGACTACCTGGCGCCCGGCATCCTCGCCCAGTCCACCCTGTTCATCGCGATCTTCTACGGCATCCAGATCATCTGGGAGCGGGACGCGGGTGTGCTCGCCAAGCTGCTCGTCACGCCGACGCCGCGGGCCGCGCTGGTGACCGGTAAGGCGTTCGCGGCGGGCGTGCGGGCGCTCACCCAGGCCGTCGCGATCCTCGTGCTGTCGGTGATCCTCGGCGTGACGCTGACGGCGAATCCGCTGCGCTGGCTCGGCGTCGTGCTGATCGTGATGCTCGGGACGGCGTTCTTCTCCTGCCTGTCGATGACGATCGCGGGCCTGGCGATGTCCCGGGACCGGCTGATGGGCATCGGGCAGGCGATCACGATGCCGCTGTTCTTCGGCTCGAACGCGCTGTACCCGGTCGCGCTGATGCCGTCGTGGCTGCGGGTGATCAGCCACGTCAACCCGCTGAGCTACGAGGTCGACGCCCTGCGGTACCTGCTCATCGGCACCCGCGGGAACCTGGCCCTCGACGTGGGGGTGCTGCTGGTCGCCGCCGCGGCCGGCATCACGGCGGCCTCGGCCCTGCTGGCCCGCCTGGTCCGCTGAGCGCTACTGGACCGTCTGGGCGGTCGGGCAGGCCAGGCCCATCGCGAGCCGGGCCCAGCCGTCGATGAAGCGATTCTCGTCGACGCGGCTCGGTGCCTCGTACAGGGTGTCGCAGGCGAGCCAGTAGTTCACGATCGCGCCGCCGAGCGCGAGCGCGAGGGCGTCCCAGTCTTCGTCGGTCCCGGCCATCTCGGGCTGGCCGGCCAGCCACTTGGCGATCACCGCGTACAGCGGCGTGACGATGCCCTCGCGCATCTCGGCGACCAGGTTCGGGAACTTGTCCAGGTCGCGGAAGAGCACGCGGATGAGGTCGGCCTCCTCGCGCATCTTGGCCAGGCCGACCTGCGCGGCCAGCCGCAGCCTGTCGACCAGCGGCTCGCTCTCGACCGCGGCCGCCTGCTGGAAGGTGGAGGAGATCTGCTGGGCCGTACGGGCGATGTGCTCGCGCACGGCGGCTGCCAGCACCTCCTCCTTCGACCGGAAGTGGCGGTACAGCCCGCCGGCGCCCGGCGACAGGCCGGACGCGGCCTCGATCTCCGCGACGGACGTCGCGGCGTAGCCCCGCTCGGCGAACAGCCGGAGCGCCTCGGCGACGATCCGTTCTCGCGTAGATCTCTGCATTGCTTCGTGCCCCTCCGAACAAAGAGCGTAGGCCATCCCGCGGTGCAGCGACGTCCCCCCGGAAATCAGCCCCTTATGCGGCGTACCGGTAAGGGTGCAGGATGCCGGTGAGCGCGCCGAAGGAGGCCCCCCATGACCCGTCCGTCCTACAGCCACGGCACCTCCGATCTTCCGCTGCTCGGCGAGACGATCGGCCAGAACCTCGAACGCACCGCCTCGGCGTGCCCGGACCGCGAGGCGCTCGTCGACCTGCCGAGCGGGCGGCGGTGGACATACCGGCGGTTCGACGACGAGGTCGGGCTGCTGGCCCGCGGCCTGATCGCGGACGGGATCGAGAAGGGCGACCGGGTGGGGATCTGGTCGCCGAACAACCCCGAGTGGGTGCTCCTGCAATATGCCACCGCCAAGATCGGCGCCATCCTCGTCAACATCAATCCGGCCTACCGCACCCACGAGGCGGCGTACGCGCTGCGCCAGTCGGGCGTGAAACTCCTGGTGAGCGCGGCGGCGTACAAGACCAGCGACTACCGCGGCATGATCGAGGAGATCCGCCCCGAGCTGCCCGGCCTCGATCGCGTGATCTACCTCGGCTCGGGCGAGTGGGACGCGCTGTTCGAGGCGGGCGCGGCGCTCGACCCGGCGCGCCTGACGGAGCGGATGGCGGAGCTGTCGCCCGACGACCCGATCAACATCCAGTACACCTCCGGCACGACCGGCTTCCCGAAGGGCGCGACGCTGTCGCACCACAACATCGTGAACAACGGGTTCTTCATCGGGGAGCTGTGCCGGTACACCGAGATCGACCGGGTGTGCGTCCCGGTGCCGTTCTACCACTGCTTCGGCATGGTGCTGGGCAACCTGGCGATCACCACGCACGGCGCGTGCATCGTGATCCCGGCGCCGACCTTCGACCCGGCGGCCACGCTGAAGGCCGTGCAGGCCGAGCGGTGCACCTCGCTGTACGGCGTGCCGACCATGTTCATCGCCGAGCTGGAGCTGCCGGACTTCTCCGAGTACGACCTGACGTCCCTGCGCACCGGGATCATGGCGGGCTCGCCATGCCCGGTCGAGGTGATGAAGCGGGTCGTCTCGGAGATGCACATGCACGAGGTGACGATCTGCTACGGGATGACCGAGACCTCGCCGGTGTCGGCGCAGACCCGCCACGACGACGAGCTGGAGCGCCGGGTCTCCACGGTCGGGCGCGTGCACCCGCACATCGAGGTGAAGATCATCGACCCGGCGACCGGGCTCACGGTGCCGCGCGGCACCCCCGGCGAGCTGTGCACCCGCGGCTACTCGGTCATGCTCGGCTACTGGGAGGACCCCGAGCGCACCGCCGAGGTGATCGACGCCGCCCGCTGGATGCACACCGGCGACCTGGCCACCATGGACGACGCCGGCTACGTCAACATCGTCGGCCGCATCAAGGACATGGTGATCCGGGGCGGGGAGAACCTCTACCCGCGCGAGATCGAGGAGTTCCTGTACGGGCACCCGGCGATCGAGGACGTCCAGGTCATCGGGGTTCCGGACGCCCGCTACGGCGAGGAGCTGTGCGCCTGGGTGAAGCTGCGGGAGGGCGCGGAGCTGACTGAGGAGGACGTGCGGGAGTACTGCCGGGGCCGCCTCGCGCACTTCAAGATCCCGCGATACGTGCGGTTCGTCGAGGAGTTCCCGATGACGAT
>JBEHYF010000082.1:0-22973 GCA_048498315.1 Actinomycetota bacterium
AGGGTGTTGTGCTCGCGGAAGCGCAGGAACACAGCACCGGCCCGCGCGGGCGCGGGCCGCGGCCAGGTCCTGCTGTGGCCGGACACGTTCACGAACTTCTTCAGCCCGTCCGCGGGCCGGGCGGCCGTGCGGGTGCTGGAGGACGCAGGGTACGAGGTGGTGCTGCCGCGCGGCCCGGTCTGCTGCGGCCTGACCTGGATCAGCACCGGCCAGCTCGGCGTGGCCCGGCGCGTCGCGCGGCGCAGCCTGGCCGCGCTGGCGCCGTACGCCGAGCGCGGGGTGCCGGTCGTCGGCATGGAGCCGAGCTGCACCGCCGCCCTGCGCGGCGACCTGCCCCGGCTGCTGCCGGACGACCCGCGTGCGTCCGCGCTGACGGTGCGGACGTTCGCCGAGTTCGTGGACGAGTCCGGCTGGACGCCGCCGCGGGCGGAGCGCCGGGCGATCGCGCAGATCCACTGCCACCAGCACGCCGAGCTCGGCCAGGACGCCGATCTGCGGCTGCTCGCCAAGGCCGGTGTGGACGTCGAGGTGCCCGACTCCGGCTGCTGCGGGCTGGCCGGCAACTTCGGCTTCGAGCGCGGGCACTACGACGTGTCGCGCGCCGTCGGCGAGCGGGTGCTCGGCCCGGCCGTCCGCGCGGCCGGCGACGACACGATCGTGCTCGCCGACGGATTCAGCTGCCGCACCCAGATCGCCCACCTGACCGGCCGCCGCGCCGCCCATCTGGCCGAGGTCCTCGCCGCACCGCTCGATTCCGCACCGTAGCGCGGCCGCCGGTCCGCCGCTCAGCCCGAGGTGGAGCCGCGACCGCGTTCCTCGTCGGACAGCAGGTCCGACGGCACGAGGAACGCGATGTCACGCTGCGCGGGCAGGTAGGCCAGGTGCACCGCGATCGTGCCGTCGTCGCCGAAGCCGACGATCACGTGCGCCGCGTCCAGCTCTCCCGGACGCAGCCCGGACTCGTGGAGGAGCCGGTTGAGGACCGGCAGGTAGCCGGCGGGCATGAGGCCCCGGATCCGGTACGGATCGGTGGCGCCGACCAGGCTGAGATCGGGAATGGCGTCGCATGACGGTACCCGGCTTAAGTCATGGCGTCGAAACAGAATTTATCCAAGTGGGCATTACCCATTTCCCGGGTTCGGCATCCGGACCCGGCCCGCGTGGCCGTATCCGGCGACCGCACCGCACGCGGGTCCGGGCGGTGCGCCGGGCGGGGAATCTCGCCCCCGGACGAGCGCGGCGAACGGGCGGGGACGGCCGCGTGGCGAACGGCCCGGCCGGCCGGTGAGGCGCCCGCGGCTCCAGCCACCGCCCTCAGACGTCGGCGACGTTGAGGCGATATCCCACGGAAGGGTCGTTCTGCAGGAAGTGACCCTGTTCGTCGTGCAGCTTCTTGCGGATGCGGTAGGCGTAGACCTTGAGGTAATGCATGTCGTTCGCGTAGGCAGGGCCCCACACGTTCTCCATGATCATGCGGCGTGTGCAGACCTTGCCGACATGACGGGCGAGGTAGGCCAGGAAATCGAACTCCTTGGGCGTGAGATCCAGCGGCTCGCCCCGGAAGGCGGCCTCATTGTGCCGCAGGTCGAGGACGAGTTCCCCGGCTTGCAGCCGGCTGCCGTGGTCGTCGCCGGACCCGGCGGCGTGATGGCGCAGCGCGACGCGCAGCCGGGCGTCGAGTTCGCGCATGCCGAAGGGTTTGGTCATGTAGTCGTCGGCACCACCGTCGAGCGCTTCGACCTTGCGATCCTCGGAGCCGTCGGCGGAAAGGACGACGATGGGGGTATCCGTCCAGCCGCGGATGCGCGTGCAGACCTCCATACCGTCGCGATCGGGTAGGCCGAGATCCAAGATGATCACGTCCGGCCGGTCCAGCGCGACGGCGGACAATCCCTCATCGCCGGTCTCCGCGGTGCGTACCTCGTGTCCGAGTGCCCGCAACCCGACCCGGCAGGCGTTGAGAAGCGCGATGTCGTCGTCGATGATCAAAATAGCGGCCATGTCAGCGGCTCTCCGTCAGCTCTGCGGCGATGGGAAGGGTGAAGCAGAAGCGTGCTCCGCCTCCAGGGGCGTCCTCGACCCAGATGCGCTGCCGGTGGGCGTCGATGAAGGCCTTCGCGATGGCCAGGCCCAGGCCGGTTCCGGTGTCCCCGCGCCGCCGGATGAACAATCCGAAGATCTCGCTGCGCCGGTCCGGGCTGACGCCCGGGCCGCGGTCGGTGATCGATACCGTGATCACGTCCGGGCGGGTATGCCGGGCGGCGATGGTGATCGGACTTCCCTTCGGTGAGTACCGTACGGCGTTCTGTATCAAGTTGGTCAGCACTCGGCCGATCAGCACGACGTCTACGTCGATGAGCGGGAGGTCGGCCGGCAGGTCGAGGAGCGGCGGCTGATCACGGGCCGGGAGCTCGGCGAGGACGGTGTCGATGACGTCACGCAGGTCGGCGATGCTCGTCCGCGGCCGTAGCACTCCGGCCTGCACGCGGCTCATGTCGAGCAGGTTGGTGACGAGGGCGGCGAGCCGGTCGGCCTGGGCGTCGACCAGGGTCGCGAGTTCGCGCCGGGCGCGGCGGTCCAGCTCTTCGCTCAGTTGCGGGTCGGTGAGGGTGGACGAGGCGGCCTTGATCGACGACAGCGGGGCGCGCAGGTCGTGGGAGACGGCGGCGACCAGTGTGCGGGCCAGGCGCTCCATCTCCTCGGTCAGTTCCGCGCGAAGGGCCTGTTCGCGTAGCTGGGCCCGTTCGACCGCCAGCGCGATCTGGTTGGCGAACAGAAGCAACGGCTCGCGTTGCTGGTCGCTGATGGCGATGCCGGAGACGGTCAGCATGCCGACCGGTCGCCCGGCGGCGACCAGCGCGAACCGGAGGGGGCCGGTGCGCCGCCGGCCGTCCGTGTCCAGGCTGCCGGGCCGGCCCGGAGTTCCCTCGAGCCGGTGCCGATCCTCCTCGGTCAAGATCGCGCCAGCGGAGGCGACGATCTCGAGCTTGTCGTCGCGGGGCAGCAGCAGCGCGACCTGCTCAGCATCGAAGACATCGCGCAGCGTCGTCACGATGATCGTCAAAAGCTCCTCGAGCGGCTTGTCCTCGACCAGCGACGTGGAGAGCTCGAACAGCTGGCGGATCTGCATGCCCCGCTCTCGCGCCTGCCCGCGGGCGGTGTTCATTCCCGCCACGACGCGCGCGACAGGCAGCATGACCACGGCGTACACCCCCAGCGCGGCCCAGTTCTGGGGCGCACCGACGTCGAGGGTCAGGTACGGCGGAATGAAGAAGAAGTCATAGATGAGGAATCCGACGATGACGCTGAACACGCCGACCGGAAAGCCGCCGATGACGACGCCGACCACCACCGGTACGACCAACACCAGCGCGGTCGTGGCGATGCTCACGTCGTCCCGCAGCGGCAGCATGGCCGCCGTCAGCACGGCCGTGCTCGCCAGGGCCGCGATCGCCCCGGCGATGCCATTCCGGATGGCGGTGCTCGTCTCCTGATCCCTCTGCCCTGTGCCGCGCACGATCATCGCTCTCCGGTAAGGATCACATTTGGCGGCATCGCGGTCCACACCGGGAGGCCGCCGGCTACCCGTCGGCGTCGCCCGGCGAGGCGACGATGTGCACGTCGATTCCGGCATGGCCGGCCGACCGGCTGAGCCGCCGGACGGTGGAGCCTCCACCGAGGATCCGCCGCCACCGGCCGCGCCGGCCGGGCCCGACCATGACCTGGGTGATCTGGTGACGCCGGGCGAAGTCCAGGAGCGCGGCGGCCGGGTCGTCGCCGGCGAGGTCGGTCCACTGAGCGCCGAGGTCTCCGGCGAGGGCACGCAGCTTCACGACGCGCCCGTCGACCGTCCTGGCATCGGCCGGCACGACATGGGCCACATGCAGATCGCCCCGAATGCGGGCGGCGATCCGGGCCGCGCGGTGCAGCACCGCGTCGGCTCCGGGTGCCGGTGTGACCCCGAGAAGCATCCGCTCGGCGCCCTCGCCGGGAAGCCGCCGCTCGCCGAGCTCGCCGATCGTTTCGTCCGCCATGAGATGCAAGGCGAGTTCGCGCAGGGCCGCGAGGTTCTCGGTCCGGAAGAATCCGTCCAGGGCCGTGCGGGCCTGCTCGGGCGCGTAGACATCGCCGTGTGACATGCGGCGGCGTGGCTGCTCGGGCGAGGAGTCGACCAGCTCGATCCGGTCGGCGCTGCGGATGACGACGTCGGGCACGCGCTCGCGGATCCGGATTCCGCTGATCCGCTCGACCACGTCGGCCAGGCTCTCGATGTGCTGGGCGTTCACCGTCGTGATCACGTCGATGCCGGCGGCGAGCAGCTCGAGCACGTCCTGCCAGCGCTTCTCGTTACGCCCGCACCCAGGCGCGTTGCTGTGGGCCAGCTCGTCGACCAGCGCCACCTCGGGGCGGCGGGCGAGCACCGCCTCGACGTCCAGCTCCTCGAGCCGGGCACCGTGGTGTTCGACGACCTTGCGCGGCACCGCCTCCAGGCCGCCGGCCTGGGCTTCGGTCGCGGGTCGTCCGTGCGGCTCCACCGCGGCGATGACCACATCGGCGCCACGCCGCCGGCGGCACCGGGCTTCGTCGAGCATCGCGTACGTCTTGCCGACGCCGGCGCCCAGATAGATCCGGAGCCGCCCCGTCGCCTCGGCCGGCTCGCGCGCGTGCCGAGCGGCCGACGCGACGTTCACGGCGGCCTGTACGAGCGTCGGTCCGCGGGCGCCGGCCTCGTCCACGGGGCGCACCTGGTCGGGATGCCTGCCCGCCGGGGCCCGGTCGAGCCGGTAGCGGGGATTCCACGCGACCGGCCGGCCTGCCCGCATGGCCGCCCGGCCGCTGACGGCGCACGAGGCACCGGTGCGCAGCTCGTCCACGATGGCGTGGCCGAGAAAGAACAGCTCGATCTTCCCCGTGCCGTCGACGAGGGTGCAGCAGTACGCCGGGCTTCGCCCGACCCGGATCACCCGGGTCGAGCCGATGACGCCGCGGACGTCGAACGCCAGCCCGGCCCGGATCCGCGCGATATCGGCGACGGGCTCGATGGGCGGGCCGCCAGCGTCGTCGATCCCTCTGGTCATGTCGACGAGATCAGTGGAGTGCGGCGAGCGCTTCATTGAGCCGCAGGACGTTGACGTGCGCGGCACCGAGGAATCCATACTGCGGCCCGCGCACCTGACCGGCGACGAGCGCTCGTACACGGCCGAGCGGCAGCCCCCGGGCCTTGGCCACCGACGGCGCCTGGGCGTAGGCGTCGGCCGGGGAGATGTCGGGGTCGACGCCGCTGCCCGAGGCCGCCACCAGACCGGGAGTCACGGTGACGCCTTGCTTCTTCAGACCGGCGATCCGCTGCTCGTAGACCTGTACGAGCTTCTTCGAACGTGGGCCGAGGTTGGATCCTCCGGTCGCGGTGGGGTCGTCGGCGTCGGGCCGGCCGTGGAACCACCGCGGTCCCGACCATTTCTGCCCGATCAGCGGCGAGCCGTGCGCGGTGAGCGACCCGTTGGCCCGGTGGTGGAAGAACGCCTGTCCGATGGCCGTCTCGGCCAGCGGGTAAGCCAGCCCGAGGAGGAGGAAGAAGATCGCCGATACGGTGACCGCCCGTCGCAGGTTCGACAGCATCAGTACGCTCCAAGCACCGTGAGTACCAGATCGATCAGCTTGATGAACACGAACGGGGCGACGAGCCCGCCCACGCCGTAGACGAGCACGTTGCGGCGCAGGATCGCGGTCGCCCCCGTAGGACGGAACCGCACCCCTCGCAGGGCGAGTGGAATCAGCGCGACGATCACCAGGGCGTTGAAGATCACCGCGGACAGCACCGCGCTCTGCGGGCTGTGCAACCGCATGATGTTCACGCTCTCCAGCTGCGGATACGTACCGGCGAACAGCGCCGGGATGATCGCGAAGTACTTGGCGACGTCATTGGCGATGGAGAACGTCGTCAGCGCACCGCGGGTGATCAGCAACTGCTTGCCGATCTCCACGATCTCGATCAGCTTGGTCGGACTGGAGTCGAGGTCGACCATGTTGCCGGCCTCCTTGGCGGCGCTGGTGCCGGTGTTCATCGCGACGCCGACGTCGGCCTGGGCGAGCGCGGGGGCGTCGTTGGTGCCGTCTCCGGTCATCGCGACCAGCTTGCCGCCGCGCTGCTCGTCCTTGATCAGCTGGAGCTTCGCGTCCGGAGTGGCTTCGGCGAGGTAGTCGTCCACCCCGGCCTCCTGCGCGATCGCGGCGGCGGTCAGGGGGTTGTCGCCGGTGACCATCACCGTGCGGATGCCCATGGCGCGCAGCTCGGCGAAGCGCTTGACGATGCCCTGCTTGACGACGTCCTTGAGTTCGATCACTCCCAGGACGCGGGACTCGTCGGCCACGACCAGGGGCGTGGCGCCGGCGCGGGCGACCCGTTCGACGATCGGGTCCAGGCCCGCGGGCGACGACCCGCCCTGCTCGCTCACCCAGCGCTTGACGGCGTCCGCCGCTCCCTTGCGGATCTGCCGGCCGTCGGTGTCGAGACCCGACATGCGGGTGGTCGCGCTGAACGGGACGAACACGTGCTCGGGCCCCAGGTCGCGTTCGCGCAGGCCGTAGCGTTGCTTCGCGAGCACGACGATCGAGCGCCCTTCCGGGGTCTCGTCGGCGAGCGAGGCGAGCTGGGCGGCGGCGGCCAGCTCGCGCTCGTCGCAGTCGCCGACCGGGTGGAACGCCGCGGCCATCCGGTTGCCCAAGGTGATCGTGCCGGTCTTGTCCAGCAGGAGCGTCTGCACGTCACCCGCGGCCTCGACAGCGCGTCCGCTCATCGCCAGGACGTTGTGCTGCACCACCCGGTCCATTCCGGCGATACCGATCGCGGACAGCAGCGCGCCGATGGTGGTCGGAATCAGGCAGACGATCAGCGCGACGAGCACGATGACCGACACCTCGGCCCCGGCGAACGTGCCGAAGGGCTGCAGCACGACCACGACCGGGACGAAGATGATGGTCAGCGCGGCGAGCAGGATCGTCAGCGCGACCTCGTTCGGTGTCTTACGTCGCTCGGCACCCTCGACCAACGCGATCATCCGGTCCAGGAACGTCTCTCCCGGCTGCGCGGTGATCCGTACGACGATCCGGTCCGAAAGCACCCTGGTGCCGCCGGTCACGGCGGAGCGATCGCCACCGGACTCACGGATCACCGGGGCGGATTCGCCGGTGATCGCCGATTCGTCGACCGACGCCACTCCCTCGATGATCTCCCCATCGGATGGGATGACGTCACCGGCCTCGCAGACCACCACGTCGCCGACTGACAACTCGGCGGCCGGCAGCCGCTCCTCACCGCCGTCGGGCCGCAGCCGCCGGGCTGCGGTCTCGCTGCGTGTCCTGCGCAGCGCGTCCGCCTGCGCCTTACCACGCCCCTCGGCCATGGCCTCGGCGAAGTTGGCGAACAACACGGTCAGCAGCAGCCAGATCACCACCGACCAGGAAAAGACACTCGGATGCGCTATCGCCTCCAAAAAGGTGATCACAGCGCCGATCACGACAACGAACATGACCGGGTTCTTGATCTGGATGCGGGGGTCGAGTTTGCGTACGGCGTCGACGGCGGCGACACGCAGGATGCGCCCGTCGAACAGGCTGCGCCGGTGCACGACCCCGCGCCGGACCGTACCACCTCGATCAGTGGAGCTTCCGAATTCGTCAGGACGGTCGGTGTGAGCGACCCTGAGGTCCGGCATCACGACATCCTTTCCAGCTGACGGGCCGACGGCATCGACCCGACCGGGCACGACATCAGAAGAACCTCCCGTGACTGAGCTGCTCCACGATCGGCCCCAGCGCCACGGCCGGGAAGAACGTCAGAGCGCCGACGATCAGCACCACGCCGGTCAGGAGCCCGACGAACATCGGCTGATCCGTACGGAAGGTGCCCAAAGACGCGGGCACGGGCCGCTTCGCGGCGAGACTCCCCGCCAGTGCCAGCACCGGCACGATGATCGCGAAACGGCCCATCAGCAGACCGATCGTCCCGGTGATGTTGTAGAAGGCGGTGTTGGCGTTCAGCCCGCCGAACGCGGAGCCGTTGTTGTTGGTCTGCGAGGTGTAGGCGTAGAGGATCTCGGAGAACCCGTGCGGCCCGGCGTTGAGCGGCCCGATCCGCCCGGCGTGAACCGAGACCGCGATCGCGGTCAGCACCAGCACCGTGATCGGCATGACCAGCACCCCGAGGGCGGCGAGCTTCACCTCCTTCGCCTGGATCTTCTTGCCGAGATACTCCGGTGTTCGTCCGACCATCAATCCGCCGATGAACACGGTGATCACCGCGAACAGCAGCATCGAGTACAGACCCGAACCGACGCCACCCGGGCTGACCTCGCCCAGCATCATCCCGGTGAGCATGGCCATCCCGCCGATCGGCGTGTAGGAATCGGCGGCCGAGTCGACGCTACCGGTCGAGGTCTGCGTCGAGGTCACGTTGTACAGGGCTGAGGAGAGCACGCCGAACCGGGTCTCCTTGCCCTCCATATTGCCGATCGCGCGCTGGTCGACCCCGGCGGCGGCCGCTGCCGGACTGCCCTGGTGCTCGGCGACCGCGGCCATCGTCAGCCACCCGCCGAACAGCACCGCCATCACCGCCAGAATCGCCACGCCCTGGCGGACGCTGAGCACCATCTTGCCGAAGGTGTAGGTGAAGGACACCGGGATGCACAGGATCAGCACGATGGACAGGAAGTTCGTCAGCCCGGTCGGGTTCTCGAACGGTCCGGCGCCGTTGGCGTTGAAGAATCCGCCGCCGTTGGTGCCCAACTGCTTGATCACCTCCTGGGAGGCGATCGGGCCGCGCGGCAGCGTCTGGTCGACGCCGTTGAGCGCGTCGTGCACATGCGCCGGACCGGACAGCGTCTCGAGCGCGCCCTGCCCGATGAACACGATCGCGGCGACGAACGCGATCGGCAGCAGCACATATATCGTGCCCCGTACGAAGTCGACCCAGAAGTTGCCGATCGTCGCCGCGCCCTTGCGCGCGATACCGCGGATGAGCGCCGCCGCGACCGCCATGCCGACTGCGGCGGACAGGAAGTTCTGAACCGCCAGCCCGCCCATCTGCGACAGGTACGACATCGTCGCCTCGCCGGAATAGGCCTGCCAGTTCGTGTTCGTCACGAACGAGACCGCCGTGTTCCAGGACAGCGCCGGCGCGACGGCGCCCAGATGCTGCGGATTGAACGGCAGGTGACGTTGCAGGCGGAAGATGCCATAGGTGATCGCCAGCGCCACGGAGGAAAAGACGATCAACGACCCGGCATACCGCTGCCAGCTCTGCTCATTCTCCGGATCGACGCGGAGCGCCCGGTAGATCGGCCGCTCCATCCAGGCCAGCCACCTGGCTCGCCCCTCGTACACGGCGACCATGTACGCGCCGAGAAAGCGCCAGCACAGCCCCAGCACGACGATGAAGGCGACGATCGTCCACGTGAAGGCCATCAGAACCACTCCGCCTTGAACAGGGCCACGCCCAGATAGATGAACACCGTGATCGATACGGCAAGCAGCAGTCCGTCGGCGGCACTCATATGCGTTCGAGCCCTCTGATCAGGCCCAGCATCGCAAGTGCGAAACCTACGATTCCCAAAAGCACGAAAATGTCGGCCATGAACGAGAGCGTGCACGCGCCGGCGGTGACCGCGAGGTGAAAGATCCATCCAGCGTGGTGGAAAATCGGTGAACGCCCGCCACCGCCCCGGTACACCGGGAACACGCCTGGAAGAGCGGGCGATCGCCGGGCCGCGCGGCCACGCGACGCGACGAAACGGGATCCGCCCTTGATCCGGATCGCGTGGGGGCGGGTCAGCGCGGCGGGGGGATCTCGCCGGAGCCGCGGGGGACGAATCGCGTCGGGACGACGGCATGGTGGGCAGGGCGGTCCGCGCCGCCGTTGATGCGGCTGAGCAGCAGGTGCGCGGCCATGAAGCCGACCTGGGCCGGTTCCTGGGCGACCACCGACACGCCGGGCCGCAGCATGTCGGCGAGCGGGAAGTCGTCGAAGCCGATGAGCGCGACGTCATCCTGGCGGCCGAGCTCCTGCAGGGCCCGGCGGGCCCCGATGGTGAGCAGGTTCTGCGCGGCGAACAGCGCGGTCGGCGGGTCGGCGGAGGTGAGCAGGTCGCGGGCCGCCCGCTCGGCGGTCTCGACGCTGTGCAGGTCGCGCCGGACGAGCCGGTCGTCGATCGGGTCGGCGGCGTGCGCGTCACGGTAGCCGGCGTAGCGTTCCCGGGCGGTCCAGATGGAGCGGATGTCGCCGAGGAACCCGATGCGGCGGTGGCCGAGCTCGCGCAGCCGCCGCACGGCCTCGCGGGTGCCCTCGCGGTTGTCGACGGTGACGGTGTCCACGCGGTCGAGGTCGACGAACCGGTCGACGCACACGATCGGGGTGCCGTGGTCACGGGCGGCGGCCAGCTCCGCGTCGGTCCCGCCGGTCGAGATGACGATCAGCCCGTCGACGCGGCGGAGGGTGAACGCGTCGATCAGCTCGCGTTCGCGTTCGGGGTGCTCGTCGCTGCTGCCGGCCAGGACGAGGATGTGCTCGGCGCGGGCGGCGTCCTCGACGGCGCGGTGCAGCACGGAGGAGAACGGGTTCGCGACGTCTTCGAGGACCAGCCCGATCGTCGCGGTGCGCCGGTCGGCGCGGCGCAGGCTGCTGGCGGTGACGTCGCGGCGGTACCCGAGCGCGCGGGCCGCCTCGGTGACCCGCTCGATCAGCTCGGGCGCGACGCCCGGCGCGCCGTTGACCACCCGGGAGACGGTGGCCAGGCCGACGCCCGCCCGCCGTGCGACGTCGCGCATGGTGGCCCGGCGGCCCGCCGGCCCGCCGTCATCGCCCGAGATGCTCGCCACGCGTTCCTCCACCCCCGATACGGGCCGGTACCGATCGTGCCGGACCTCTGGACAGACAGTATGCGCGGGTTCTACATTCTCGGAAACGTTTCCTGGAAACGTTTCCGAAACCTGGCGGCAACGGCCGGGCGACATGGCGCGGCCGTCCCAGGACGCGGGCAAGGAGTCCGGGCGGCGAAGGAGTCTGGAAATGAAGCGCATCTCGACGGCGAGCCGGCGGCGTCACGGCCTGGTCGTGGGCCTGGCGGCCCTGTCTCTCGTCGCGGCCGGCTGCGGCAGCGGCGCGAAGGGGTCGAGCAAGGACATCACGATCGGACTGATCACCAAGACCGACACGAATCCGTACTTCGTGAAGATGAAGGAGGGGGCCGAGAAGGAGGCCCAGGCCAAGGGCGTCAAGCTCATGACGGCGGCCGGCAAGTTCGACGGCGACAACGCCAGCCAGGTCACCGCCATCGAGAACATGATCGTCGCCGGGGTCAAGGGCATCCTGCTCGTGCCGAGCGACACGAAGGCGATCGTGCCCAGCATCCAGAAGGCCCGCGCGAAGGGCATCGAGGTGATCGCGCTCGATACGCCGCCCGACCCGCAGAACGCCGCCAACGCGCTGTTCGCCACCAACAACTTCAACGCCGGCGTCCTGATCGGCAGGTACGCCAAGGCCGCGTTCGGCGGGAAGCCCGCGAAGATCGCCATGCTCGACCTGAACCCCGGCATCACCGTCGGCGTGCTCCGCCACAACGGCTTCCTGCAGGGCTTCGGCATCAAGGAGGGCGACCCGAGCATCGTCTGCGAGCAGTACACCCAGGGCGACCAGGCGAAGGGCCAGACCGCGATGGAGAACTGCCTGCAGAAGAACCCGGACATCAACCTCGTCTACTCGATCAACGAACCGGCCGGGCTCGGCGCGTACACCGCGCTGAAGGCGGCCGGTAAGGACAAGAACACGATGATCGTGTCGATCGACGGCGGCTGCACCGGCGTGCGGGCCGTGCAGGCCGGGCAGATCGCCGCCACCTCGCAGCAGTACCCGCTGAAGATGGCCACGATGGGCGTCGACGCGCTCACCGAGTTCGCCAAGACCGGCAAGAAGGTCAGTGGCTACACCGACACCGGCGTCAACCTGATCACGGCGAAGCCGCAGCCGGGCGTGCCCTCCAAGGACGCCCAGTTCGGCCTGGCCAACTGCTGGGGCTGAGGCGATGTCGGCAGCCACCGCGACCGACCGTACGGAGACGCCGCCCGACAGCGGGCTCCTGTCGCGGGTCACCGGGTTCTTGACCCTGCCCGCAGTGGGCCCCCTGATCGCGCTGCTGATCGCCTGCGCCTACTTCGCGCTCCGCTCCGACCGCTTCCTGAGCGGCGCCAACCTGTCGCTGGTCGTGCAGCAGGTGATGGAGGTCGGCACGCTCGCCATCGGCGAGACCATCGTCATCCTCACCGCGGGCATCGACCTGTCGAACGGCGCCGTCATGGCGTTCGGCACGATCGTGATGACCAAGCTCGCCGTCGGGAACGGCCTGCCGGGGATCCTGGCGATCCTCATCGGCATCGCCGTGTGCACGCTCTTCGGCGCGGTCAACGGGGCGCTGGTGACCATGGCGCGGCTGCCCTCGTTCATCGTGACCCTCGGCACCTGGAACATCGCCTTCGCCCTCACCCACGTCTACTCCAAGGAACAGACGATCACCGGGCTGCCCAAGACGCTGACGGCGCTCGGCGACACGTTCCCGCTGGGCAACACCGACGTGACGTACGGGTCGGTGGTGATGCTCGCGATGTTCGCGGTGGCCTGGTACGTGCTGCGGCAGACGGCGTCGGGCCGGCACATCTACGCGGTCGGCGACAACCCCGAGGCCGCGCGGCTGACCGGCATCGCCACCCGGCGCCTGCTGCTGACCGTCTACACGGCCGCCGGAGCGATCTACGGGGTGGCCGGCCTGCTGCTGATCGGGCGCACGTCCGTCGGCGACCCCCAGGCCGGCCAGACCGACAACCTGGACAGCATCACGGCGGTGGTGCTGGGCGGGGTGAGCCTGTTCGGCGGCCGCGGCAGCATCATCGGCGTGCTGTTCGGCGCGCTGATCGTCGGAGTGATCCGCAACGGCCTGCAGCTCACCGGCGTCCCGTCCATCTACCAGGTGCTGATCACCGGCGTCCTGGTCATCCTCGCCGTGGGCGTCGACCAGTTCAGCCGAAGGAGGCGCAGGTGAGCCAGGAGGCGAACGGCGGCGCGGGCCCGATCATGGAGGCGCGCGGCCTCGTCAAGCGGTACGGGCACGTGGTCGCGCTGGACGGCGCCGACTTCGAGCTGATGCCCGGCGAGATCCTCGCGGTGATCGGCGACAACGGCGCCGGGAAGTCCACCCTGATCAAGGCGCTGTCGGGGGCGCTGATCCCCGACGCGGGCGAGATCCGGCTGGACGGCCGCCCGGTGCGCTTCCACAGCCCGGCGGACGCGCGGCGGGCCGGCATCGAGACGGTGTACCAGGACCTGGCGGTCGCGCCGGCGCTGGACATCGCCACGAACATGTTCCTCGGCCGGGAGATCCGCCGCCCCGGCATGCTCGGCCGGGTGTTCCGCATGCTCGACACCGGGCGGATGCAGGCCGAGGCCGGCGACCACATGCGCGACCTGAAGATCGGTGTCGGGTCGATGCGGCAGAGCGTGGAGACCCTCTCGGGCGGGCAGCGGCAGGGCGTCGCGGTGGCGCGCAGCGCCGCGTTCGCCCGGCACGTCGTGATCATGGACGAGCCGACGGCCGCGCTCGGCGTGAAGGAGTCCGGGATGGTCCTCGACCTGATCCGGCAGGTGCGGGACCGCGGGCTGCCGGTGATCCTGATCAGCCACGACATCCCCACCGTGTTCGACGTGGCCGACCGGATCCACATCCAGCGCCTCGGCCGCCGCGTCGCGGTGGTCAAGCCCGGCGAGACCGACATGGCCGAGGCGGTCGCGATCATGACCGGCGCGGCCCCCGGGAACCTGAACGGAACGTCCTGACCGCAGGCCTCCGGCCGGGAGGACGCCGGTCGCCGCGGGACGCGGCCCGCCGTGCCCATCGCGCCCGCGGTGACCGGCACGTCCGAACGCCCGGGCACACCGGCGGCGACGCGATCGGCGCGCGCCGAGAATGCCGAGAATACGGATGGCGTGGGCGCCGGACCGCCGCGCCCCGCCATCCCCCGATGCGGCGCGCCCGGACGGCCGATCCGGGCCGCGCCCCGAGACAGAGGAGAGAAGTGGCCTCCGACACCCGAGCCGTCGCCGTCGCGGGCGAGGCGATCGTGGACCTGGTCGCCGAGGGGCCCGACGGGCCGTACCTGGCCCTGCCCGGTGGCAGCCCCGCCAACGTCGCGGTCGGGCTGGCGCGGCTGGGCGTCCCGGTGCGCATGCTGGCCCGCATCGGCGGCGACCCGTTCGGGCACCTGCTGCGGGCCCATCTGGAGCGCAACGGGGTCGGCATGGAGGCCGTCGTGCGGGCGGCCGAGCCGTCGTCGGTGGCGTTCGTGCACCATCACGGCGACGCCCCGCCCGCCTTCGACCTGCGGCTGGACGGCACCGCCGACTGGCAGTGGACGGACGCGGAGCTGCGCGGCCTCCCGGGCGGCGACGTCGCGGCACTGCACGTCGGCTCGCTGGCGACGGTCCTGCCGCCCGGTGCCGGGCGACTCGCCGCGCTGGCCCACCGGGCGCGCGCGACGGCGACGATCAGCTACGACCCGAACTGCCGCCCGGACGTGATGGCGCGCGTCCCGGACGCCCGGGACCGGGCCGAGGAGCTGCTGCGCGCCGCCGACGTGGTCAAGGCCAGCGACGCCGACCTGGAGCTGCTGCGGCCCGGCGCCGACCCGGAGGCGTTCGCCGCGGAGCTGGTCGCGGCCGGCGCGGGCCTGGTCGTCGTGACACTCGGCGCGGACGGCGCGATCGTGGCGGCGGGCCGGCTGTCGCCGCGCCGCCTGCCCGCAGCGCCGGCCGACGTCGTCGACACGGTCGGCGCCGGCGACGCGTACATGAGCGCGGTGCTGGCCGGGCTGCGCGAGCGCGGGCTGCTCGGCGCGGAGAGCCGCGCCGCCCTGCGGTCCGCGCCGCCGGAGCTGGTGCTGGAGGTGTGCGGGACGGCCGCGCGCGCCGCGGCGCTGACCTGCGGCCGGCGCGGCGCCGACCCGCCGACGCGGGATGAGCTCGCGAAAAGTATTACGTCACACTGACAAGATCAGACAAACGGCCGCACACGCGTCACGAGTGGTGCAAGCTAGATGACTATGTCCCGCTCTAACCACGGCCCCCGACGCGGTGCGGACACCCCCGGAACGGATGAATCCGGCTCGCGCGGCATACGCCTCCTCAGTCGCGCCGCCACCAGCACCGGCCTGATCCTGACCCTCGTCGTCGTCATCGCGGTGGCGATCGTCGCCAATATCAACTTCGGCAGGGGCAGACCGCCGGCCGGCGCCGCCGCGGACATGTCCACGAACGAGCTGGCCCGAGAGCTGAGCGGCTACACGATGGACCCGATGATGGCCGCGGAGGAGGCGAAGGCGCGCGAGCGCGCGTACCAGAAGGAGGTCGCGGCCGAGAAGGCCGCTGAGCGCGACCGGAAGAGGCGCGCCAGGCTCCTGGCGAAGAAGCGGGCCTGGGAGGCGCTCAAGCGGAGGATGAGCCACAACCCCACCGCGGCGGAGAACCAGGCCTACGCCAAGACGCTGAACGCGAAGAGGGGCTGGGCCCGCTGCTGGCCGTCGCTGCTGACCATGTGGAACCACGAGAGCGGCTGGAACGAGCACGCGTCCAACCCCTACAGCGGCGCGTACGGCATCCCGCAGGCCCTGCCCGGCTCGAAGATGGCGTCGGCCGGACCCGACTGGCGCAACAACGCCATGACCCAGATCGCCTGGGGCCTGGCCTACGTCGGGTCCCGTTACGGCGACCCGTGCCGGGCCTGGTCGTTCTGGCAGGCCCACCACTGGTACTGAGCGGCACGGAGCCGCACGGTGACGGCCGGGCCGGATGCCGGCCGGGCCGTCACCGGCCGCCGGGCTTGATCCAGTCGAAGGTGCGCTCGACCGCCCGCCGCCAGTTGTCGTACTCGGCGTCACGACGGGCGGGATCCATGCTCGGCAGCCACTGGGACGCGCGGTGCCAGTTGCGGCGCAGGCCCTCCAGGTCGGCCCAGTAGCCGACGGCGAGCCCGGCGGCGTACGCGGCGCCGAGGGAGACGGTCTCGGCGGCCATCGGCCGTACGACCGGCACGTTGAGCACGTCGGCGATGAACTGCATGAGCAGGTTGTCGGCGGTCATGCCGCCGTCGACCTTCAGCGCCTTGAGCGCCAGGCCGGAGTCGGCGTTCATCGCGTCGACCACCTCGCGGGTCTGCCAGCCGGTCGCCTCCAGCACCGCGCGGGCCAGGTGGCCCTTGGTGATGTAGGAGGTCAGGCCGACGATGATGCCGCGCGCCTCGCTGCGCCAGTACGGCGCGAACAGCCCCGAGAAGGCCGGCACGATGTAGCAGCCGCCGTTGTCCTCCACCGTGCGGGCCAGCGTCTCGATCTCCGGCGCGCTGGCGATCAGCCCGAGCCCGTCGCGGAACCACTGGACCAGCGCCCCGGTGATGGCGATGGACCCCTCCAGCGCGTACACCGCGGGCTCGCCGCGCACCTGGTAGCCGACCGTGGTGAGCAGGCCGTGCGTGGAGCGCACCGGCTCGGCGCCGGTGTTGAGCAGCAGGAAGCTGCCGGTGCCGTACGTGCACTTGGCCTCGCCGGGGGCGAAGCAGGTCTGCCCGAACAGCGCGGCCTGCTGGTCGCCGAGCGCGGCGGCGATGCGCACCCCCGGCAGCACCTTCGCGGCCACGCCGTACGTCTCGGTGGAGGGGCGGATGGCCGGCAGCATCGCGCGCGGCACGCCGAAGAACGCCAGCAGCTCGTCGTCCCAGTCGAGCGTGGTGATGTCCATCAGCAGGGTGCGGCTGGCGTTGGTGACGTCGGTGACGTGCGCGCCGCCGTCGGGCCCGCCGGTGAGGTTCCAGATCAGCCAGCTCTCCATCGTGCCGAACAGCACGTCGCCGCGCTCGGCGCGCTCGCGCAGGCCCGGGGTGTGGTCGAGGAGCCAGCGGACGCGCGGCGCGGAGAAGTAGGTGGCCAGCGGCAGGCCGCAGCGCTCGCGGACGATGCCGGCGTCGGGGCGGGCGGCGAGTTCGTCGACCAGGGCGTCGGTGCGGGTGTCCTGCCAGACGACGGCGTTGCCGATGGGTCGTCCGGTACGGCGGTCCCACAGCACGGTGGTCTCGCGCTGGTTGGCGATGCCCAGCGCGACGACCTGGTCGCGGCCGACGCCGGCCTGCGCGACCGCCTCGGGTGCGATGCGCTCGAGGTTGCGCCAGATCTCCATGGCGTCGTGCTCGACCCAGCCGGGCCGCGGGAAGTGCTGCTTGTGCTCGCGCTGGGTGACCGACACCAGCCGCCCGCCGTGGTCGAAGAGAATGCAACGGGTCGACGTCGTGCCCTGGTCGACGGCCATGACGTAGCGGTCCACCATCGCGTCCCCTCTCACCAGCGCGCGGCGCCCAGGTCGCGGGAGACCGCGCGTGCGGCGTCGCGGACGTATGTCACCAGGGCCGGCCTGGGGCGTCCGCGCGGGTCGCAGATCCGCTCGACGGCCCCCGTCACTCCCATCGCGCCGACGACCAGGCCGCCCTGGCCGCGGATCGGGGCGGCGATGCCGGCCTCGCCGGCGGTCATCTCCTCCACCTCGGCGGCCCAGCCCATCTCACGGACCTCCGCCAGCGCCCGGGCCAGCTCGCGGGGACGCGTGATCGTACGGCGGGTGAACGGTTCGAACGGCGTGTCGCTCCGGGGGGCCACCGCGTTCGCGTCGTAGGCCAGCAGGACCTTGCCGAGCGCGGTGGCGTGGGCGGGCAGCAGCGTGCCGACGTCGAGCGTCTGCAGGGTGTCGTCCGGCCGGAAGACGTGGTGCACGACCAGCACCTTGTCGTCGAGCGTGGTGCCGATGCGCACCGCCTCGCCGCTGCGCGCGGCGAGCGCGTCGGCCCAGTTGATCGCCCGCGAGCGCAGCTCGTTGACGTCGAGGTAGCTGGTGCCCAGGTGCAGCAGCGCCGCGCCGAGCTTGTACTTGCCGGTCTCCTCGTCCTGTTCGACGAAGCCCACGCCCTGCAGGGTGCGCAGGATGCCGTGGGCGGTGCCGCGGGCCAGGCCGAGCGAGGCGGCGATCTCGCTGACCCCCAGGCGGCCGGAGCCGCGGGCGAGCAGCCGCAGGATGGCCGCCGCGCGTTCGATCGACTGGACCGGCCCTGGCACGACGGTCATCGTACCGGCGTCGGCATGGATTCGACAATGTCGGCACTCGCCGGAAACATGTCGGTCGATCTGCCGGGTTAATTGTGGTTTGCATCACAGCCAGAGGACAGTAGCCGTTCGGCCGTCGAAGTCACAACGGGCCAGTGTTCGACAATGTCGGCATATGTCTGTTGACCCTCTAAATTGCGCGACTTAGCGTCCGGTCAGCCATACGGGGGCCGGCCGGCCTCCTCGCCGGCGGTGGCTCGCGGTACCCCAAGCCGGGTAGCTCACCTAGGAGGAGACGTGACAGACCGACTGAAGATCCCAGGGCTGGCCGGCGAGCTGGCCGCCGAGTTCGCGGGAACGCTGATCCTCATCCTGTTCGGCCTGGGCGTGGTCGCCCAGGTCGTCGCCGGCAACGGCACCCTCGGCGGCCACGACAGCATCGCCTGGGCCTGGGGTCTGGGCGTCACCCTGGGCGTGTACGTGGCGGCCCGGATCAGCGGGGCGCACCTGAACCCCGCCGTGACCGTCGCGCTGGCGGCCTTCAAGGGCTTCTCCTGGCGCAAGGTGCTGCCGTACTCGATCGCCCAGATCCTGGGCGCGTTCGTGGCGGCGCTGATCGTGCGGTGGAACTACAGCGAGGTGCTGGCCAAGTTCGACCCCGGCCACACCTTCAAGAGCCAGTTCGTGTTCTCCACGATGCCCGGCAACGGCAGCCTGCCCGTGCACGAGTGGGGGGCGTTCCGCGACCAGGTGATCGGCACCGCCATCCTGATGTTCCTGATCGTGGCCGTCACCGACCTGCGCAACACGCCGCCCGCCGCCAACCTGGCCCCCTTCATCATCGGCCTGATCGTCGTCGGGATCGGCATGGCCTTCGGCACCGACGCCGGCTACGCCATCAACCCGGCCCGCGACCTCGGCCCGCGCATCGCCCAGTTCATCACCGGATACCGCACCGCCTTCAAAGACCAGTACGGCGAGCTGTACTTCTGGGTGCCGATCGTCGGCCCGATCATCGGCGCCGTCCTCGGCGCGGGCCTGTACGAGGCCATGGTCGGCCGGTTCCTGCCGCCGGCGGAGCCGCCGGAGCCGGGCCGCGTGGCCACCGAGGCCGAGCAGGCGCACACCGCCTGAACCCGCGCGGGCCGACACGACCACAACGAGAGAGAAGGCGATATCCCCATGGCCGACTACGTTGCAGCGGTTGACCAGGGCACCACGAGCACCCGTTTCATGATCTTCGATCACGGCGGCAACGAGGTGGCCAAGCACCAGCTCGAGCACGAGCAGATCATGCCGCAGCCCGGATGGGTCGAGCACAACCCGACCGAGATCTGGGAGCGCACCCGGGCCGTCATCGAGACCGCGATGGGCCAGGCCGACCTGAACGCGAGCGACCTGGCCGCCCTCGGCATCACCAACCAGCGCGAGACCGCGGTGGTGTGGAACCGCCGCACCGGCCGCCCGTACTACAATGCGATCGTCTGGCAGGACACCCGCACCGACCGCATCGCCTCGGCGCTGGAGCGGGACGGGCGCGGCGACGTGATCCGGCGGAAGGCCGGGCTGCCGCCGGCCACGTACTTCTCCGGCGGCAAGATCCAGTGGATCCTGGAGAACGTCGACGGGGTCCGCGACGCCGCCGAGGCGGGGGAGGCGATCTTCGGCAACACCGACACGTGGCTGCTGTGGAACCTCACCGGCGGCGTCGACGGCGGCGTGCACGTCACCGACCCGACCAACGCCAGCCGCACGATGCTGATGAACCTGGAGACCCTCGACTGGGACGACGAGCTACTGTCGTTCTTCAAGATCCCCAGGGAGATGCTCCCGCAGATCCGGCCCTCCTCCAACCCGGACTACTACGGCGTCACGCGCGCCTCGGGTCCGCTCGGCGGCGAGGTGCCGCTGTCCGGCGACCTCGGCGACCAGCAGGCGGCCACCGTCGGGCAGGTCTGCTTCGACGTCGGCGAGGCCAAGAACACTTACGGCACCGGCAACTTCCTGCTGCTCAACACCGGCACAGAGCCGGTCCGCTCCAAGAACGGCCTGCTGACCACCGTCTGCTACCAGTTCGGCGACCAGCGCCCGGTCTACGCGCTGGAGGGGTCGATCGCGGTGACCGGGTCGGCCGTGCAGTGGCTGCGCGACCAGCTCGGCATCATCTCCGGCGCCGCGCAGAGCGAGACGCTCGCCCGGCAGGTCGACGACAACGGCGGCGTGTACTTCGTGCCCGCGTTCTCCGGCCTGTTCGCGCCGTACTGGCGGTCCGACGCGCGCGGCGCGATCGTGGGTCTGTCCCGCTACAACACCAACGCCCACCTGGCCCGTGCCACGCTGGAGTCGATCTGCTACCAGACCCGCGACGTCGTCGAGGCGATGCGGCAGGACTCCGGCGTCGCCCTCGACGTGCTGCGCGTCGACGGCGGCATCACCGCCAACCGGCTGTGCATGGAGCTGCAGGCGGACATCCTCGGCGTGCCGGTGTCCAAGCCGGTCGTCGCCGAGACCACCGCGCTCGGCGCCGCGTACGCGGCCGGGCTGGCCGTCGGCTTCTGGAACAGCACCGACGAGCTGCGCCAGAACTGGAACGAGGACGAGCGCTGGGAGCCCCGCTGGAGCGAGGAACAGCGCGAGAAGGGTTATGCGGGCTGGAAGAAGGCGGTGAGCCGAACCCTCGACTGGGTCGACGTCGACTGAGAGCCCGCCCCGGTGACCGCGGTACGGCCGCCGGGGCGGCGCCCGTCCGGCGCCGTCCCGGCGGTTCTCCGGCCGCCCCGGGCGGCACCCCGTCCCCTTCCTGATGGCGGGCGGTGCGGCGGTCTCCCGCTGCGCCGCGCCGCCCGCCCCGACCGAGGAGAGCAGAACGTGAGATCCGTGTCCCTGGACCCGGCGTACCGCGAGCGGGCGCTGCGCGAGCTGGCCGAGGACGAGTTCGACGTGCTGGTCGTCGGCGGCGGCGTCGTGGGTGCCGGATCGGCGCTCGACGCCGTGTCGCGCGGCCTGTCCGTCGCGCTGGTCGAGGCCGCCGACTGGGCGGCCGGCACGTCCAGCCGCTCCAGCAAGCTCATCCACGGCGGCCTGCGCTACCTGGAACAGCGCGACTTCGCCCTGGTCCGCGAGGCGCTGCGCGAGCGCGGCCTGCTGCTGAGCCGCATCGCGCCGCATCTCATACGCCCGGTGTCGTTCCTGTACCCGCTGAAGCACCGCATGTGGGAACGCGTCTATGTGGGCGCCGGTGTCGGCCTGTACGACACGATGGGCGGGGCCCGGGCCATGCCGCGGCACCGCCACCTGACCCACCGTGCCGCGCTCAAGCTCGCCCCGGCGCTGCGCGGCGACGCGCTCGTGGGCGGCATCCGGTACTTCGACGCGCAGGTCGACGACGCCCGCTACACGATGACGCTGGCCCGCACCGCCGCCGGCTACGGCGCGACGGTCGTCACCCGGGCGCGGGCCGTGGGCTTTCTGCGCGAGGGCGCGCGGGTCACCGGCGCGCGCGTGCGCGACCTGGAGGGCGACCGCGAGATCGCGGTACGCGCCCGGCACGTCATCAACGCCACCGGCGTGTGGACCGACGACGCCGGCCGGCTCGCCGGCGCGCGCGGCGGCCCGACCGTGCGGGCGTCCAAGGGCGTGCACCTGCTCGTGCCGCGCGACCGCATCCACCTGGACACCGGGCTGATCCTGCGCACCGAGAAGAGCGTGCTGCTGGTCATCCCCTGGGGCCGGCACTGGATCATCGGCACCACCGACACCGCCTGGGACCTGGACAAGGACGGCCCGGCCGCCAGCCAGGCCGACGTCGACTACCTGCTGGAGCACGTCAACGCGGTGCTGCGCACCCCGCTGGTGCCCGAGGACATCGAGGCGGTGTACGCGGGGCTGCGGCCGCTGCTGTCCGGTGCGGCCGAGGACACCACGAAGCTGTCCCGCGAGCACACCGTCGCCCATCCGGTGCCGGGCCTCACCGTGATCGCCGGCGGGAAGTTCACCACCTATCGGGTGATGGCGAAGGACGCCGTCGACGCCGCGGCCGGGGACCTGCCCGCCGCCGTCCCGGAGTCGGTGACGCACCGCCTGCCGATCGCCGGCGCGGTCGGCTACGAGGTGCTGTGGAACGACCGGCACCGCCTCGCCCGCCGCCACGGTCTGCACGTCGCCCGCGTCGAGCACCTGCTGAACCGCTACGGCTCCTGCGTCGACGAGGTCCTGGAGCTGATCGAGGCCGACCCGTCGCTCGGCGAGCCGCTCCGCGGCGCGGGCGACTACCTGCGCGCCGAGGTCGTGTACGCGGCGTCGCACGAGGGCGCCCTGCACCTGGAGGACGTGCTGCACCGCCGCACCCGCGTGGCGATCGAGGAGTGGGACTCCGGCGCCGCCGCCGCGCCCGAGGCGGCCGCCCTGATGGCCCCTGTCCTCGGCTGGGACGACGACCGGGTCAAGCGGGAGACCGACCAGTACCTCCGGCAGGTCGAGGCCGAGCGGCAGGCCCGCCGCGAGGCCGACGACGCGGCCGCCGCCGCGGCGCTCCGCCGTGCCCCGGGCCCGCACGCCGAACGCGCCGCCTCCTGATCAGCCCCGCACCCGGGGGCCGGGGCACCCCCTTGTGCCGGCGCGGGCGGCTCCGGCCACGTCTCGCGCCGGGCCGCCCAGACAGCGTCCCGGCGTCGGTCCGGCACGGCCCTGGCCGGCCGGGCGGCCGGCCAGGGCCGGAGGACGCGGTCAGGCGGCCCGCGCGGCGAGGCGCGCCGCGGGACCGGACCAGGCGTAGTACAGCACCGAGGCGACGATGA
>JBEHYF010000083.1:0-22902 GCA_048498315.1 Actinomycetota bacterium
GCTCGGGCCTGCTGTTGATCTCGACCGCGACGTCATGCTCGGCGCAGGCGGCGAAGACCCGACCGGCGTCGAACTCCGACTCCGGCCGCTTGTTCCCCCTCCGCCCGCCGCCCTGGACGATCCGCCCGGTGCAGTGGCCGAGCACGTTCACGCTGGGGTTCGCCACGGCCGCCAGCATGCGGCGCGTCATTTCCCGCGCGGGCATGCGCAGTTTGGAGTGGACGCTCGCCACGACGACGTCCAGCTCGGCGAGCAGCGCCGGGTCCTGGTCGAGCGTGCCGTCGTCGAGGATGTCGACCTCGATGCCGGTCAGGATGCGGAACGGCGCGAGCCGCTCGTTCAGCGCGGCCACCACCTTCAGTTGCTCCCGCAGGCGCTCCGGCGACAGGCCGTTCGCGACCTTCAGCCGGGGCGAGTGGTCGGTGAGCGCGATGTAGTCGTGCCCGATGCCGATCGCGGCCGCGGCCATCTCCTCGATCGGCGAGCCGCCGTCGGACCAGTCCGAGTGGGTGTGCAGGTCGCCGCGCAGCGCCGCGCGCAGCCCGGCGGCCGCCTTGTCGAGCGGCGTGCCCTCGGTCGCCTCCAGGCGGCGCAGGTACGTCGGCACCTGGCCGTCCAGCGCCTCGCTGATCACCAGCGCGGTGACCTTGCCTACGCCGGGTAGCGCCTCCAGCGTGCCGGCGCGGGCGCGCTCGGCCAGTTCCTCAGGCGCGGTCGCGGCCACCGTGTCGGCGGCACGGCGGAACGCGCGCACGCGGTAGGTCGCCTCGTGCGCCCGCTCCAGCAGGAAGGCGATGCGCTTGAGCGCCTCGATCGGTTCCATCCCCCAGTAGTACCCCCGCGGGCGGACAGGACGGGCGGTGCACCGGCCCGTGTACGGTGCCGGTCCTCCGTCCCGGCCGGCCGCGCCCGGCCGGGAACCGTCCACCCCCTACCTGGGTATCAGGGTCGGATCACCCTTCCGGCGTACGAACTGGCTCGATCCGGGCGTCTAGGCTTCGGCCATGTCCGGCGACGATTCGGGGAGCCCAGCGCGCCTGCTTCGGCCGGTCTTCGCCGCGATCGTGAACGGTCGCACCGATCCCCCGACGGCCCCCGCGCGCCGGCGCCGGTGGCTGACCGTGGGCGGGGTCTACGTGCCGTCGATCCTCGACGCCGTCCTCGCGCTGATCCTGTTCCTCGCCGGCTACGCCGGCATGATGCCGCCGGCGCGTGGCCCGTTCGGCGCCCCCGTCATCATGCTGTCGTTGACGCTGGGCACCGTGCCGCTGCTGATGCGCCGCTCCCGGCCGCTGGAGGCCTGGCGGCTCTCCTTCGCATCGATCTGGTTCGCCAAGCTGGTGCTCTCGGGCGAGCCGTTCGCGACGCCGTACCCGCCGACGCTCGGGATCATCTACCTGCTGTGCCTGTACTCCCTGGCGGTGCGCTGCGAGCGGGCGGTGACGGCCGGCGCGATGGTGCTGACCACCCTCGGGTGCACCCTGCTCACCCCGAACTACGCGGCGTTCTCCCTGCTGTGCGGCGTTCCGCTGCTGCTCGGCTACACGGTGCGGGTCCGCCGCGCCGCCAGGCGGGCGCTGGCCGAGCAGGAGGCGCGGCACGCCGGAGAACGCGCGGTGCTCCAGGAACGCCAGCGCATCGCCCGCGAGCTGCACGACGTCGTCGCGCATCACATGTCGGTGATCGCTATCCAGGCCGAGGCCGCCCCGTACAAGGTGGCCGACCCGCAGCCCGAGCTGGCCGAAAGCCTCGCCGACATCCGCGCCAGCGCCCTGCAGGGCCTCAACGAGCTGCGCCGCATCCTGGGCGTGCTGCGCACCGACGACACGGCGCAGACCGCGCCCCAGCCCGGCCTCGACCGTCTAGAGGAGATCGTCGCCTCCGCCCGCAGCGGCGGGCTCACCGTCGAGACCACGGTGATCGGCGAGCCGCCCGCGCTGCCCCAGGGCGTCGGCCTGTCCGCGTACCGGATCCTGCAGGAGGCGCTGAGCAACGCGATGAAGCATGCACCCGGCTCCTTCGTGCGGATCGGCATCTTCTACACCCCGGACGCGCTCGGCCTCCGCGTGATCAACGGCCCGGGGACCGGGTCGCGTCCCGTCGCCGCCAGCGGCGGCGGCCACGGCCTGGTCGGCATGCGCGAGCGCGCCGCCATGCTCGGCGGCGAGGTCGAGGCCGGCCCGACCTCCGATGGCGGCTTCGCGCTGGCCGCCACCCTTCCCCTGCGTCCCGACGGCGCGGCCGAGCCCGCCGGACGCACGACCCCGCCAGAAAGGGACCGATGAGCATCCGGGTGCTGATCGCCGACGACCAGGGCATGGTCCGGTCGGGATTTTCGATCCTGCTGAACGTCCAGCCCGACATCGAGGTCGTCGGCGAGGCCGTCAACGGTGAGGAGGCCGTGCGCAAGGCGTGCACGCTGAAGCCCGACGTCGTCCTGATGGACGTGCGCATGCCGGTCATGGACGGCCTGACGGCCACCCGGCGGATCACCGGATCCGCCGACCCGTCCAAGGTGCTCGTGCTCACCACGTTCGACCTGGACGACTACGTGTACGAGGCGCTGCGGGCCGGGGCCAGCGGGTTCCTGCTCAAGGACGCCTCGGCGCGGGAGCTGTCCGACGCCGTGCGCGTCGTCGCGGCCGGCGACGCGCTGCTCGCCCCGGCGGTGACCAAGCGGCTGATCGCGGAGTTCGCCCGGCTGGGCGCCCCCCGCGGCCCGGACGGCGGGCGCCTGGAGTCCCTCACCGACCGCGAGACGGAGGTGCTCGGCCTGGTCGCGCGCGGCATGTCCAACGCCGAGATCGCCGGGAAGCTCATGGTCGCCGAGCAGACCGTCAAGACCCACGTGGGGCGCATCCTCATGAAGCTCGGCCTGCGCGACCGCACGCAGGCCGTCGTCTTCGCCTACGAGACCGGCCTGGTCCGCCCCGGCGAGTGACCTCGCCGCCCGCGGCGGCCCGTCGACGCGCTGGTGCCACCCCCACCGCCCGGTTCGGGCCATCCCGGCGTACCCGGGTGGTACTCCAAGATCCGGTCTCGCGGGTGACGCGGGTTACGGCGCCCGCTTCCTAGCGTCCTGATCAGCCGATGATCAGGGGGACCGCATGAGGGGACGCCGTGCCGCCGCGGTGACGCTGGCCGTGGGGACCGTCGCGCTCACCGCGGGCGCGGCGGGCGGGCGTCCCGCCGCGCCGCCGCCGATCCAGCCACTGCCGGCGCTGACCCGCCCGGCGCTGGCCGCCCGGTACGCGGCGGAACGGCGGGCCATCGCCGCGGCGGCCGTGCGGGACCGCCGGCTCGCGCCGCTGGCGGCGCCCGGCCGTACGTTCCTGGCGTTCGACCCGCGCGGTCGCGCCGTCGAGGTCGTCGGCGACCTGGCGAGCGCGCGACGGGTGGCGATCCTGGTTCCCGGCGCGGACACGACGCTGGAGACGTTCGATTCGCGCGGTACCGCCTCGCCGGGCGGCGGGGCGCGCGCCGTGCTGGCCGAGGCGCGACGGCTGGCCCCACACGATCACCTTGCGGTGATCGCCTGGCTCGGCTACGACACGCCCAGGACGATCGGTCTCGACGTGGCCGTCAGCGACCGGGCCGACCAGGGCGCCCGCGCGCTCGTGCCGTTCGCCGACGGCCTCGCCGCGCACGGCGACCAGGTCGTGCTGCTGTGCCACAGCTACGGCTCCGTCGTGTGCGGCCGGGCGGCGTCCCGGGTGAACGCCGCCGACATCGCCGTCTTCGGCAGCCCGGGGATGGACGCCTCCTCGGCGCGGGCACTGCACTCGCGGGCCCGGCTGTGGGCGGGCCGGGCGAGCGGCGACTGGATCAGGTACGTGCCGAAGGTCCGTCTCGCCGGTCTCGGCTTCGGCGCCGACCCGGCGAGCCCGCGCTTCGGCGCCCGCCGCTTCGCGGCCGGTACCGGCGGGCACGGGGACTACCTGAAACCGGGCGGCGTCGCGCTGCGGAACCTCGCCCTCATCGCGCTGGGCCGCACCTGGGCGGTGTCCCGGTGACCCCGGAACCGGCTGTGCCCGCCGCGGGGGACCCCGAGCCGGTGCCCCGGCCCGGCACGGACACGACCCGGCCGGGTGCGGGGAGGGCGCTGCCCGGCGCGGGAGCGGCACCGCCCGGCGCGGGAACGGCACCGCCCGGCGCGAAAGCGGTACCGCCGGGCGTGGGAGCGTGCTCGCCGGGAGCGGACCCCCGCGCCGCGGGGCCGCACCGGGCCGCGCGCCGGTCCCGCCGATCGTCCCTGCGGGCGGCGGCCGAGCGTGTGGACCGGGCGACGCCGTCCCACCGCGACCGGGCGGTGGACGCGCTGCGGGCCGCGGCGATGCTCGGGGTCGTGCTCGGTCACTGGCTCGTGACCGCGCTCGTCCCGCCCGGTCCGCACGTGGCCGGGCGGGCGGGCGGCGGTGCCTCCTGGCACGACATGAGCCCGCTGGCGTCCATGCCGGGCCTGGCGCCGGTGTCGTGGCTGTTCCAGACGCTGGCGGTGTTCTTCTTCGTCGGCGGGTACGCGGCGGCGAGGAGCCTGCACCGCCCGTCGCGCTCCCCCGGCGATGCCGCGCTCCCGTGGGTGCGTGCCCGGATGGCCCGGCTGTTCCGGCCGGTGTTCGCGCTGCCGCTGGTGTGGGCGCCGCCGGCGCTCGTCCTGGCCGCGACCGGGTCTGATCCGCGGCTCCTCGTCCGGCTGGCCGTCAACCCGCTGTGGTTCCTGTGCGTGTACGCCGGGCTGACCGCGCTGACGCCCGCGCTCGACCGCCTGCTCGCGCGCCGCCCGACGATCGGCCCGGCGGCGGGGCGGCCGGCGTTGTACGCCGCCGGCGTCGCCGCCGCGGTCGTCGCGGGCACGGACCTGGTGCGGCTGGGCCTGGGCGGCCCGGCCTGGCTCGGCTGGGTGAACGTGCCGGTCGGCTGTTTTATCGACTATATTATCGATTAGATCCTTAGCGCCGATATCTCTCGCCAAGATAAGCGATTGAACCAATCTTGCGGGATAGCTGGCGACCGGCTGCCATGCATATGTTGTGCCGCGAAGCACGTCGGTCTCCTCGGCAAGAAGCGATGCCAAATCGGTCCGGTCATGGACGAATTCAATACCGTGATACAATTCGTCGAGACAACGGTGCAACGGCTCACGTGCTCCCTTGGCCGGCCAGGAAAGGGAGCCTTCGCTTAGAGCTCGAACCCTGACGGACATTCCCCCGTAGGCCTTCATGGCATCAGAGAACTTAGCGTCACCGACGTTGACGCCCCAGGTCAAGGCATCTTCAGGGCCCTTTGAGATCCAGGCGACATACGATAGCTCACCCTGCTTCCATTTGGCACCACCACGCCTCGACGTCTCGGCCGCTTCGGGAATTATTCCCGATTTCATGGCGCTCCTGAGAACCTCAGCGACGCCCATCGGCTTGGTCAACTCCGAATCACCTATTAAACCACCTGGGTAGGGACTCTTTGGCGGTAGCCGCCAGGCGAAATGCGACTTCATCTTGCGTCTGAATAGGCGTCCAGAGCTCACCGTAGTCGATACCCATCTCGCTCAACCCGATGGCGTGGCCCGATACCAGGAACGGCATACGGCCGCTGTCGTGCAGGAACCGCTCCTGCAGATGGGCGCCGGAGAGGAGCCCGACCGGCAGGCTTCGCCGGGCAGGTCGATGCCGTCGTATCGATTGGCCAACGCCAGCACACCCTGCGGCGCGTGATCGAATCCTCCGGGCGCGTCTTCGAACTCCTCGGCCTCCCAGACCGGTGTGCCTTCGGGTAGGAGCTCTTCAGCGACACGGTCGAGGTGTGCGCCGATCAGGTGCCAGCAGCACAGGCTTGCGGTAAGAAGCGACCGCGTCGGAGACGAACGCCTGCTCGGCGCCCTCGTCCTGTAGCCGTCGGTCGGGATCATGCCGCTTCGCTGCGGGAGGTCAGGGCGGTCCAGTATTGCTGCACGCGTCGGCAGGCGGCCCGGGCAGCTGCAGGGTCCGCGGATGAATGAGTCATTCGGTGTAACCGACGCGCATGCGACGTACGATCGACCGGTGATGTGGTCGTCGTACGGGTCGTTCCTGTTGTTCGCGGTTGTTCTCGTGCTGCTTCCCGGGCCTGACTTCGCCGTGGTGACCAAGAACGTCCTGGCGTCCGGGCGCCGGCGAGGCGCCTGGACCGCAGGCGGAGTGGCCAGCTCCAACGCCGTCCAGGGTGTGGCCGCGGCCGCCGGGCTGGGCACGCTCATCGTTCGCATGCAGCCGCTGTTCGAGGCCATCAGGATCGCGGGCGTCGTCTACCTCATCTACCTGGGGACGCAGGCGATCCGGTCGGCGGTCCGGGGCACCTATGAGCCGATAGACGGCGGCATGTGTCCTGGCGGGATTGCGCTGGGCGGCTGGCGGCAGGGGTTCATCTCCAACATCACCAACCCGAAGGTGCTGGTCTTCTACGTCGCCGTGCTACCGCAGTTCCTTGGCGCCGACGCGGGTGTCCCGATGCTTGTGCTGTTCGCGATCAGCCATGCTGTGCTCTCGCTGTTGTATCTGCTGGTGCTGACCGCGTTCCTGCACCGTCTGCGCCGAATACTGAGCCGGCGCCGGGTACGCCGAGCGATGGACGCGGCGACGGGGACCGCGCTGCTGGGCTTCGGCGTCCGCCTGGCCGCCGAACATCATTGATGCACATGAGCGTCGTTTGCTCACGGTCACGCGCTTGATCATCAGGCGCCCGTACACACCCCACCAATGACGCCCGTCGAAGAAGAACCCCAACCAGGGCATCTGACGGCGTAGCCGAGCCAGCTCCGACTCCCACCCCGCCGGCCACAGGCACCCGGTAGAGCCGCCGCCTGCAGGCGAACCCTCACGTCCGCGGGATTGGAACGGTGCCGCGTTCACCGGCCGGTTCCGATGACCGCCGGGGCCCGGACTTGAGCGGGCACACACGACGCGGCCGCCGTCGTGGTGCTGGTAGGTGCCGAAACGGTGCGCCAGCGCGCCGACCCCGCACAACCCCGGCTGCCCCTCCGGCAGCCCGTCACCCCGGGAAACCCGGCCGGCCGGGTCCTGGGCCCGCAACTCACCCAGGTGACCGAGCCGGACGGCACGCTCACCACCACCGACTACGTCACCACCTAAACCCATGGGACATCGTTACCAGCTATGACTACAACGAGCGGCGACCATTACATAGGCGAGCGCCCGGTATCATACGGCGGCGTCGGGGTTTCGCGTTATGACATAATTCATGTATGCGCGATCTACAATTCATCACTACTAACAGTCTTCCCAACTTCCTCCGAAGATGGTACGGCAAGCCTGATCGACAAGTCGCCGAAATAGTGCCCGATATAGATCCTCCGAGTGACGCGCCGGCTGATCATTATTGGCTCATGGTGTCTGCGAACAGGCCCGAAGCTCTGGAGCGACTTCCGCTTCACGTGTTCGATTAGTCAGTATTTCAGAGTGATTGGTTCGGCCGGGCGTACCACGAACCCGGTGAACAGGCCCGCGGCTACGCCGCAGTGAGCCTTTGCGGACCCGGCATAGGCTTTGAGAGATCTGGCATCGGCGAATCGTAAGCGGTCGTCGTCGATCTCGGCCAGCGCGACCAGCGATATACGAGCAGAAGCCGAGACAACCCCGGTCGACTCACCTCGCTCACATTACGCTCAGGTAGATCAAGGCAGTTTAGGTCACAGGACTGGGACAAGATCGCCCGTGCGCTCAAGCCCGTCTACACCGCACCCACCGAAGCCGCTGCGATGGAACGGTGGCTGGAGTTCACCGAAACAAGATAATAGCCCTCGACAACGCGATAGCCTGCACCGAGCTCCCGCGAGGGCGGCCGGGCTCTGGCAGCGTACGAGCCGCTCGTTGCGATCTTCCACCCATGCTGCGACAGGACACGGCAGATCGGCTCGATTCCGGACACCTGCTTGTGCGCGCCGATGAACGCGATCAGTACCGCTGTGGCCGGTCGAGCCCGGCCGCGACGAAACCCGCCGCGGCCGTAAAGATCGCATCCGCCAAGCTCGGCGTTCTCCCGCCGCAACCGCCTCAACTCCGCCGACTCCCCACCCGCGATGCCCGGCCGGGCACCGACATCGACCTACGCCTGACGCCCCCAGTTGACGCGGCGACTCGGCCCACCCGACCCCAAGCTCGGCCGCCACCGTCTTGATCACGGCGTACTCGGTCTCATAGCCCGAACGGACCTCAAGCCGGCCGCTCCCCGGCCCCGCCGACGCCGACACCGATCTGACGATCATCCGACGAGACGACTTAGTGGCCTCCTCCACGAATACCCAGGTTGCATAGGGGTATCCGAATTACTGGCGCGCACAGGCCGACAGGAGATCCCGCAGCCGATCCGCTACTTTTGGATTTCGCACGAAAAGATCAGCCTTATGGAGAAAGATGTCACGTTGACCGCCGCGAACATCTTGCAGTTCGTTCTTGAGTATCAAGGTCGCTTCTTGTCTGTCGGCTTCATTCGCCAGCGCCTCACATGCTCCAGGGCGCATGAGATGACAGAATCCGAATTCTTGATCAGCAAGTAATCCGAGCCGACCGGAAGGCGTTGTTTGTCCAAATCGATGCCGCCGCGAAAAGCAACGTCCACCATTGAGGCGCCAGAGAAGTCGTTGTCGCGATACGAATTCTTTTCCCGACCCAGCTCGACATCCTTTTCTACAGGATCCACCGAGAAGACAATCGATTCAAGTCGACCCGAGAAAGTGCACTCGATAAATTCCGCCTCAAGGAAAAGGATATCGCTGAAATGCACGTTCCGGAAGGAGCAGGAAATGAACGTCGCTCGACCTGGAATGACGCTTCGGAGTCGACTACCATCGAATGTGCACTCAACATAGGTACTTGGCCGCCGTCCTCCGCCAAGCCCACCGCCGACGATACGAACTCGTTCGAAGTTGCACCGCGTTAGCCGACTTCCATTCGCGACCGAAATATCATCCAGGCGTCGCCCCGAGAAATCCGCTCCCGTCAGCTGGACAGCATGAAGGACCAGCCTGTCGCCTGAGTGCGCCGCCGGCATAGTCCACCCCCGTCCCTTGCCGTCAGTCACCATCCGCACCCTCCGCCTCTTCTTCGTCCCCATCGCCCGATTACGAACCGAAATATCACACCACTCGCGGCGGCGTTTCGGCCATCCACCGCAACAGAAGGGACTAACGGCGCCTGCGATGACCGGACATCGCCGCATTCCGCGCCTGGGCCGCCAAGATCGCACGCCACCGCGCCATCGACCACCACCGCCGCGCCCGCCGGCAACCCCTCGCCGACATCCGCACCGAAGACCTCACCCACCTGCCCGCATCCGACAACCCCGAAGAGACCGCCCTCGCTCGCCTCGCCACCACCCACGCGATCGCCCTCATCGCCACCCTCCCGACCGACCAGGCCGAAGCGATCCTGCTCCGCGTCGTCATGGGCCTCGACGCAACCCACGCCGCCCACATCCTCGGCAAACACCCCGCAGCCGTACGCGCCGCCGCACACCGCGGACTCCTCACCCTGCGCCGCCTCACCCAACGCGACCAAGAGCACACAGATACTCCAGCCCCGACCACGACTGGTACAGCCCTGACCACACCCTCGGCACTCTCGAAGCGCTCGGCGCAAGAGCTTTCCGATGCCTGCACGTCGTCGTGCGGCCGGTGACGCGCTGGTCGCCCTCGTCGTGACCAAGCGGCTCATCACGGAGTTCGCCCGGATGGGTGCGCCCCGCGGCCCGGACGGCAGGCGCCTGTAGACCCTCACGGACCGCGAGACGGAGGTGCTCGGACTGGCCGCCTGCGGCATGTCCAATGCCGAGACAGCGGCGCGCCACCGGCACCGCCGAGCATCGTCACCGGCGCACCAGTGAGCGCCGTACCGGAGCGTGCCCGTGCACGCCGACCGGCGGCGGGCGTGTCGGGCCGGATCGCGCGCACGGTGCCCACCGGAACCGGCCGGCGACCGTACGTCACCGGCACTCCGGCGGGCGGCCCGGCGAGACCTCGGGGCGGCGAAGTGGGAGGCTGTCGCCGTGACGAACGACCGCCAGATCCGGGAACAGACGACCGAGCGGCTCGAACAGGCCATGGGCGCCCTGGGCACCGCCGCGACGGCGAGCATGGAGGAGCGCCTGCCGTGGTTCCGTGCCATGTCGGCCGAGTACCGCTCCTGGGTGGGCCTGGTGGCCCAGGCCGGCATCGCCGGGTTCGTCGAGTGGTTCAAGAACGAGGAGAAGATCCGGCCGGCCATTGCCGGGGAGGTCTTCGGTACCGCGCCGCGCGAGCTGATGCGGGCGGTGCGGCTGCAGCAGACCGTCGAGATCGTGCGGGTCGTCATCGACGTGGTCGAGTCGCAGGTGACGGAGCTGGCCGCGCCCGGCGGCGAGACCCAGCTGCGCGAGGCGATCCTGCGCTACACCCGCGAGGTCGCGTTCGGCGCTGCCCAGGTGTACGCGCGGGCGGCCGAGACCCGCGGCGCGTGGGACGCCCGCCTGGAGGCGCTGATCGTCGACGCGCTGCTGCGCGGCGAGGTCGACGAGTCGCTGCACTCGTGGGCGGCGGCGCTCGGCTGGGCGTCGACGTCGGTGGCCGTGATGGCCGGGCACACGCCGGAGGACGAGCCCGAGGCGATCATCGACGACATCCGCATCGCGTCCCGCCGGGCGCGCACGGACGTGCTCGCCGGGGTGCAGGGCAGCCGCCTCATCGTCATCATCGGCGGCGTGGAGGACGACCCGCTGGCCGCGGCCAAGCCGTTCACCTCCAAGTTCGGCCCGGGCGCGGTCGTCATCGGCCCGCGGGTGGACGACCTGTACGCGGCGACGACGTCGGCGCGCGCGGCACTGGCGGGGCTGCGGGCGGTGGCGGGCTGGCCGGACGCGCCGCGGCCGGTGCTCGCCGGCGACCTGTTGGCCGAGCGGGCTCTGGACGGTGACCCGGACGCTCGCGAGTACCTGGTGCGGGAGGTGTACGAGCCGCTGCGGGCGGCGGGCGCGCCGCTGCTCGACACGCTGACGACGTACCTGGAGCAGGGCTCGTCGCTGGAGGCCACGGCGCGGCTGTTGTTCGTCCACCCCAACACGGTGCGGTACCGGCTGCGGCGTGTCACCGAGCTGACCGGATATGTGCCTGCCGACGGCAGGGCCGCCTTCACCTTGCGCATCGCCCTGGTGCTCGGACGTTTCGCGGGCCGCCCCACCGGCTTGTAGAAAGCGAACAAGGCTCGCCGCCGGAACTTCGTGCCTGACCGCATGAACATGGCAAACTCCTACAGTGCATGGTTGAGTGCGTGCTCGCCATCACCGCGCCCGGGCAGGGCGCCCAGATCCCGGGATTCCTGAACGCCTGGCTCGAGGTGCCGGGAGTGGCCGACCGCCTCGCGTGGTGGTCCGCCGTGACCGGGCTCGACCTGATCCGCTACGGGACGACCGCGGGCGCCGAGGAGATCCGCGACACCGCCGTCGCGCAGCCTCTGCTGGTCGCGGCCGCGCTCGCAGCGTACGAGGCGCTGGACGTGACGCCGGACGTGACGGCCGGGCACAGCGTGGGCGAGCTGGCGGCCGGCGCGATCGCCGGCGTGCTCACGCCCGAGGCCGCCCTGGTGCTCGTCCGCGAACGCGGCCGGGCGATGGCCGAGGCGGCGGCGGTGACCGAGACCGGGATGACGGCGGTGCTGGGCGGCGACCCCGACGATGTGGCGGCCACGCTCAACAAGCACGGCCTGACGCCCGCGAACATGAACGGCGCCGGGCAGGTCGTGGCGGCCGGCACGATGCCGCAGCTCGCCGCGCTGGCCGACGCCCCGCCGGAGGGCGCGCGGCTGCGCCCGCTGTCGGTGGCCGGCGCGTTCCACACCCACCACATGGCGCCCGCGGTCGACGCGCTGCGCCGCATCACGCCGGGCATGCCGGTGGCCGATCCTTCCACGCGGCTGCTGTCGAACCGCGACGGCGCCGTCGTCATGGACGGCTCCGACTTCGTCGCCCGGCTCGTCGAGCAGGTCAGCGCGCCGGTGCGCTGGGACTCCTGCATGGCGACGATGGCGGACCTCGGCGTCACCGCGATCGTCGAGCTGCCCCCGGCGGGCACGCTGGCCGGGCTGGCCCGGCGCGCGCTGCCCGGCGTCAAGACGGTCGCGCTGAAGACGCCCGGCGACCTCGACAAGGCGCGCGCCCTGATCGCTCAGGAGACGCGGGCCGGCGACACCTTGGAGAACGTGTGACCTCCATCCAGATCCGTACCGGCACGCCCGCGGCGCGCATCCTCGCGTTCGGTCACTACCAGCCGTCCAACGTCGTCACCAACGACGACCTGGCGAAGACGATCGACACCAGCGACGAGTGGATCCAAAGCCGCGTCGGCATCCGCCAGCGGCGGCTCGCCGACCCCGAGGAGTCCGTCGTCGACATGGCCACACAGGCGGGCGGCAAGGCCCTCGCGGGCAGCGGCCTGTCGCCGGACCAGATCGACCTGGTCATCGTCGCGACGTGCACGCAGGAGACCAACATCCCGAACGCCTCGGCGCGGGTCGCCGACCGGCTGGGCATCACCGCGCCGGGCGCGTACGACGTCAACGCGGCCTGCGCCGGGTTCTGCTACGCGCTGTCCAACGCCTCCGACGCCGTGCGCACCGGGTCGGCCAAGCACGTGCTGGTGATCGGCGCGGAGAAGCTGTCGCAGTGGGTCGACTGGACCGACCGCTCGACCTGCATCATCTTCGCCGACGGCGCGGGCGCCGCGGTGGTCGGCCCGGCCGACGAGCCCGGGATCGGCCCGGTCGCCTGGGGCAGCGCCGGCGAGATGGCGAACCGCATCTACATCAAGGACCGCACCAGCTTCCTGTACCAGGAGGGGCAGGCGGTGTTCCGGTGGGCGACCACCGCGCTGCACCCGGTGGCGAAGGAGGCGTGCGACCGCGCCGGCGTCGACCCGTCGGAGCTCGCGGCGTTCGTCCCGCACCAGGCCAACCTGCGGATCGTCGAGGCGATCGCCCGCAAGCTCAAGGCCACCAACGCGGTCGTCGCCGACGACATCGTCGAGGCCGGCAACACGTCGGCCGCCTCGATCCCGATGGCCCTGTCCCGCATGATCGCCCGTGGCCGGGTCCCGTCCGGCGCGCCCGCCCTGCTCATCGGGTTCGGTGCCGGGATGACGTACGCCGCCCAGGTGGTGCGCATCCCGTGACCGGTGGCGCGTACGCGCCTCAGCTCTCCCCCGCGGCAGCTCTCCCCCTAAGGAACGAAATTCAACATCAGGAAATGGAGAAAGACCCCATGGCACTTTCCGATCAGGAGATCCTCACCGGCCTCGGCGAGATCATCGAGGAGATCGCCGGCGTCGACGCCGCCGAGGTGACCCCCGACAAGTCCTTCGTCGACGACCTCGACATCGACTCGCTGTCGATGGTGGAGATCGCCGTCGCCGCCCAGGACAAGTTCGGCGTCGAGATCCCCGACGACGAGCTGAAGAACCTGCGGACCGTCAAGGACGTCGTCGTCTACGTGCAGGGCAAGGGCCTCTCGGCCTGAAGGTGCACACCAGCGAGGGAGAGCGTGACCACATGAGTACATCCGTCGTCGTGACCGGACTCGGCGCGACCACGCCTCTCGGCGGCGACGTGGCGTCGACCTGGTCCGCTCTGCTCGCGGGCCGGTCCGGGGTGAAGCGGCTGACCGCCGACTGGGTGGAGAACCTCCCGGTCAAGATCGCTGCGACGATCGCGGTGGAGCCGGCCGAGGTCCTGCCCCGGCACCGGCTGCGCAGGCTGGACCGCTGCGAGCAGTTCGCCCTGATCGCCGCGCACGAGGCCTGGCGCGACGCCGGATTCGCGTTCGGCGACGAGGCCGGCTTCGCCGTCGACGGCGATCGCCTCGGCGCGGTCATCTCGTCCGGCATCGGCGGCGTCATCACGACCCTCGACAACTACGACACGCTGAACGAACGCGGCTGGCAGCGGGTCTCGCCGTTCGCCGTCCCGATGCTGATGCCGAACGGCGCCGCCGGGTGGGTCAGCATCGAGTTCGGCGCACGGGCGGGCGCGCACGCGCTGGCCAGCGCGTGCGCCTCCAGCGCGGAGGCCATCGGCTACGGCATCGACATGATCCGCTCCGGGCGCGCCGACGTCGTCATCGCCGGGGGCACCGAGGCGGCGATCCACCGGCTCAACATCGCGGCGTTCGCGTCGATGCGCGCGATGTCGACGCGCAACGACGCCCCGGAGCGCGCCTCGCGCCCGTACGACAAGGCACGGGACGGCTTCGTGCTCGGCGAGGGCTCCGGGATCGTGATCCTGGAGTCGGAGGAGCACGCGCGGGCGCGCGGCGCCCGGATCTACGGAATCGCCGCCGGGGTCGGCTACTCCGCCGACGCCAGCGACATCGTGCAGAACAATCCGGACGGCATGGCCTCGTCCATGAGCCGGGCGCTGGCCGACGCGGGCCTGAAGCCGTCGGACGTCGTGCACATCAACGCGCACGGCACCTCGACGCCGATCGGCGACGTGGGCGAGATCAAGGCGATCAGGAAGGCGTTCGGCGACGCGGCCGACGGCCTCGCCATCACCAGCACCAAGTCGATGACCGGGCATCTGCTCGGCGGCACCGGCGCGGTGGAGTCGATCGCGACGCTGCTCGCGCTGCGGGACGGCATCGTGCCGCCGACGATCAACATCGAGGAGCTCGACGACGAGGTCGACCTTGACGTCGTCCGCGGCGAGCCGCGGAAGCTGCCCGGCGGCCCGGCCGCGGCGCTGAACAACTCGTTCGGCTTCGGCGGCCACAACGTGACCGTCGCCTTTAGGAGGCATGAGTCGTGACCGTTGTCGACAACAGGGCGGCCGCGCCGGCCGCACCGGCCGCCGAAGACGCCGCGCCCGACCCCCGGAACCCGCGGGTCCGGCTGACCGCACTGTTCGACGAGGGATCGCTGCGCCTGCTCACCGAGGAGGACACCAGCGGTGCCCTCGCGGGGGTCGGCCGGATCGAGGGCATGCCGGTGGTCGCGTTCGCCAGCGACCCGCGCATCCAGGGCGGCGCGATGAGCTCCGCCGGATGCGAGGCGATCGTCCACGCCTACGACCACGCCGTCCGCGAGCGCCTGCCGATCGTCGGCCTGTGGCACTCGGGCGGGGCACGGATCGCCGAGGGCGTCGAGTCGCTGCACGGGGTCGGCCGGGTCTTCGCGGCGATGACCCGCGCCTCCGGCATCGTCCCGCAGATCTCGGTCGTGCTCGGCGCGGCCGCGGGCGGGGCGGCGTACGGACCGGCGCTGACCGACATCGTGATCCTGTCGGAGAACGGCCGCATCTTCGTGACCGGTCCCGACGTCGTGCGGTCGGTGACCGGTGAAGACGTCGACATGGCCGCGCTGGGCGGCCCCGAGCCGCACAGCAAGCGCAGCGGCGTCGTGCACGTCGTCGCCAAGGACGACGCCGAGGCGCTGGTCAAGGCCCGCCGGCTGGTGAGCCTGCTCGGCCATCAGGGCCGGATGCGGCCGGAGCAGGTCGAGGACGTCGACCTGTCCGGCGTGCTGCCGGACAACCCGCGGCGCGCCTACGACGTGCACCCGATCATCCGCAAGATGCTCGACGACGCGGACGAGTCGATCGAGCTGCAGCCGAAGTGGGCGCCGAACATCACCACCACGCTCGGGCGGCTCGGCGGCCGCACCGTCGGCGTGATCGCCAACAACCCGATGCGCCTCGGCGGCTGCCTCGACTCCGCGTCCGCCGAGAAGGCCGCACGGTTCGTCCGGATGTGCGACGCGTTCGGGGTGCCGCTGATCGTGATCGTGGACGTGCCCGGTTACCTGCCGGGCGTCGGCCAGGAGCACGACGGCGTCGTGCGCCGCGGCGCGAAGCTGCTGCACGCCTTCGCCGAGGCGGTCGTGCCGCGGGTCACGCTGGTGACCCGCAAGGTCTACGGCGGCGCCTACATCGCGATGAACTCCCGCGCCCTCGGCGCGACCCGCGTCTTCGCCTGGCCCACCGCCGAGGTCGGCGTCATGGGCGCGGTCGCGGCCGTGCGCATCCTGCACCGGCGCAAGCTGGCGGCCGTTCCGGAGGAGGAGCGGCACGCGCTGGAGGAGGAACTCGCCGCCGAGCACCTCAAGATCGTCGGTGGCCTGCGGCGGGCGCAGGACATCGGCGTCATCGACGAGGTCATCGAGCCGGCCAAGACCCGGCGCGTCATCGCCCAGGCGATCGCCGAGGCGACCCCGGCGCGCGGCGCTCACGGCAACATCCCGCTGTAACCGGATCCCGCTGTAACCGGATCCCGCTGTAACCACTCCGCACGCAAGCGCGCGACGGCCCCGTCCGGCCGGACGGGGCCGTCGCCTTGTCCACGAAACGCCGCAAAGGCGCATACCTCATCCTCCCTCGTACCGATCGCCTGCCGCCGGCGCGGGCTCCACCGGGCGGCCCATGGCCGCGCAGCCCGCGCCGTGTTCCCGACCGGCGAGGGCTGCGCGCGAGCGCAGGGTCAGCCGGCGGCGTGCAGCCAGCGGACGGGCGCGCCGTCACCGGCCCGGCGGAACGGCTCCAGCTCGTCGTCCCACGGCTTGCCCAGCAGCCGGTCGACCTCGTGCTCGAAGGTCGTCCTTCCCGCCAGCGCGTTCGCCATCGCGGATCGCAGGCGGTCTTCCGGCACGTGGATGTCGCCGTTCGCGCCGATCACCGCCGTGAACACGCCAAGGGACGGCGTCACGCTGTAACGCACCCCGTCGCAGCCCGGGCTTGCGTCTTCGGTCGCCTCGAAGCGCAGCAGACGCCACTCGCGCAGCGCCGAGACGATGCCGGCGGCCGTGCCCGGCCGCCCCTCCCAAGACAGCTCGGCACGCACGGTGCCCGGTGCCGCGGGCTGATCGCTCCACGGCAGTGAGACGGGCACGCCAAGTACGCCTGCGGCGGCCCACTCGACATGCGGGCACAGCGCAGGCGGCGCTGAGTGGACGTAAAAGACGCCACGTGCGGACACCGGACCTCCTGGGAACGTTGCGAGGTTCGTCTTCCCCTACGTCCTCGCGCCCAGGTACTGGTTGACCGCTTGGTTATTGTGCCTCATCGACCCCACTGGCACCAGCCCGGAGCCGACTGCGGTACGCACGGACCGTGCCCGCGGGCACGGCGGGCACGGCGGGCACGCGGTCTCCGGCCCGGGGCCGGAACCTCGCCGGGCGACTCGACCGTTCCATTGACATAGCGTATCCAGTCCGTCACGTGCAGCGAGGAGTGGTCGGCATGAGCGATGACGACACCCGCCTCGAACGCCTGCTCGCGCGCCACCGCGACGCCACCGTGGTGGAGCCCCTTCCGGGCCGTCCCGCCCTGATCCGCCGCGACCAGCTCATCGTCGCCGCCGCCGACCTGCCGGCCGTCGAGGACGCCGTAGGCCGCTGGTCCGACGCACGCCACGACGTGCCGGGAGGCGCGCTGCTGCGGTTACGGCCGGGCGCGAACGTCGACGTGTGCGACCTGTCGGCGACGCTGCGCGCCCGCCGACCGGGCGCGGCCGTCGCTCCCAACCACCTGGTCCACGTCCAGCCGATGTGGTGGAGCGGCCCGTTCGGCCCGCCACGCCCGGCTCCGGCGATCCCCGCACCGCCGATCCCCGGCTCCGGAGCTCTGGTCACGACGCGGTGGCCGGAGGCAGCGGGAGACGGGCCGCGCCGACCGGTCCGGCCGGCGTACGGCACCGACGGGGAAGACCGGCCGGGACGACGCCGGTACCGGACGACCCGCCCGGCGCCCCGCACGGGTGCGCGCGCGAACGGCGCCGGCGTCCCTCCGGCCGGTACGAGCGGCACCGGTGGACCTCCGGCCGGTCGGGACGGGGCCGGTATGCCGCCGGTCGATCCGGACAGCGGCGGGTCCGCGTACCACGCCGACGGCGGCGAACTGCCGGACCGTCCGGACGGGATCGGCCCGGCGGACGGGCGCACGGGAACGGGCGGACGGCATGCGGAGGGCGGTGGGCGGCGCAGGCCGGTGACGGTCGCCGTGCTGGACACCGGCCTGTCCCCGCACCCCTGGTACGCCCGCACCTCCTGGTACGCGGAGCAGCGCGAGGAGGTTGCGGAGGTGCTGGACGCCGACCTCGACCACGAGCTGGACTCGCGGGCGGGCCACGGCACGTTCGTCGCCGGCGTCGTGCTCCAGCACGCGCCGGCGGCCCGGATCCGCGCCAAGCGCGTGGCCAGCGGCGACGGCGTGGGCGACGAGCTCGGCGTGCTGCGCGCGCTCGCCTGGCTGGCGTCGTGGGGCGCGGCGGACGTCGTCAACCTGTCGATCGGCTGCCACACCTACGACGACCGCCCATCGCCCGTCGTCGCCCGCGCGATCGCCGCGCTCGGCCCGCGTACGGCGGTGGTGGCGTGCGCGGGCAACCACGCGAGCGATCGCCCATACTGGCCGGCGGCGCTGGACGATGTGATCGCCGTGGCCGCTCTCGACGGCGAGGAGCGGGCCCGATTCTCCAACTACGGCCCGTGGGTGGACGCGTGCGCGCCGGGCGTCGACGTGGCGAGCTGCTTCGTCCGCTTCAACGGCCCGCGCCCGCGCGTGAACGGCACCGACCCGGACGACTTCACCGGTTTTGCGATCTGGAGCGGCACGTCGTTCGCGGCACCGGCGGTGGCCGGCGCCATCGCCCGGGTCGCCGCCGAGACGGGCCTGCCCGGCCGTGCCGCCGCCCAGCGCGTCCTCGACCCCGCGCACCGGCGCGCGATCCCCGGACTCGGCCTCGCGGTGATCGATCCCGGCGAGTCCGATCGATGACGTCCGCCAGACGATCAACGGTGTGCCGCCGTGGCGGGAGACGCCGCCCGGACGGAGCCCCGTCCGAGAGGGGGAGCCGTCTGGAGCGGTAGGGATTTCAGACCGCGGCGCCCGTCTGGGCGAGATTTCGGAAATCGGCTACACGACGTGTCTGCGCTATCTACTCTCCGTAGTAATCGTTCGCGCTGGACACACGGGAGGGGCAATGCCGCCGGTCGTCCGAGAACCGCTCAACCCGAAGATCTCGCTCTGGCACATGCTCGCCTACCTGCTGCGATGGGAGCGCGAGAAGAACGGCCTGTCACTGGCGCAGTGGGGCAGGATCGCCAACGCCGCGCCCTCGACCGTCTGCAACATCGAGGCCGGCCGCCGGAAACTCGACGAGAGACAGGCGAGAATCCTCGACCGCCACTTCCAGACCGGCGGCCTGTTCGAGCTGATGCTCTGGTACGCCCGCAACGGCCACAACCCCGACTGGGCCCAGTCCATCACCGCCTACGAGGCCGCCGCCCAGGTCATCCGGATCTACCAGGGCCAGTACATTCCGGGTCCACTCCAGACCGAGGAGTACGCACGCGCTCTCCTGCTCGCGAGCAGCGACGTCAAGGACGTCGAAGCGACTCTCGCGGCCAGGATGGAACGACAGGCCGCGATCCTGGACCGGGCGGATCCCCCCTACGTCTGGGCATTACTCGACGAGGATGTCCTGGACCACTGCGTCGGCAGTCCGGAGGTCATGCAGGCACAGCTCCGCCACCTGCTCGAACTGACGCAACGGCCGCACATCTGCATCCGGATCACCCCCCGCTCGGCGGGCGCCCATGTCGGGAAAGATGGGTCGTTCCGCATCGTCAGTGTCGATTCGCGCGATATTGCCTACGCTGGAGCAGCGCGAGGCGGCCGGCTGGTCGAGATGTGCGGCGAGGTCGACGCGTTCCGGATGGACTTCGACCTGATCGGGCAGAAGGCGGCCTCCGACGACGCCTCGCGCGACCTGATCGAGCGGCGATTGGAGGCCACGCGGTGGCGGTGCAATGGCGCAAGAGCTCTGTCAGCACGGGTGTCAACGACGAGGCGTGTGTGGAGGTCGCGCCGGTTACCGGGCAGGACGTCGCCGAGCTGAAGACACAATTCTGCGACGTCATCGAACGCTGAGCACCACGGCGCGGTCCGGACGATCGCCCCACGACGCCGGACCGCGCCGACGGCGACTTCCCAGGGGCCGCGCTCAGCCGAGGACAGCCGGCCCCATGAGATCGACGAGCGTCGCCGCTCACGAACGACCGGCCGAGGAAGCGGCCGTGATCTCCCGTGCGAAGTGATCGAGCAGCGGGCTCGGTGCGATGCGCAGGCCCATGGCCGGCGGTAACCACCCGGCGGGAGGGCCTTACCTCAGCGCGCCGACGCGCGATCCTCGAACTCGGCATCGCGATGATCGGCGGCGAATCCTCCTTACCCGCTTCCCCAATGGCGCTTTATGGCGGGCCAGAGCCGAATCCGGCCGGAAGAACCGTCCGCAAATGGCGAGTCAAGGTCGGGCGGTAGACGTGTCAAGCCACATCCCCATAGCATCCTCAATGCAGTGAGTGATGGGCTGTCCGCCGTGCGCACACGAACCGGGGGAAGGATGGCGGCATTGCGCGGATCGCCGATGGGATGCGTGATCCTTCCGCACACGTACGACGACGCGTCGATCGGCACCCGGCGTCGTCGCATCCAGCAGATGCCTCATCGGGTACGCCAGCCAGATTCGGAGAGCATGAAGTAGATGGCCGATTCGAATAACCGGGACCATCCCGAGATCGTCGAAGCCGAAGAGCCGGACCGGCCCGATCTCGATCAGACGGAAGCCGCGAAGACCGCACCGGCCATGCCCGCCGCGCCCGGCAGGGCATGGCTCACACGGCGGACGCTCTGGGGATCCGCCCTCACGGTCGCCGCGATCGTCGCCGCCATCACCGCCGTGACCCTCAATGAAGAAGGCACCTCGCGCCGGAGTCACCCTTCACCGGCGATCTCGACCGGCGCGCCGACGCCCGGTCGGCCGAGCCCCCCGAGCCTGCCCCTGTCAGCGGTACACGACGCACACGGCCTGATCGTCACCCTCCCCGACATCCGCCGCATCCTCGGCCCCACGCCACTCCCCGGAGTGACTCTGTCAGAGAATCAACTGACCAATAAGAATATCGCCCAGTTCAAAGTCTCCGAAGAGACAAACGATGGCCATACCGACTCCGCATCACAATACAGAGAATTCGATCTGCGACTGACAAAATTTCCATCAGTCGGATCCATAAAACACACCTATGGCAAAGTAGGACCTGACCCCCAGCGCATAGATATGCATCATTGGATAGGACCGTCCACTCATATCACTAGACTGGGCGGACCGGGCATTATTTACCAATACAGCAACGGCCCATACAAAGCGAATATTCCCAACAGAACAATCGAGTTCGACTACATCGGGCCAACTGTCGAGGCGCGCTTCCGGAACGTCGCAATCTACATCTCTTATCAAAGCGCAGACTTCATTCCCACCCAGGATGGAAAAATTAAAGTAGTTTACCCACCCTACACCCGGATGCGAGATGATCTGATCAAGATCACCCGTAAAATAACATCCCACCTATAGGAAGTCCGATGTCTCACCTGCCAGACGACGTTCAAATTATCGTAAGCGACATCCAGAAAGCAGCGGGCATCTTCCACAGCGAAGGATCCGACTATTTATCCAGCATGCCCTACGACGGTGCAAAAGTTCCCTTCGGATGTCCACGGGGCGGAACGGCACTGATAGACCACATTCTTGAGAATACGCTCCGCATGATCGGCCAGCTGCATACCGAGATCGGTCAAGCGATCGAGAATCACGGTTTTAGGCTCCAGCAAGCGGCCGAACATTACTCTGCCGCGGAGGAACAGGCCTCAGCCAGTATCGACGACATCTTCCTGATCGCCGAAACGAGTCCCCTCCCCCCCGGCGAACCAGACTTTGACTGATTTTCCATGAAGGGATCGTACGTGATCCGCTATCCGGTCATGCCGAGCTTCCCCCCACCCGAGGTTAACCCCAAGCGCCCATCTCTCTACCCGACCGCGGCCGACTTCGTCGCAGGTGACCCACGTGGCCTGTACGACCTTGCGGGACGCATATACGACTATGTCTCCTCGCATTCCATGCACACGGTGGACGTCCTCGTCAATACGGTAAAGCGACTGGTCAAGGACGACGATCAACCTGGCGGCTACACTCCGGGCCCCGACGGTGGATGGATCGGCGCGACCGCGTTCCGCTTCCGCGATACCTTCGTCTCGGACGCCGCGATGATGAATGGCCTGAACCGGGTCATCTGCAAGGTCGCGGAGGCCGTGGACGAGCTCGCAGGCGGGCTTTCGGAGCTGGAGTATCGCCTGGAGAATGCGCTCGACACCCAGATCGGGAGCAGGGTGCCGGGCTTCAGCGTCAACTGGCTCGTCGCGAAAGGCACCGGGACCCAGCCATACCTCGACTACACGGCTCTGGCCCGGCCGATCATGGCGGACGCCTCGCGCATGCTACAGATTCGCACCGCATGCAATCTGATCGCCAGGCCGATATTCGCCGAAGCGGACAAGCGTCGCCACACGGCGGCCTCGAAGCTCTCCGCCCTCGGCGCCATACTCGAAGAGGCGTTCGACTACTATTCGAACTATTCCGCCAGTCCCGGGTCTCCGATGACCATGGATCCGAGCATCTTGCTCAGTTCCGGTCAGGCCGCCGCCGACGCCAAGGCGACGAAGCAGCTACACGACAGGTACTCCCAGCTCACGGGGAAGCTGAACGCGACGTCGCTCGACGGCAACGCCGTCAAGAGCGTTCTCTCCGGTCTCGGCGTCACCGGAGAGAAGGGCGGGAAGATCCTCAAGGGCATCCAGGAGGTGAAGGACGCCTCCAGCGCGCTCGGCCGCGGCGGGAAGTTCCTGTCCCTGGTCGGTGACGCGATTCCGGTGCTCATGGCGATCGGCATGGCCGCCGCCTGAGCCAGCGACGGTTCCGGCCGGCCGCGTCCGCCGGACGTATCAGCGGCGTGTGCGGGCCCAGGTAGCGGCGCTTGCGCTCGGTGACGCCGACGAGGCGTCCGCC
>JBEHYF010000084.1:0-22667 GCA_048498315.1 Actinomycetota bacterium
ACGAAAAACAGAGGTCATCCGATTCAACGATGGCAACACCTGGACGATTTCGGGCTGATCAATTGACCATAAGGACATCCCTCAGGAAGCGTAGGGAGACGTAAGACGCCTTACCTGCCGGTGTCGGAAGCGTGCAGTGCCCGGGCTGCGCGAGCCCTTACGCGACATCGGCCCAGTTCACTCGTCAAAAAGACGAAGGAGTCGCATGAGCGCGAAAACAGTGTTCCAGGCCCTGGGGGCAGTGGCATTGGCGGCCGGCGCCCTGCTCGCCGTGGCACCCGGAGCAGGCGCTGATGACACACTGCCGGTCCCGGACCCGCCCCACCTGATCAGCGCAGTCGTTACGGGGTGCCACGCGCCGTGCCCGATCGGGCAGTCCGGTGACGTCGTACTGACGTGGGAGCAGTCACAGCCTCCGGCCCCCGACACGAGCGTCGACTACAACCAGTACGCCAATGACTTCCGCCTCGCCGTGGCGGACTGGATAAGCCAGAGCGACAACACCATAACGATGGCCATCCCCATCTGCGCCTCGGATTGGTCGAAGCCTTACTGCTACCCTGCATACGTCAACGGCCTGCGGGGTAACGAGGTGATGACCGTCACCGCTTACACCGCAACCGGAAACCCGGACAACGGCACTCTGCGGGTCAGCGCAGAGTCGGCGCACAGCAACGGTCTGGTGCCGACACAAGGGTAATCAGGCCGGACTTCGCACACTGCTCTGGCTTGCGGCGAGCACGATTAACCCGGCGTTCACCGCAAGCCGGTTCAGCGGCGGGAGGGCCGCGTTGACGCGACCTCAGCGGCACGCCGCCCTGGGGCGAGCGGTATCCATCGGCGATCCGGCTCTGGGGTACGCCCGGCCGACCTTCAGTCCGTTCCGGGTGTTCCCGGCCGAGATCCGCAGGGGCAGCGTGCACGATCTGTTCGAGGGGCGCGGCCGGCACGCGGTGGCAGACGCCGCGCGGGAGGCGTGCCTCAGTCCTCGGGGAGGCTCGCGCGGAAGACGGTCCCGGAGCAGGTGACCTCGATCGGGCCGCCGCGGTGCGTCGCGAACGCGGCCCGCCCGCGGCGCAGCTCGACGGTGCGCCCGTCGCGGCGCAGCCGGGCCGTGCCGTCGGTGCACAGCAGGAGCTGCGGGCCGCCGGCCGGCAGCACCGCGCCGGCCCCGGCGTCGATTCGCGACAGGCGGAACTCCTGCGCCGGGGTGCGGTAGATCGCCTCGCCGTCGGCGCGCTCCGGTTCGAGCACGGCCGGCTCGGCCGGCTCGAAGGAGGCGACCGACAGCAGCTCCGGCACGTCGACGTGCTTGGAGGTCAGGCCGGCCCGCAGCACGTTGTCGGAGCCGGCCATCAGCTCCACCGCGGTGCCGGACAGGTACGCGTGCGGCACCCGCGGCGGCACGTACATCGCCTGGCCGGGCGCGAGCCGCACCTCGTGCATGAGCATGGCGACGACCACGCCCATGTCGCCGGGGTAGCGCTCGGCCAGCATCGGGTACGGCTCGGGCGCGACGGCGACGGCCTCGGCCACCGCCTCGTCCGGCGACGGCCAGGTGAGCAGCGCCTCGACGGCGGCCCGCAGGTCGCCGCCGGCGAGCAGGTCGGCGACCGGGCGCAGCGACGGCGCCCTGGCCAGCAGCCGCGCGCCGTCGGCCGGGTCGCGCAGGCCGCACAGGGCGTGCACGTCGCTCAGCGCGCACAGCAGCTCCGGCTTGGGCCAGTCGTCCTTGTAGTTGCGGGACGGGTCGCCGGGCGGGGCGGTCTCGGCGGCGTAGCCGCGTTCGGCCTGCACGCGGTCGGGGTGGACCTGCAGCGACAGCGGCGCGGCGATGGCGAGGATCTTCAGCAGGAACGGCAGCCGCCGCCCGAACGCCGCGACCGCGGCCGGGCCGAGGGTGGCGTCCGGGTCGGCCGTGATGTGTTCGTCCAGGGACTCGCCGGATGGGAGCCGGGACGGCGCCGCCGGGTGCGCGCCGATCCACAGCTCGGCCTGCGGCCGCTCGGTCGGCGCTGGCCGGCCGAGGAGGCCGGCCAGCACGGTGTGCGATCCCCAGGCGTACTCCTGGATCGGGTTGTCCAGCGTCTCCAGCGTGTCCAGCATGGGTTCTCAGACCGGTTCGGGGTTACGGGCCAGGGCGGCGACGCCGGGCGGCGCCGCCGTCCCGCCGGGTTCGGAGGTGAGCAGTTTCGGTTCGGCGAACGAACGCCAGCCCAGCGTAGTCCCGCGGCGCCGGTGCGGCGGCGGGGCCGGCACATCCGGGGACTTCGACCCGCCGCCGATGGCCACCCGGTCCAGGTCGCTGGGCGCGGCGGCGGACGCGATTGCCCGCCACGAGCGCCGCGCGGCGGGGGTGCGGCGGGTCGCCGAGCCCGGCGCACCGTCCCGTCCGGCGAGACGAGCGCCGCCGGCGGTTCGGTGCCGCCCACGTCGAGAACGAGCACGCCGCCTTCGACGGCCTCCGGCGGCCGCCCGTCAAGGCCGCGGCTCAAGGTCGCAATTCAAGGCCGCAGCTCCAGTACACGCACGCCGTACGGCTCCAGCACGACCTCCTCATCCGCGCCCGCGGTACCGCCGTCGATCCGCGGCCGTACCTTCAGCTCGGCGTCGGCCTGGCTGACGAGGAACACGAACCGGGTCCCGTCCGCACGGACCAGCACGTCGGCGGACACGCGCGGGTCGTCGACCGTGACCAGCCGGCGGGCGCCGGCCAGCACGGCCAGCGCGCCGTAGATCCGGTACGTCGGCTCGGGGTTCACGCGGGGCGTGACGGCGGCCATGTGCTCCAGCGGGTAGGTGCACAGCACCGTCCAGCCGTCGCCGCAGCGGCGGCGCAGCAGCGCGGGCCGTCCGTGCCCGTCGACCGCGACGACCTCGGCGGTCGCCGGCTCGACCGGCAGGTACGAGCGGCTGTGCTCGGTGCCGGCGACGCGGAACCGCAGCGTCGTGCCCGCCGCCAGCGCGCCGAGGTCGGCGGTGAAGGAGAACTCGACGACGTCGTCCTCGATCGGGTCGGCCAGCCCGTACATGAGCCGGTGCGCGACGCCGAACATCTCATTCATGTGCGAGTACCAGGGCCCGCGCTGGTTGCCGTGGGTGCCGGCCGAGTACGACACGTAGACCACCGCGCCGCCGCGGGCCAGCTCCTCCAGGCGGTACCAGCCGGGCCCGGTGAGCTGCTTGGCCGACGGGACGATGTACAGCCGCCCGCCGCCGGCGATGCCGTCCGCCTCGCGGGTGAGCAGCGGCGGCAGGTCGGCGGCGCGCGCGGTGACGTACGCCTGCCGCAGCGTCTGGAAGGCGTACGTGCGGTCCTCCGGCGCGGTGAACGGGAAGCCGCCCTCCAGCACCTGCGGCACGACCAGCGCGACGTCGGTCTCGGCCCGCTCGCAGGCCGCCAGGTCCAGGCCGGCGAGGGTTTCGCCGAAGCGCCTCATCTCCTCCAGACTCGGCTTGGGCGTGCCGTCGACGGTGGTCAGGCCGAAGTGCAGCTCGAACGGGTGGTGGCTGTACGGCGGCTGGCCGACCAGGTCGAAGTCGGTGTTGTTCCAGGCGATCCAGCCGGTCGCGCCGCCGAGCAGGCTGTTGTGCAGTACCTGCCGGTAGTAGTGCCCGGCGTTGTCGTCGGCGACGAAGTCGGACGAGCAGCCGAACTCCTCCAGCACGACCGGGCGGCCGAACGCGCCGGACAGCTCGCAGATGAACGCCGCCCCGTAGTGCTGGCGGACCAGGTCGTCCTCCATGCGGTACACGTGCGGGCCGACGAAGTCGGTGAGCGCGGCCAGCTCGCGCACGGAGAAGCCGTTGTCGACGCCGGTGACCTCGACGCCCCAGGCACCGTCACCGATGGAGACCGGCTCGGCCGCCCCGGCGGCGCGGACCGCCTGCACCATGAGCTGCGCCCAGCTCGTCACCTTCTCCGTCGGCGCGGCACCGCCGTAGATCGGCATCTCGTTCGTGATGAGCCAGCCGGCGATGGCGGGGTGGCCGGTGTACCGGCGGGCCATCTCCTGGGCGAACCACGCCTGCCGCGCGACCATCCACACGTCGCCGTACAGGTCGCGGCCCTCACGCCAGGCCGGGTCCCAGTTCGCGCCGGACATGTGCCCGACGATGAACGTGGGAATCGTGCGCATGCCCCGCTCGGCGTGCGCCTCCAGGAAGTCGGCGTAGTGCGCGGCGAGGGTCTCGTCGATGCGGTCCGGTTCGGGCATGAAGTCGGGCCAGTAGTAGAACGACCGGGTGACGTTCAGCGCGTGGTCGCGCAGCACGTCGAGCTCCTCGCGGACGACCCGCGGATCGTACGAGCGCCACATCAGCGGGCCACCGGTGCGGGACCAGAAGTTGGCGCCCAGCCAGGCCGGGCCGGGGAGCTTACGGAATTCGCGTCGCAACGAGCCGCCTTTCAACGGAGGTTTGGCGAGAGGTCAGGACTTGACGGCGCCCGCGGTCAGGCCGTGGACGAGGAAGCGCTGCAGCGCCAGGAACCCGATCACCACCGGCAGGCTGACGACCAGCGACGCCGCCATCACCTGGTTCCAGTAGACGTTCGCCTGGGTGGCGTAGCCGCGCAGGCCGACGGCGAGCGTGCGGGTGCTGTCGTCGGTGAGCACCGAGGCGAACAGCACCTCGCCCCACGCCGTCATGAACGCGTAGATGGCGACCGCCACGACACCGGGCGCGGCGACCGGCAGCACGACGCGGAACAGCGTGCGCAGCGGCCCGGCGCCGTCGACCCGCGCCGACTCGTCCAGCTCGCGGGGGATGGTGTCGAAGTAGCCGGCGATCAGCCAGATGGAGAACGGCAGCGCGAACGTCAGGTAGGTGATCGTCAGCCCGATCCGGCTGCCGTAGAGCTGAATCCCGGTGTACTTGTCGATGTTGACGAAGATCAGGAACAGCGGCAGCAGGAACAGGATGCCGGGGAACATCTGCGTCGACAGCACGACCGTCATGAACGTGCCGCGCCCGGCGAACCGGTACCGGCTGACCGCGTACCCGGTGAGGATCGCGATCGCGACCGAGCACACGGTCGCGGCGAGCGAGACGACCAGGCTGTTCACGAAGTAGCGGCCGAGCGGCACCGTATCCCACATGTCGACGAACGGGCGCAGCGTCACATGCGTGGGGATCCAGGCGAACGCACCCTGCACGTCCTCCAGCGGCTTGATCGACGAGACCACCATCACGTACAGCGGCAGCACCGTGAAGATCACGAGCAGGCCGAGGGTGATCGGGCGGGCCCAGCGGGCCGCGGGCGAGTCATGCATGGCGGCTCCTCAGCCGGCCGGTTCCGAGGTATGCGAGCGTGACCACCATGAGGAACGCCAGCAGGAGCACCGACATCGCCGAGCCCTCGCCGAAGTTCCAGGTGATGAACGAGGCGTTGTAGATGTGGATGGAGATCATGTCCGCGGACGACGGCGGCTGGTCGAACAGGATGTAGGCGGTGTTGAAGTCGTTGAACGTCCACAGGAACAGCACCAGCAGCAGCACCCGGTTGACCGGCCGCAGCAGCGGCAGCGTCACCGACCGCAGCCGCCTCAGGTGGCTCGCGCCGTCGATGGCCGCCGCCTCGTGCAGCTCGGTGGGCACGGCCTGCAGGCCGGCGGTCAGCGTGAGGAACGCGAACGGCCACGTGCGCCAGATCATGATCACGACGACCGCGGCGAAGCTGCGGCCGCCCAGCAGCCAGAACGGGTGGCCGTGCAGCAGGTGCAGCTCGTCCGACAGCAGCGCGTTGACCATGCCGGTGTCCCGCTGGAACATGAACCGCCAGGTGATCACCGCGGTGAACACGGGCAGCGCGTACGGGACGAGGAACAGGGTGCGCAGCGCCGCGCGGCCCGGGAACGGTTTCTCCAGCAGCACCGCGGCGGCCATGCCGAACAGCCACGAGAGGGCCACGACGACCGCGGTGATCGCCAGGGTGACGAAGAAGGAGTGCAGCAGGTCCTTGCCGACCGGGCCGTGCACGTTCACCGCGATGCGGTAGTTGGACAGGCCGCCGAACGGCGCCTGCGTCCAGTTGCGGATGAAGAACTGGGTCAGGTGCAGCAGGCTCATCCACGCCCCGAACAGCATCGGGATGATGTGGATGGCCAGCTCGGCGACGAGGGCGGGCAGCAGGAACAGGTAGGGCAGCGCCTTGCGGCCGAGCCGCCGTCGCGGGCGGGCGGAGCGCCAGGGAGCGCTCGCCGGCGCGCTCCCGGGCAGGGTGGCGAGCCTGCTCATCCGGCCGCCTCGCCCGGCGTACCCGGCCTCCGGTCCGCGCGAACGCCGGCAGACCTGCCGGCCGTCCGGCCCACGCGAGCGCCCGGCGTGCCGGGCATCCGGCCCGGACCCGGCCTGCCCGCCGCCCGGCCGGCGTGCGCCTCGCCCGGCACGCCCGGCCTCCGGTCCGCGGGAGCCGCGCCCGGCGTACCGGGCGTCCGGCCTGCGCGCGGCCGGCGGGGTGCCGCCGTACGGCCGCCCCTCATCCGCCCGCCTGCATCTTCTTGTCGGCCGCGGAGAGCTGGGCCTCGATGGTCTGGCCGGTGACCGGCTTGCCCGCTGCGGCGTCCGCGATGAGCTGCTTGACCGTGTTGCCGACCAGCGTCTCGAACTGCGCCTCCTGCGGGATCATCGGCAGCGTCTCGGCGTACTGGGCGAGCACCTTCTGGAACGTCTTGATGGCCGGGGTCTGGAAGTGCGGGTCGTCGTAGGCACCGGGGACGACCGGCAGGTCACCGTAGGCCGCGCAGAGGATCTTCTGCTCGGCGGGGCTGGTCAGGAAGTTGACGAGCTTGAGCGCGCCGTCCTTGTTCTTGGTGTTCTTGAACACGCCGATGTTGATGCCGGCCACGTGGCTGCGCACGTCACGCCCGCCCGGCGGGAGGGGTGCGGGAGGCGGGATCGGCACGACGCCGTAGTCGGTGTCCTTCATCCCGTTCTCGGCGAGACCCGCGGTGGCGTAGCTCTGGATCATCATCATGGCGAACTTGCCGCCGACGAAGTCCTTGAGGATCTGGGCGTCGTTGACGTATTCGGCGTCGCTGGGGTCGACGACCTTGTCGGTGGCCATCAGGTCGACGTACTGCTTGACGCCGGCCACCATCTGCGGGGAGTCGAAGCCGGGGTTGCCGCCCTGGAACAGCTTCGCGCCGTTCTGCGCGCCGAACATGAAGGCGAAGTGCGAGCCCTCGGTGTAGCTGGCGCCGAGCATGCCGACGCCGTACTGCTTCTTGGCGGGGTTCGTCAGCTTCTTCGCGTCGGCGACCAGCTCCTGCCACGACTGCGGCGGACCCGCGATGTGCGCCGCTGCGAACATCTTCTTGTTGTAGAAGAGGCCGTACGCCAGGCCGTACAGCGGGACGAAGTCCGGCGTCTTGCCGGGCGCGCCGGTGGAGGTCAGCGTCGACGGGATGAACTTCCCCTTGCCGCCGATCTTGTTCATCGTCGCGTCGTCGAACGGCTGGAACGCGCCGGTGGCCTGCAGCGACGCCGACCAGGTGTTGCCGATGTTGAGGACGTCGGGGCCCTGGCCGCTGGAGGTCGCCGCGAGGATGCGGTTCAGCAGGTCGGGCCAGCCGATCACCTCGAGCTTGACGTGGATGCCGGTCTGCTGCTCGAACTTCTTCAGCTCCGGGCCGAGCACCTGCTGATCCTGCTGGATCGAGCGGCCCTGGTTGCTGGCCCAGTAGGTCAGCGTCTTGGGCGAGGACTTGCCTCCGCCGCAGCCGGCCGGCCCGGCCGCGACCACCGCGGCCGTGACGACGGCCGCGATCCCGCGTGCTCGCATCTCGTGAACTCCCCTCAGCCTTCTTCGGGTGGTCACCCGGTCGAGCGAACGATCACTCCGCAACCCTGCCACGGGCGTAACTGAAACATCACCGTGAACCCGACGCGAACAGGGGATCACTAAACCGGTTTTTAGGTCAACCTCCTGTAACACATCCGTAGTAATCGAAGCCTTGTCGAAATCTCACGCCCGCACCGGCGCGACGCCGGTGCTGGCACGCGGCGAAAGCACCGGCGTGGCGTTGCAACCGCTCTCCACCGGCAGCCCCGACACGAGGTCGAGCAGCCGCCGCGCGACCGCGGCGCCGTAGGCCGGGATGTCGAGGCTCACGGCGGTCAGCGGCGGATGCACGAGCCCGCACAGCACCGAGTCGTCCCAGGCGACGATCGACAGGCGCTCGGGGACCGGCACGCCCATCTCGGTGGCGACCGCCAGGCCGGCGACGGCCATGATGTCGTTGTCGTAGACGATGGCGGTCGGCGGCTCGGCCGAGGCGAGCAGCCGCCGGGTGAGCCGCGCGCCCGCATCGCCGGTGTAGTCGGTGGTGCCGCCGACGGGCGTGACGCCCAGCTCGCGCGCGGCCGCCTCGAACGCCTCGCCGCGCCACACCGTGTGCCACAGCTCGGGCAGCCCCGCCACCCGCGCGATGCGCCGGTGCCCGAGGGCGGCCAGGTACTCGACCACGGCGCGCACCGCGGCCGCCTCGTCGTTCCACAGGCCGGGCAGCCCCGCGGTGCCCTGCGGGCCGCCGACGACGATCGCCGGCATGCCCAGCTCGGCCACCACGCCGAGGCGCTCGTCGTCCACCCGCAGGTCGACGAGGAACACCCCGTCCACGCGGCGCTCCGCCCACCAGCGCCGGTAGGTGGCGATCTGCGCGGACTGGTCCTCGGTCATCTGCAGGAGGAGCGCCACGTCGCGCCCGGCCAGCTCGCCCTCGATGCCGGAGATGAGCTGCATGAAGTACGGCTCGATGCCGAGGGTGCGGGCCGGGCGGTCGACGACCAGCCCGAGCACGCCGGCCCGGCCGCCCGACAGCGCCCGCGCCACCCGGCTCGGCTGCCAGCCCAGCTCCTGGGCGATGCCGAGGATGCGGGTGCGGGTCGCCTCCGAAACGCCGGGCCGGCCGTTCAGCGCGAACGACACGGTGCTCTTGGTGACGCCGGCCCGCCGCGCGATGTCGGCGATCGTCGGACGCTTCATCTGCACTCCCCCTAGTGACAGGCAGTAAACCGGTTTAGCGCCTGTCCTGAGACTCTATCGCCGCCATTGACACTCCTCGCACCCGACGATTGGTTTGCTGTGCCCACGGGCACCCGGTCCAGCGCAGACAGACCGTCCGTCCCGCGCCACGCGGCCGGAGGCGGACGAGCGGGTGGTACCTGACGCCCGGGGGAATCAACTGTGCCATGGAACCCACTCTCGTTCCCGGGCCGCCGGTCACGTTCTCCGTCGACTACCCCGACCGGCCGCTGAACCGCCTGACGACGGCACTGCGCATCTTCACGATCATCCCCATCGCGATCGTGCTCTCCGTGGTGAACGGGCCGGCCGCCCGCTCCTGGTTCTCCCACAACGGGGGCACGGGCACCACGGTCGTCATCGGCGCCGGCGGGCTGCTGTTCCTCGGACCGCTGCTGATGATCCTCTTCCGCGAAAAGTACCCACGCTGGTGGTTCGACTGGAACCTGGAGCTGCTGCGCTTCCAGAACCGTGTCGGCGCGTACGCGTTCCTGCTCCGCGACGAATACCCCTCGACCGACGAGGTGCAGGCCGTCCACCTCGACCTGCGTTATCCGGACGTCCCGCGCGAGCTGAACCGCTGGCTGCCCCTGGTCAAATGGCTGCTGGCGATCCCGCACTACATCGCGTTGTTCTTCCTGTGGATCGGCAGCGTCGTCGCCGCCGTCATCGCCTGGTTCGCCATCCTGTTCACCGGCCGGTACCCCCGTGGCCTGTTCGAGTATGTGGTCGGCGTGCTGCGCTGGTCGAACCGGGTCGTCGCGTACGCGTTCCTGCTCGTGACCGACGAGTACCCGCCGTTCCGGCTCGCGCCCTGACCGCTCGACCGCGCATGGCACGCTTGGGGCATGCGAGTGCGGTGCGTGGGAGCGATCGTGCACGACGCCGAGGGGCGGCTGCTGATGGTCCGGCGCGGCCACCCGCCGGGCGAGGGGCTGTGGTCGATCCCGGGCGGGCGGGTCGAGCCGGGCGAGAGCGACGCCGCCGCCGTCGTACGGGAGACCGCCGAGGAGACCGGCCTGCGGGTGGCGCCCGGATCGCTGGCCGGCGCGGTCGACCGCCCGGGCATCGGCGGGGTGACGTACGACATTCGCGACTACCGCGCGACGGTCATCGGCGGCCGGCTGCGGGCCGGCGATGACGCGAGCGAGGCCCGCTGGGTCACCGCCGGCGAACTGCGCACGCTGCCGACCACCGACGGCCTGCTCGACGAGCTGGCCGCCTGGGACGCCCTGCCCCGCGGCTGACGCACCCGCGAGGCGTCTCACCTCATCCGGGCGATCGGTTCGCAGATGTCGCGTACGGCGGGGCCGGCCGCACCCCGACGGCCCGGAGCCCCGGCGGCGGGCCGGGGCTCCGGATCTCCTCCGCCGCGCGGTGGACCGCGCCGACGTGGTCAGCCCACGCTGCAGGCCGTGCCGTTGAGCGTGAACGCGGCCGGCGCCGCCGCGTTACCGGTCTGGTTCGCCTGAAATCCGATGCCGGTGGAGGCGCCAGGTGCCAGGGAACCGTTGTAGCTGAGGTTGGTGGCGGTGATCTGGCCGCTGCTGCCGCTGTAGGTGGCGTTCCACCCAGAGGTGATGGTCTGCCCGGCCGGCAGCGTGAACGCCAGCGACCACCCGTTGATCGCGGAGCCGCCGGTGTTGGCGATCGTGAGGTTCTCCGTCATCCCACCGGACCAGGAACTCACCGACGCGGTCACCCGGCAGGCCGACGACCCGCCCGTACCGCCACCACCGCCGCCGGTGCCACCACCGCCGCCGCCTCCGCCGCCGCCGCCGTCGCCGCCGTCGGGGGCGACGGCGCGGCCGGTCTGGGGGGAGATCATGCCGGGGCACAGGCCTTTGCCGGCGAGGGTCTGGGCGATGCGGGGGATGGCGGCCAGGGTGTTGGCGGGCCATTCGTGCATGAGGATGATCTGGCCGTTGGTGAGGCGGGCGTTGGCGGCGACGATCTGGTCGACGCTGGCGCCGTTCCAGTCTTGGGAGTCGACGTCCCAGATGATCTCGGTGAGGCCGTATTCGGCCTCGACGGCCTTGAGGGTGGCGTTGGTTTCCCCGTAGGGGGGCCGGAACAAGGTGGGGGTGCCGCCGCCTGCGCCTGCGATGGCCTGCTGGGTGCGGCCGATTTCAGAATCGATCTGGGACTGGCTTTCCTGGGTCAGGTGGGGATGGGTGTAGCTGTGGTTGCCGATCCACATGCCGGCGGCACGTTCGGCGGCGACCTGGGCGGGGTAGGCGGCGGCGTACTGGCCCTCGTTGAACAGCGTGGCGCGCAGGCCGTTTTGTTTCAGGGCGTTGAGCAGGGCCGGGGTGTGGTCGTTGGAAGGGCCGTCATCGAAGGTCAGGCCGACATACCCGGTGCAGGTCGCGGCGTGGACGGGGGCGGCGGTGAGGGTGGTGAGGGCGGCCGTGTTCGCGGCGGCCATCGCCACCGCGGTCAATCCGGTGAGCAGGGAGCGTTTCAACAGATGGGGTCTGGTGCGCATTGCAGGATGGGTCCTCCTCGTGCCGGCGAACACCGGCGGGCGATGCCAGGCCGCGATCCTGGCCCGGCACCGAACCGGGTGCGGCACCGGGCACGGAACCGCCGGCGGGCTGCGGCTCTGGCGGTCGAAGAAGCGTCGACCGGTGGAGCGAGCATGCGCCGACCATGACATGACGTCAACGAGAACGCCGAAACTTTTCAGGCGTCTCGACGGCGGTCCGCCGCCGGACCCGCCTCTCATGTGGGATGACGCGGCGTCCGGTGCCGATAATCACGTTGAAAGCGGGTGAAACCCACGCGAGGCGGGGCGCGTGTCGGGCGTCTCAGCTCATCCGGGTGATGAGTTCGCGGATGTCGCGGACGGCGGGGTGGGCGGCGCCGCGCCGGCGTTCGATGTCACGGGCCAGCTCGCGCAGCCCCTTGATCGCCTGGGTGGTGCGGCCGAGCCCGTGCTGGAGCAGCGCGATCTGCTTGCGCAGCTCGGCGACCCGGTCGTCGTCGGGGCCATAGACGCGGCGTTCGTCGGCGAGCAGCCCGTCCAGCCGGTCCAGTGCGAGGTCGCCGTCTCCCCGGGCGGCGTGGCAGGTGGCCTCCTGGAGGCGAAGGCGGAGAACGAGGTCGTCGTCGGGGCCGTCACGGCCGGTCAGGTCCGTGACGAGTCGCTGGAAGGCGGTCGCGGCCCGCGCGTAGTCGCCGCCGTTGAACCATGCGTTCGCCAGATCGATGCGAAGACCGATCACGTCGGAGTGCTCCGCGCCGAGGACGGCCTCGGCGCGGTCCGCCACGCGCGTCAGCATCCGTGCGGCCTCCTCGTGGCGGGAGTCCCGGGCGAGCCGCTCGGCCTGCCGGCGGGCCCGCGCGACGTCGCCCAGGCTGATCTCGCCGGGCGCCGCCGCAGGTCCGGGGACGGCAGATCCCGAGGCGGCGGGTTCGGGGGCCGGGCCGGGCCGCGGCGCCGCCGATGGGACGGATCGGACCCGTCCGACCACGCCGGCGTACATGCCCGCGGCGCTCACCCCCGGCGCGACGGCGCCCGGAAGCTCCCCCAGGTCCCGCACGTACGGCGTGAGCATGCGGTAGATCTCGTCGGCGGTGGCCGGCCGGTCGTCGGGCGACTTGGCGAGCAGCCGCAACACGAGCGCTTCGAGGCCGGGCGGCACGTCGGCGCGCAGCTCGCGGACCGGGGTCGGGTCGTCGTAGATGTGCCCGTGCATGATCGAGGCGTCGGTCGGGCCGTCGAAGGGCAGCTTCCCGGTCAGCATGCGGTGCAGCACGCAGCCGAGGGAGTAGAAGTCGCTGCGCGCGCTCGACTCGCTGCTGAACTGCTCGGGCGCCATGTACGCGAGGGTGCCGACGGCCTGGTTGCTCCGGGTGATCCGGGAGCCGTCGCCCGCGTCGAGGGCGACGGCGAGCCCGAAGTCGAGGACCTTCACCGCGCCGTCGCGGGACAGCATCAGATTGCTCGGTTTCAGGTCGCGGTGGACGAGCCGCTGGCCGTGGGCGTAGCTGAGCACGGCGCAGGTCTGGGCGGCGATGGCCGCGGCCCAGCCGATCGGCAGCGGGTCGTGCTCGGCCACCAGGTCGTCGACGTTGATGCCGTCGATGAGCTGCATGACGAGGTAGAGCCGGCCTTCGAACGGGCCACGCGCGACCCGGTCCGCGTCGTAGAGGACGGGCACGCCGGGGTGGTCCATGCGGGCGGTGAGTTGCGACTCGCGGACGAACCTTCGGGTCAGCTCCGGGTCGGGCCGCCCGTCGGGAAACCGGATGAACTTCACGGCGACGCGGCGGCGCAGGCGGGTGTCGGTGGCGCCCCAGACCTCCCCCATCCCGCCCGAGCCGATGGGGACGGGGTCAAGCCGGTACCGGTCGGCGATGATCGTGGCCAAGCCCCACGCTCCTTCCAGACCAGTACGAATCCAACCACTAGCCGTCCGGCCGCAGGGATGCGCCCGTCATTCCCTCGTACGCCAGGCCGATCAGGGCGTCTCCGGCGTCGGTGAGGCCGCGCAGCGCGGCCGCCAGCGCCTGGAGCCGGTCGAACGCCACCCCGTACGGTCGCTGCCGCTCGACCGGAAGCCGCGGGATCGGGACGCGCCGCACGTCGGTGCGGGTGGCGGTCGAGCCGGTGCGGGACAGGCCGGCGGCGCGCAGGAAGCAGGCGAGGAACCGCGGATCGCACCGCTCCGGGTCGGGCCGGAAGACCTGGAGTTGCGGGCCGGCGGCGACGCCGTCGTCATCGACGACGCGGACCTCGATCTGCCGGCCCGCGAGGGGCACGACGACGTCGCCGGGTCGCAGCAGCACGGTCGCCGGGCCGTCGGTGGTACGGCCCGAGGGCGGGCGGCCGAGCATGACGTCTTTGGCCGTCAGCACCGGCCGCCGCCCGCTGTCACCGTCCAGCCTGATCGGGGACTGGGTCAGGGTGACGGCACCGCTTTGGATCAGCTCGCTGACCGTCGTCATCGGGACGTCCTCATCCGGCGTGGTGAGCCCGACGAGCGCGGCCTCGGCCTCCTCCACGGCGGCCAGCAGCGCGCGGAAGCCGTCCCGCGCGGTGGCGTAGTCGGGTTCGCGGGCGACTCGCTGGGGCAGGTGCCGCGCGGAGGTCAGGTCGACGACGTCGTCGAGCAGGTCGACGAGCGGCACGGCCCGGCTCAGCTCGGAGTAGCCGGTCTCTTCGGACTGCTCCTCGAAGGCCTTCCAGCGCGCGACGACGGTGGCGCGGACCTGGTCCGGCCCGAGGTCGGCCACGTTCGTCACCAGGACGTGGCTGGGCAGTGGATCGTCGGCGGCGGGCCGCCGCAGGATCCACAGGTGCGGCGGCGCGTTGGACGCCGCGGAGTAGCCCGCGGGCAGCTCGACCACGGCCCGCAGGGCGCCGGTCCGCAGGAGCTGGGAGCGGATACGGCGGCCGGACCGCCGGCCGGCGGCGGCGGGCGGCATGAGGATCACGGCCGTTCCGCCGGGCCGCAGGTGCCACATGGCGTGCTGGACCCACGCCAGCTCGGATTCGCCGCGCGGCGGCAGCCCGTACGTCCAGCGCCGGTCGCTGGTCAGCTCGTCGTACCCCCAGGCGCGGTCGCCGAAGGGCGGGTCGCACAGCACCACGTCGACCCGCTCGCCCGGGAAGCCGTCGGCGCGAAGCGAGTCGCCGGCCACCGTCTCGGCGTCGGCGCCGCGCAGGCGCAGCCGGGTGCCGGCGATGGCGGACGTGGCCTCGTCACCGTCCTGGCCGAGCAGCCGGCCCGCGCGCCGCTCGGCCGCCGCGACCAGGAGCGCGCCGATGCCGCAGGCCGGGTCGAGGACCGAGTCGCCGTCGCGGCACGCCAGCTCGGCCATCAGCGCGGCGGTCTCGGGCGGGGTGCTGCTGACGCGCCGGGAGTGCGCCTCGGTGTACCGGTCGACCAGGAACTCGAACGCCTCCAGAGGGCCGAGCCGTTCTCCCAGTTCGCTGGTCGCGGCACGCAGAGCGCGCGACGCCTCGTGGCCCGGCGCGGCACGGCCGCCGGCCAGGACGCCGCCCAGCTCCGCGACGACCCCGGCGAGCTGCAGGTCGTCGGCGACCGAGCGGATCCGCTGCCAGAGGCGTTCCTCCTCGGGCACCTCGATGCGCTTGCCCTGAGCGGCGAGCCAGCGTTCCACGTCCGCGAGGGCGAACAGCGGGCTGTTCGCCGTCCCGCCGACGGGTTGGGGGAAGTCGTCGTAGCGGCGCCGCCAGTTGCTGACGGCCGCCCGGCCGTAGCCGGTCAGCCGCGCGATGTCCGCCGCCGTGACGGTAACCGCCTCGCGCATTCCGCCCTGCCTTCATGCATGGTCAGAGCCGCTCCAGCAGGCCGGCCGCCCGCAGCGCGGCGATATGCTCGGCCGCCCGCGCCGGCGCCGTGCCGCCCTGGATCAGCAGGCCCGCCTCGATGTTCGTCGCGACTCCCGACTGGGTGAGGTTGGCGCTGGACACCAGGAGCCGCCTGCGGTCGGCGACGGCGACCTTGGCGTGCATCTTGGCGTTCGGCTCGGCCCGCCTGGCGGCGGGCCAGTGCCATATTTCCATGTCGATGCCGCGGAACGCGGCAGCGGGCTCGTCTCCGGAGATCGCGCTGCCGGCGCCCTGAAGCGTCTCCACGACCGCGACGACCCGCACGCCGCGCGCGGCGGCGGCCGCCAGGGCGGCGCGCAGCGGCTCGTACGGCCTGGCCGAGTAGGTCATCATCAGCAGCTCGGACGCCGCGCCGTCGACCAGCTCGATCAGTACCTGGGCGGTGGCGCGGACCGGTACGCCGTGCACGCTCGGCCCGCTCCACACCGCCTCGACGGAGACCGCGGCGGCGTGCTGGTCGTGCCCGGCCGCGACGCCGTGGAGGTAGGCGGCCGTCTCCGCGTCCGGCACACCGTCGGCCTCCTGGGCGGCGAGCACGGCACCGGCGGCGGCGGGAAAGCCCGGCACCGGGACCGCCTGGGTGATCGCCTCGCGTGGCCGGCCGGCCGCGATCCGGTCGGCGAGCACGCGCAGGTGCACGGGGCCGAGCACGCCGGCCGCGTCGGCCACCGCGGCCTCCAGCGCCGGATACCTGCTCATGGGCACGCTCGCCGGGCCCGCGTCACGGCAGGTCCGGGAACAGCGCCAGGTCGCTGTCGCCGACCGGGACGACGAACCTGCGGTCGAGGAACCTGTTGCCGCGCTCGCAAGTGGTCTCGGACACGAACAGGCACACGTGGCATGCCGCGCCGTGCAGGAAGTCGGCCGGGGCCTGCGGGAGGCGTTCGGCGCACAGCGGGTCGGAGGAGCAGTGCCGGGCGTCGGCGAGCGCCCGGCGGGTCAGGCGGGTGAGCCGGTCGGGCTCGGCCAGCGACACCAGCCCGCCGAGGGTGCCCTCGGCGTCCGGCACGGCGGTGTAGATGAGGATGCCGCCGCGGTGCGGGTCGTCGTGGGTGCCGGAGTAGATCCGCTCGGACAGGCTGGCGGAGCTGTACCCGCACTCCAGCGCGATCGTCCGGATCAGCAGGTGCGACAGGGTGTGCAGCGCGATGAAGCGGGGGCCGGGCCAGTACGCCATCGGGTCGAACTCGGACAGCGTCGCCAGCCGGTCGGAGTAGCGGTTCTTCCGGTGGCGGGCGTAGGCGTCCCGGTGCTCGCGCAGGACGTCGGACTTGCCGACGCGTTCCTCCCACTCCTGTAGCAGATCCTCGGGCACCCGCAGGAAGATACCCTCGCCGCGCACCTCGCTGGCCGGCACCCAGGTCGGCCGGGACCTCGCCAGCCGGACCCGTGTGACCAGGTCGGGATCCTCCGGGTCGGGCGCGTCGAGCCGCGTGAAGCCGACCAGCGCGCGGACCTCGCGGAGCCGCTCGGCCTGGATCACGTCGGCGTAGACGCCGGCCAGCGCATCGGGGACGCCGTCGACGTGGCGGGCGAGAGCGAAGTCGGCATTGGGCTCGGGCGGCCTGGCGGCGGAGAACACCTCCCACTCGGCGGTGCGCAGGTCCGGGTAGGAATTCCCGGGCGGCGGCGCGTCTCCCCTGCCCTCCTCCTTGGCCCGGTGCCGGTCCATGGCCTCGGCGATCTCCTCGTCGCTCCACTGGTCGAGGTCCTTGAACGCGGGCACGTTCGTCCGCGCCCAGAGGAACATCGGCGGCTGGAGGATCTTGATGGCCTCCCAGTTCTGCTCGACCTTGGCGTCCAGGGCGCTCGCCCCGGACTGCGGCACGGCCAGCGCGGACAGGGTCTGGGCGAACCACTGGTTCGAGGCGCCGACGACGAGCATCTTGGGCCGCTCCTTACAGCCCGGGTCGAACGTCCCCAGGTGCGGGTGCCGGCCGCGGCAGGCCGGCAGGTTCTCCTCGCCGCGTTTGCCCATGGCGTCGCGGATGTTGCGGCGCTCGCCGCAGTTGACGCAGCGGATCTCGACGTTGGCGCTCAGGTTGCCGCCGCGGTCCTCCATCTTCAGCCGGGGGTGCTCCGCCTTCGTGCACTCGGCTCCCCGGTGCACGAAGTGCCGGTAGGGGAACTCGTCGAGGTGGCCGTTCGCGCAGGTGAGCACGAAGCGGGCCGCCACCGCGAGCGGCTTCTTCCGCTTGCACGTGGCGTGGTAGAAGTGCGCCTCGTGCGGCTTGCGCGGCTTGGAGTTCTCGAACTCGAAGATGCGCGAGTCCAGCGCGGCCAGCTCGTTGCAGGCCGTGCACCGCAGCCAGCTCGGGAACGGCATGACCGGAACGCCCACGCGGGAGGCGGGGCCGGTCGGGTCGCCGTCCATGCCCTTCATCCACGGCGCCGGCCGCAGGTCGGTGACGCTCTTGCCGAGGACGCGCTGGACGGCCGCCAGCAGCCGCGGCTCCGCGATCGGCAGCGTCCCGGTGTTCTGGTAGCTCCAGTCGTCCAGCCCCTTGATCAGGACGGAGAACTTCGGCAGGTCGACGAGGGAGCCGACGCCGCTGGTGAACATCAGATGGCTGGGCCGCACGGTGCCGACGCGGCGCTTGAAGACCTCGCTCATCGGGCGCCCTTCCCGTCCAGTTCGGAGTCGCCGAGCTCGTCGCCGTCCGGCAGGTCGGGGTCGTCGCCGGGCGGGCCGAAGGACCACGGCGGCTCGCCGTACAGCGGGGCGTACAGGGAGTCTCCGCCGGGCACGAGCAGGTTGATCTCGTTCTCCGTCTCGCGCATGGACGTGCCGACGGTGAAGGTCTCCCACCGGCCGGTGCCGCCGGGCTGGAGCAGGCCCCGCAGTTGCTGCCTGTTCCAGGTGCCTTTCTGGTAGCCGAGCCGTACGGTGCCCGCATCGCGTTCCCTCGCCCACGTGTCCCGCAGCACCCTCAGGGTGTCCGCCAGGTGCTCGCGGCCGCGCCGCGACGCGACGGCCTCGGCGCGGGCGAGCATGCGGCCGATGATCTCTTCCACCAGCGGGCCGTCGAGGTCGACGTCGTAGGCGTCGTGGTTGCGGGAGTGCTCCTCGACGGCGTTGCGGACCGCGGCGACGAAGGTGGCCGCGGCGCCACGGTCGATCGCCCGGCGCGTGTACGGGGTGACGGACAGCGCCTCGACCTGCCGGTAGAAGGTGGCGTGGTAGTGCTCGAAGTCCTCGTAGTGCGCCAGGTCGCGCGGCCGTGCCCAGTTGTAGAGCGTGACCACCAGGCCGGGCCGCTCCCGGTCGCGGCCGACCCGGGAGGACGCCTGGATGTACTCGGCGGTGTTCTTCGGCTGGCCGACCACCATCATCAGCCCGAACCGCGGCACGTCGACACCGACCTGGAGCATGGAGGTGGCCAGCACCGCGTCGACCGGCTGCCGGCCGGTGTTCTGCCGCTCGCCGTATCGGCGCGCGAGCGGGTGGGGCGGCTCCACCGTGTCCCGTGATCTGGCGTTCATGCGCTCCTTGCGGTGGCGGGCCAGTTCGGACGGGCAGTCGTAGCGCCGCCGCGAGGTGTCCAGCTCGGGGTCGAAGCCGTACTCCAGGCGCCCCAGCACGTCGCTGATGTCGCCGGAGGAGATCCGCGAGGTCAGCTCCTGGATCGTCAGCATCCCGGCGCGGGTGACGATACGGTCGGACAGGCCCTTGGCCCTGCCGTGCCGGCGGACCCGCGTGGTGACGTCGTCGTCGAGGTAGCGGCGCATGCCGGCCAGCTCACGCGTGGCGTTGAAGTAGCCGACCATCGTCATGTACGGGTCGGCGGCCTCGCCGTACCGGTCGAAGAGGGTCTGGCCGGCCAGCAGCAGGATCTCCGCCAGCCGGATCTCGGCGGACTTGAGCCGCACGCCGTGCGCGCACACGCCGAGGTAGCGGCGGCCCGGGTGCTGCTCACCGGCCGGCACCTGGCGGGAGAAGAAGGTGTCGGCAACGTCGGTGACCTGCGGCGGGAAAACCGCGAGGTCGCGGCCGAACACGCCGAGCACCTGCTCGCGGGCCCGCTTGGTCGTGGCGGTGGACGCCACGATCTTCGGCCCGGTGCGCCCGCCGCCGTACGGCCAGCCGGTCAGCTCGGCCACGGCCGACTCGAACAGCCCGACGGTCGTGCCGAGCGCGCCGGAGATGAGGTGCAGCTCGTCCTGGATGATCAGGTCCGGGGGGCGGAGCCGTACGACGGGCTGGGACGTCACGGCGGGCAGGCCTGCCTTGCCGTTGTGCTTGGCGGTGCAGCCGGTCCGGGCGTCCATGTCGTCGTGCCGGTAGCCGTGGCGGGGGCAGCGCTGCCGGACGCGGCCGAACAGGATGCCGGCGTAGCCCCTCCAGGGGAGCTGGGCGAGCTTGTCGACGGTCGCGATGACCAGGCTGGGCGCGTACCGGTAGATCTCCTCGTCGACGGTGAGGATCGGCAGGCCCTCGCCCGGTGCCATCCGCTTCGAGAACGGGCAGGCGTCGGCGCCCTCGCCGCGCGGGCAGTACAGCAGGACGCGCCGCCGCGCCTCGTCGGGGTCCAGGTCGCGCTCGGCGCGCAGCGGCTCGCCGCACCACGGGCACGCCAGGGTCTGCAGGACGTTCGCGCGCCTGCCGTGCCCATCGACCCGCGCCTCGAAGATCTGGTCGCGGGCGTCTTCGAACCAGTTCGGCGAGACGCCCATCCCGACCCACAGGCCGATGCGGAACGGCTCGTCGCCCCACGTGTCAGGATCGGCGCGGCGCAGCACCTCGGCCGCGCAGATCAGCGCCGCGGCCCGCTGGAACTGCTGGGCGGTGAGCAGCCGCAGCGTGTACCGCATGAGCACGGCGACGCCGGCCTCGCCGCTGCGGGCGTCCGCGCCGGTGCCGAGGGTGCCCTGCAGTCGCCGGATCGCGAACGTGTAGGCGGTCAGCCCCAGGTACGCCTCGGTCTTGCCGCCGCCGGTCGGGAAGAACAGCAGGTCGACCAGGCCGGTGTGGTCGGCGGCGCGTTCCGGATGCCCCGGGTCGGTGAGCGCGGGCAGGTTCAGCAGGATGAAGGCGAGCTGGAACGGCCGCCAGCTCGCGGCCTTCGCGCCCTGCTCCGCGACCTTCCGCTCCGCCTCGCGGTAGCCGAGGCCCTCGTCGCGGTGTGCCGCGAGCGCCGTGTGCCGCCGCTGCGCGGCCATCGCCTCGTTGGCGAAGCGGAACGCCTTCAGCGCGGCGGCGTGGTGCTCGTGCGCCGGATCGGTCAGCAGCCGTACGCCGGCGGCGATGCGTTCGGCAGCCTGCCGCGCGTCGTACCCGGCCCTGGTGGCGGCGGGCCGCAGTGACTCGGGCAGGCCGCCGATCTCGGCCTCGCGCTCGTCGAGCCAGGCGCGATAGCCGTCGACGAGCGGCCGGAGGCCGGTCTCCAGCTCGCCGGGGCCGACCGTGGCCAGCGCGTCCATGGACAGCTCGACGCGTTCCAGCTCCGGGCCGGACGGCGCGGTGGTGGCGGGCACGTCGTAGGCCGGGATCCAGGTGGTGGCCAGCTCGCGGGCCCGGCGCTCGCCCTCGTCGGCGATCGCGTGCACGGCGACGTTGCGCCCGGCGGCGTACCGGCGTTCGTTCCGGTACAGCAGCCGCAGGTGCAGCTCTTCGGCGTCGTCGCCGGCCGCGCCGGCGTCGTCCAGGGGGTCGTCGACCGGAAGGAAGATCGGCGCAGCGCCGTCGAGGGCGGTGACGGTCAGCCGGGTCTGGAACAGCCACGTCGTGTCGCCCGCCCGCCCGGTCAGCTCCCGCTGCGCGTTGATCAGGGCGATCTCGACGACCCGCCTGCCGTCGCGGGACCGTACGGTCACCGCGAGGCGCACGCCGGGAGCGTCTTCGTGCTCGCCGGTCAGCGGGATGCGGTAGGACGGCTCGGCGTCCAGCCGCACCTCGCGCTCGTACGTGACGGGTTCGCGAGACCAGACGCGGACCTTCTTGCCGTCGTCGGTCTCCTCTTCGGTCTCGGCGTAGCGACCCCATTCGGCGCGCACGCGTACCACGTCGACGTCGGCGGGCACGCAGAACGACAGGCCCATCGACGACGCCCAGATGCGGCCGAGGGACTGGGGGCTGATCACCTCCGGAAGTTCGACCTCGAACGCGTCGCCGCCGACGCCGGTCTCGGTGTCGGGCACCTCATCGGCGTCGTCGCGCGTGGAGGTGGCCTCGTGCCGGGGGCCGAGCATGCCGACCAGGTAACGCTCGCGCGGCCCCATCGCCCCGGGCCTGAACCGTTCCTGCGGCCCGTCCCACGGCCCGAGCAGATCCTTCTCGATCAGCCGGTGCAACTCGTCCCGCACGGCGTAGGAACTCGCCTGTTCGAACACCTGCGGCACATCGAGCGGCGACATCGGCGGCGGCTCGGCGGCCGCTGGTATGGACGGGGACGCGGCGGGCGGTGTCTCCGTGCCGTTCAGCGGCAGCCCCTGCTGCTTCGGCAGACCCGAGTCGAACAGCTCTCCCTGGTCGTCCACCATCAGTCGAGGCTCTCCTCCCGCGCAGACCACGGCACCGCGTCCGTGCCCCACCGACCGTAGTGCATGGACGAGCTCCCGTCCACAGCGTTCCGTACGTGTATCGAGTTCACGGTCACCGGTCACACCATCCGGCGACCGACGGGCGTCCAGGCGCCGCCCACCCGCCTGTGCCGCCCGCCAGCCACCCGCAGAGGGCGGCAGGGCGGTCATTGCTTCCACGCCGACCTCATGACAATATGCCGGAAAGCTCCATTAAATCTGGGGGCCGAAGACGGGGCAAACATGACTGGCACCGGCTGCCGACTGGAAGCTACGGGATCGTTCTACGAGATAGGAAACGCCCGGTCGTCGTGCGCCCTGGCCAGACGGGTGGCCGATGACACATCCGACCAGCGATGTTTACCGTGCGCCGGCATACAGCCGTCGATTGCTCCTGTCGGCCTGGACGATTGGTGCGATCGATCTGGTCTGCACGGTCGCGGCGACCGCCCTCTACTACGCCACACTCGCACACTCGCACAAGATGTCCGACGCGTGCGATGTCGAAATCACGATGCCCGCCTGGTGTGACGTCGGTTTCCGCGTTCTGATCGGAATTTCGGTATTCACCCTGCTGCTTTCGCTCGCCGGTCCGCTGTTGCGGAAGAGGGATGGCGAGATCACGACGATGGACGCGGCGATGAGCATTCTGCTCAGGTTCGTCGTGACGGCCGCAACCGCGATCTACGTGTATCTCATGTTCGCTGCCGGTGCCCCCCACCGGATTCCCTGCCTCTGACCCGGATCCGCGAGTAAGGA
>JBEHYF010000085.1:0-22538 GCA_048498315.1 Actinomycetota bacterium
GTGCGGCATGGTCAGGCTGCGGTGTGGCCAGAGTGCGGCGTGGTCAGGCGAGCAGCCGGCCGCGCTGTAGCGTCTCGGCGACTTCGATCGCCCGCCGCACCTGGAACTCCACCGCCGCCAGTTCCAGCTCGCCCGGCATGTCCTCGCCGTTGTCGGATGTGTGGCTGGCGCCGTACGGGTTGGCGGCCTGGAACTGGACCGGGTCGGCGTAGCCGGGCGGCACGATGATCGAGCCCCAGTGGTAGAAGGTGTTGTTCAACGCCAGGATCGTCGACTCCTGGCCACCGTGCCGGGTCGCGGCGGCGGTGAACGACGTGCCCACCTTGTTCACCAGCTTGCCCTGCGCCCACAGTGGCCCGGTGGTGTCGAGGAACTGCTTCATCTGCGCGGCCGGCAGGCCGTACCGCGTCGGCGCGCCGAGCACGATCACGTCGGCCCACTCCAGGTCGTCGAGCGAGGCCTCGGCGACGTGCCGGGTGGCGGCGACGTGCGCGGCCCAGCCCTGGTTCGAGGCGATCGCCTGCTCGGGCGCCAGCTCGCGCACCTTGCGCAGCCGCGCCTCGGCACCCGCCTTCTCCGCCGCCATGGCGGCCTGCCTGGCGAGCTGGAACACGGTGCCGGTGGCGGAGTAGTAGATGACGGCCGCCTTGATGGGCATGCGAACTCCTCGCGGTCCAAAGGGAACGAGCGCCGGAACGAGCGTCCCCTCCATCAGAAACGGGCGAGTCGACTCGGGGACGCGGCCGTGCGGGCGCGGGCCGGCGCCGGGCCTCGGCCCCGCTCAGGCGGGCACCCGGCGCGACCGTGGCGTGCGGGTAGGTGATCGGCGCGTAGGTCACGCCCTCGTGCCCGGCCGGCTCGCGCACGATGGACGAGCCGCCGTCGCCGGTCGGCAGGGCGACGTCGCGCGGCACATACCCTAGCGGAAATTCGTTGAAAGTTCAATTAACTCGCGTATGATGGGGTCATGAGAGAACCGCGCTGGCTGGATGCGTCGCAACAGCGCGACTGGCGCTCGTACATCGAGGGTAGCGTGCGCCTCGCCGATCTCCTCGACCGCGCGCTCAAGGCACAGCACGGAATCACCACCGCCGAGTACGAGATCCTCGTGCGGCTGTCGGAGGCTCCCGGGCGGCGGCTGCGGATGGCCGAGCTCGCCGAGCACGCGAGCCAGTCGCGCAGCCGGCTCTCCCACACCGTCGCCCGCCTCGAATGCAAGGGCCTGGTCGCCCGCGGAAGCTGCGGTGCCGACCGGCGCGGCGTCAACGCCGAGCTCACCGACGCGGGTTTCGCCTTCCTCGAACGCGCCGCCCGCGACCACGTCGAGACCGTGCGCGAATTCTTCATCGACGTGATCGAGCCCGCCGACCTGGAGGCCGTCGGCCGCGCGTTCCGCGCGGTCGCCGACCGGGTCGCCAAGGCCCGGTGAACCGGCGCCGGCGAGGCGGCCACCCTTCGTGAACCAGGCCCTCCGGACGCACCACCCGGCACACCGCGCAGAAGGCACCGCGGCGCACCCGAGGAGAGGGCCGCACGCGGATCCACGCGACGGCGGCACGCGGATCGGCGAGCACAGGGCATCGGCGAGCGCGGCGGCTCAGGCGCTCAACCCGGTGCAGAAGCCGAGGGAGAACACGGTCATGAACGTCCAGCCGCACATCAGCCCGATGCCGTACAGCCTCATGAACCCGGTCATCTTGGAGGCGAGGAACCCGCCGAGCCCGAACGCGAGGAGCATCAGCGCCAAGGCCTGGGCGAGCAGGCTGTAGTCCTTGCCGTGCACGACGTTCGTCTCGAACGAGGCCGACATCATGATGGCGTCGACGACGGTGAACGTGCACAGGCCGCCGCCGACGGCGGTGATCTCGCGCATGCCGAGCAGGGGCCGTCGCTTCCCGCCTGTGCCCACCGTCATCGGTCCCCGCACGTCCGCTACCCCACCATGAGGGCCAGGGTAGATCGCTCTCCAAATCGGACGAAGCACAGCTCAGGGCATGTAATGCTTCCGTTATGCATCGCCTGACACTGACCGCCGTCCTGGCCGGCGCGGCCGTTGCCCTCGCGGCCTGCGGCGGAGGGTCGTCGTCGGGGACGGCGACGCCACCGAACTCACCCGTGTCGGCACCCGCCGCCTCGCCGACGCCGTCGCCCTCGGCCACCGCCACGGCGCCGCCGCGTCGCCCGCTGGCGTTCACCGCGCAGATCTCGAAGATCCCCTCCCGCGCGACGTTGCGGTACTCCTGGCACGCCGGCTGCCCCGTCGGCATCGGCGGGCTCCGGCTGATCCGGATGACCTACTGGGGCATGGACCACCGGCCGCACGAGGGCGAGATGGTGGTGAACGCACACGTCGCCACCAAGATCGTAAAGGTGTTCCGCAAGCTGTACGACGAGCGGTACCCGATCCGGCGCATGGAGCTCGTCGACAAGTACAAGGGCAGCGACTTCGCCTCGATCGAGGCGGACAACACCTCGGCGTTCAACTGCCGCAACGCGACCGGGTCCAGCAGCTGGTCACAACACGCTTACGGCCTCGCCGTCGACCTGAACACGTGCGAGAACCCGTATGTGTACTCCGGCGGGCACATCGACCATCCGCGCTGCGTGAAGTACGGGAACCGCAGGCGGCACGATCCCGGCCTGATCCACGACGGGGACAAGGTGGTCAGGGCGTTCGCCTCGATCGGCTGGGGCTGGGGCGGCCACTGGGGCGGCCCGTGGGACTACCAGCACTTCTCCGCGAACGGCCACTGACGCCGCGCGAGGCGTCAGGCCGCGGCGGGTCAGAAGGCCAGCAGCGCCACGACGACCACGAGCACCGCGACGGCGATCGCGACACCGATGATCAGCCCGGTGTTCGGCCCGGACGCCGCGGCGTCACCCCGGTCGGCGAAGGCACGGAACTGCTGGGTGCTCCCCGCCGGGTCCTGTTCGTTGTTCGGCATGCAGCAGACCATAGTGGAAAAAGCCGAGGTCAACCCGCTTTTCCGGCAACGAGGACGGCGTCCGCACACGAAGGTCGTTGCGCATCGCGCCCTTTTCCGGGTCCCGGGGAACGGGACGCCCTCCCGAGCGGCCGGATGCGGCCGCCGCCAACCCGGCGGGCCCCGCACCCGGCCCGACCGGGGACGTCGCACGGGCGGCGCGCAGAGCGACATGTGCGGCGCGCCTCCGGCGCGCTTCACAAAAGGTAGAAATTCCGCATACCGTGCGTGCGGTGGGCGGACCGGGACTACGGGCCGAGACAGCGAGCGGCGAGTCGTACGACGCCCCCTCTGACGCATTGCTGTTCCGTCTGATCGACGAGGTCGGCCCCGGCAACCAGCACCTGATCGTCGACCGGATCGACGCTCCGGACCGCCAGCACTACATGCAGGTCTAACATCCAGCCCTGGAGGTGTGCTGCCCGCGCATCCCGTGCGCCACCTTCCAGGGCTGGATGTACGGCTCGCACCGACCCGGCCGCGCCCGGCGTCGTGACGGCACCGGGCCGCCGCTCGGACCGCTATGGTGGGCATGGCCGGGAGGGTTCGCATAGTGGACGAGTGCAGGCGCCTTGAAAGCGCCCAGGGCTGGGGACAGTCCTCGTGGGTTCGAATCCCACACCCTCCGCCGTGTGATGTCCCGGGACACCGGTGATGTCGCAGGACATCGGAAACCCTCCGAGCCTTCGAGGCCGGAGGGTTTCCGATGTCGGCCGGCGATCCGGGCGCGGCGCGAAAGGCGCGGGTCAGCGCGGCCAGGCGAAGCCGTCGCCGACCGTCGCGGCCAGCAGGAGGTAGGCGTCGCGGGTGGCCGCGGAGAGCTGGTCGAGCTCGACCTCGGCACCCTCCTCCAGGTGCGGGTCGTACGGGATGCGCACGACGGCGCGGCAGCGGCTCTCGAAGTGGGCCTGCAGCCGGTCGAGGTCGACGCTGCTGCGGCTGCGCGAGCGCACCATCGACAGCACGACGACGCCGTTGCGGACCAGATCGCCGTAGTGGTGCGCCTCCAGCCAGTCGAGCGTCGCAGACGCCGAGCGCGCGCCGTCCACCGACGGGGAGCTGACCAGCACGACCTGGTTCGCCAGGCCGAGCACGCCGGCCATCGCCGAGTGCAGCAGGCCGGTGCCGCAGTCGGTCAGGCAGATCGAGTAGAAGTGCTCCAGGACGTGCGCGACCGTGCGGTAGTCCTCCTCACTGAACGCCTCCGAGACCGCCGGGTCGCGGTCGGAGGCCAGCACCTCCAGCCGTGATGACGACTGCGAGGTGTAGGCCCGCACGTCGGCGTACCGCTGGATCTGCTGGTGCTCATTCAGCAGGTCGCGCACGGTCGTCGCGGTCTCCAGGCGCACCTTGTCCGACAGCGTGCCGCGGTCGGGGTTGGCGTCGACGGCGATCACCCGGTCGCCACGCAGCGACGCGAGGGTGGCGCCGAGTCCGACGGTCGTCGTGGTCTTGCCGACGCCGCCCTTCAGGCTCATCACCGCCACCCGGTGATGCCCGCCGGCGACCGGCGTACGGGCACGCGCCAGCAGCTCACGGCGGCGCAGCTCGGCCGGCGACTCGCCCGGGTGGATCACCCCGCCCGAGGCGCGGTACAGCGCGCGGCGCCAGCCGCGGCTCGGCGCGTGCCGGCGGCCGCGCAGCAGCATGTCGGCGCTGAGGCTGTCGGCCGTCTGCCCGCCGCCCTGCTGCTGGGGGTAGGCGTCCGGCAGCGGCGCCAGCGGCGGCCCCTCGCCGCCCTGCTGCTGCGGCGGGTAGGGCGGCGCGGCGTGGGGCGTGCCCTGGTCGTGCGGCGCTCCGTACTGCTGCTCCGGCACCGGGGGCCCGGGATAGGGGCCCTGGTCGGCGACGGGCGCATGGCCGCCCGCGGCCGGCTGCGGTCCGTACCCAGGGGGACTCCCGGGGGGCGCGTAGCCCTGATAGCCCGGGTATCCCTGGTAGCCCGGGTAGCCCTGGTAGCCCTGGGCGTACGGGTCGAACCCGTCGGCCTGGGTCGCCTCGACCAGGGGCCGCTGCATCTCGACGAGCTGGGTCTGCTCGGCGTCCTGTTGCTCGTAGCCGCCCTCCGAGGTCTCCTGCGGCCGCGGCTCCTGCACGTCGTAGGGGGCCGGGCCGTCTTGGGCGCCCGGAGGCGGTGCCGCGTCGTACGGCTGCGCGGGCTCGCCCGCGGCGGCGTCGTAGGCGCCGGCCTCCTGGTTCGCCGCGTCCGGCCGCCCGCCGTCGAACAGCGGCGGCGCGCCGACGGGGTTCTGCGGCGGGGCCGCGTTGTCGCCCGGCCCGTGACGCTCGTACGGCGGAGGACCGAAACCGGGTGGCCCGTACGGCGGGAAACCGGCCGCGTACTCGGGCATCGGCGCGCCCGGGAACTGCGGCGGCGGCTGATAGACACCGAAGTCCGGCGGCGGTGGGTACCCCGGCCCGGCCTGGCCGTAGGGCTGCCCCTCGGGCGGCGGGCCCGACGGGGCTGGCTGCTGCGGGGACGGGAAACTGGGCGCCGGCAGGGTGTTGGTCCAGGGGTTGGACTGCGGCGCGGCGTCTTCGAGGGCCTCGTCTCCGGACTCCGCGGACTCGCCGCTCATCGCATCAAGGGACGCGAGCTGTTCTTCGAGAGAACCGCCCGATTTATCCTGATCGTTTTTTGCCACCAGGTCCCCCTCGCGGACGCGCAGTGGATGAATCAGCACGATATGTTCATCCGCAGCCTAAGCCACTACAGCCCTTGACCAATACCGTGTCGCATCAGCATCCCCGGCTAACGTGATGGCCATGCATGCGATCGTCATCCAAAAGCCAGGCGACCCCGACGTTTTGCAATGGGCTGAGGTACCCGATCCCGTTCCTGGCCCTGGCGAGGTGGTGCTCGACGTCGTCGCGGCGGGCGTCAACCGCGCCGACCTGATGCAGCGGCGCGGGTTCTACCCGCCGCCGAAGGGCGCGCCGGAGTACCCGGGCCTGGAGGCCGCCGGCCGCATCGCCGCGGTCGGCACGGGCGTCACCGGCTGGCGTACGGGTGACGAGGCGTGCGCGCTGCTCGGCGGCGGCGGGTACGCCGAGCGGGTCGCGGTGCCCGCCGGCCAGCTCCTCCCGATCCCGCGCGGCGTGAGCCTCGCGGAGGCGGCGGGGCTGCCGGAGGTCGCCTGCACCGTCTGGTCCAACGTGTTCATGCTCGCCGGGCTGCGCGAGGGCGAGTCGTTCCTCGTGCACGGCGGTGCCGGCGGCATCGGCACGATGGCCATCCAGCTCGCCAAGGCGCGCGGCGCGCGGGTGCTGTGCACCGCCGGCAGCGACGAGAAGCTCGAACGCTGCCGCGAACTCGGCGCCGACGTCGCCATCAACTACCGTGTGCAGGATTTCGTGTCCGCGGCCCGGCCGGTCGACGTGATCCTGGACAACATGGGCGCCAAGTACCTGCCGCGCAACGTCGACGCGCTCGGCACCGGCGGGCGGCTCATGGTGATCGGGCTGCAGGGCGGCCGGGTAGGCGAGCTCGATCTGGGCACGCTCCTGGCGAAACGGGCGCTCGTCCACGCGACCTCACTGCGCGCCCGGCCGGCGGACGAGAAGGCCGAGATCGTCGCCTCAGTACGCGAGAACGTCTGGCCGCTGGTGGAATCCGGTGCCGTACGGCCGATCGTGGACCGTACGATTCCCATGCGCGACGCGGCCGCGGCCCATCGCATCCTGGAAGAGAGCACACACGTCGGCAAGATCGTTCTGACAGTGGGAGATTAAGGGATACATGAACGACCCACTCAACAGGGAAGATCCGCACGTCGTCGTCGTCGGGCAGAACGGCCAGCCGCTCGCTGCGGGCGAGAAGAAGGACGATGAGTCCGAGGAGCGGCCGATCACCGAGATGGTCGAGCAGCCCGCGAAGGTCATGCGCATCGGCAGCATGATCCGCCAGCTCCTGGAGGAGGTGCGTGCGGCTCCGCTCGACGAGGCCAGCCGGGCCCGCCTCGCCCAGATCCACCAGCGCTCGATCAAGGAGCTGGAAGACGGGCTCGCGCCGGAGCTGATCGAAGAGCTCGACCGCATCTCCCTGCCCTTCACCGACACCGGCGGCACCCCGAGCGAGGCCGAGCTGCGCGTCGCACAGGCCCAGCTCGTCGGCTGGCTCGAAGGGTTGTTCCACGGCATCCAGACGACGCTGTTCGCGCAGCAGATGGCCGCGCGCGCCCAACTGGAGCAGATGCGCCGCGCGCTGCCGCCCGGCGTCGTCCAGCAGGAGGAGCACGGCCCGGGCCGCTCGTCCTCCGGCCCCTACCTGTGAGGCGGCACGGCCGCGACTCCCTGCCCCATTCCTGAGTCCTCCCCGTCCCGACTTCCGGCCGGTTCCCGGGACGGCCGCCCCGCTCCCGGACATCCGGCCCGTTCCCCGGCGTCCGGCCCGCCGCGCGGCCTGGCAGCGCGCGGCGGGCCGACGGCCGACTCCTACCGGCCTACTCCGCCGCGACGGCGACCAGGTCCCGGTGCCCATACGGCCGGGGCTTCGCCGGCCCGGAAACGGCCCGGCAACGCGGGCACGGCGCGGCCGCTGGGAAGACGTCGTCGGCCCGGGAACATGTCGGCGGACCAGGGACTCGGCGGTCCGGGAGCAGGTCGTCGGTCCGAGAACAGCTCTTCGAGTGTCCGCGCCACGCCGTCCTCGTCGTTCGCCGGGACCTTGTGGTCGACCGCCGCGAGTACGGCCGGGTGCGCGTTGGCCACCGCGTACGACCGGCCCGCCCACGTCAGCATCGGCAGGTCGTTCGGCATGTCGCCGAACGCGGCCACCTCGCTCGCCGGGATGCCGTGCCGCTCGCACAGCTCGGCGAGCGTGCTGGCCTTCGTGACGCCGACGGCGCTCATCTCGATCGGCCGGTCGCCGTTGGAGTGCGTGGGCAGCACCAGGTCGCCGACCACGCCCGTCGTTGCACGCGCGTCCGCTCTCCCGCCGTGTCCGGCCCGCCCGCGACTCCGGCTTGCCCCGGGTGTCCGGGCCGCCCGCGTGTCCGGGCGGGGTGGCGGGGCCGGTCAGATGTCGTGGCCGGAGCGGATGGCGTTCAGCCAGGCGGACGCCTCGGCGAAGTCGCCGTCGTGGGTGCCGCGGCGGATCTCGGTGCGCCCCTGGTCGGCCCGCGGGTAGCTGCCCAGGAAGCGCACGTCGGCGCAGACCCGGCGCAGGCCCATCAGCGCCTCGCCGACCCGGGCGTCGGCGACGTGCCCCTCGCAGTCGATCCAGAACCGGTAGCGGCCGAAGCCGTCGCCGGTCGGCCGGGACTGGATGAGCGTCAGGTTGACCCCGCGCACCGCGAACTCGGTCAGGAACTCCAGCAGCGCGCCGGGGTGGTCGTCGCCCAGGTAGACCACCAGGGAGGTGCGGTCGTGCCCGGTGGGCTTGCCGGGCGGCCCGGGGCGCTGGGCCAGCACGAAGCGGGTCAGCGCACCGGAGCGGTCCTCGACGTGCTCGGCCGCCGCGACCAGGCCGTACCGCTCGCCCGCAATGGGCGCGGCGATCGCGGCGTCGTACCCGGACCCGGGGTCGGCGACCGCCATGGCGGCGCCGGCGGTCGAGCTGCCGGTCACCACGTCGGCGTCGGGCAGGTTGGCGGCCAGCCAGCGGCGGCACTGCGCGTACGCGTGCGGGTGGGTGCAGACCCGCTTGACGTCGGCCAGCGCCGTGCCCGGCCGGACGAGAAGGGAGAACTCGACGGGGAGCAGCACCTCGCGGGCGATGAGAAGGGCATCGCCGTCGGCGAGATCGTCGACCGTGGCCGGCACGGGACCTTCGACGGAGTTCTCCAGCGGGACCATCGCGGCGTCGGCGTCGCCCCGGCGCACGGCGTCGAGCGCCATCGGCACGGTGGGGAAAGGGTCGCGTACGGCGCCGGCGGCCTGCGGCAGCGTGCGCAGGGCCGCCTCGGTGAAGGTTCCCTCGGGACCGAAGTAGGCGAACCGGCCGGGCCGGCCGGCCGCCGGCTCGCCGTCGCGCGCGCTGTCGTCGATCACACCGGTCCTCTCAGTGCCTCGTTCGGGCATTCACCTCAGGTTACGGGGGTGCCGCCGCGCGCGCATGACGGGATCACCGTCCGCGCGACGCCCGTCGCGGGCCAGGAACGTCCGGCCCCCGGGTCCGCGGACTCCCGCCAAGACCGCACGTCGCGCCCAGCGTCGCTCACTCCCGCCCACGACCGCACGCTCTGCTCGCGGCCGCTCTCGCCACGGGCCGTGCGCCGCCCGCCGGGCTGCCGGCGGGACTGCGGGGTGCGGCGGACGGCTCGGGGCGACGGGGCGGTGGCGGTCGCCGCGCGGCGCGGGCGGGCACGACGGCTACGCCGGGCTGGAGAAGCGGCCGCCGACGCCGAGGTCACGGCCCTCGTCGAAGCGCACCAGCGGCCCCTGGCCGAGCCGGGCGGCGCGGACCACGTGCTCCTCTTCGGGCGACAGGAGTTGCAGGCTCCGGCCGTTCTGCACGACCTTGGCGTAGGTGCGGGTCTCGGTGCGGCCGTTGATCGAGGTGAGCACGACGCCGTCGCCGGCGGCGTTGAGCATCGCCAGCGAGAACGACAGGCCACCGCAGACCTCCTGCAGGGCGTCGTAGTGGACGATGGCCACGTCGCGGATGGCGCGGTGGTCGGCGGCGCCTGCGCCGGCCTGCAGCCGCCGCCGCATCATCTCGGTGCATTCCTCGACGGCCTGGGCGGCGCGGCGTCGGGCCGCCAGGCCCGCCCACAGGCCGAGCGCCCCGATGGCCGCGGCGGCCAGGGCGAGGGTGATGAGGATCACGAGCTGAGCGTACCCACCTGGAGGCCGTCACGTGAAGCATCCACGCGATCACACTCCGGATCGTTCTCGCCGCCCGTGCGACGCCGCGACCGCCGGACGAAGAACGCCAGCAGCGCCAGCGCCCCCAGCCCGTATGCGTCCTGCACGATGCGGCCGAGGAACCGCGGGCCCTCGTGGTAGGCGAGGATGTCGATCCCCCACCAGGGCACGGGCAGGGCATAGAACAGCCATACCGCGCCGGCCAGCGCCGCGCGGGCCGCCGGGCGCAGCCCGGTGCCGGCGCCGGCGAGGGCGCCGAGCACGAGGACCAGCCAGGCGATGTGGTGGATCCACGACACCGGCGAGATCAGCACGGCCACCAGCCCGGTGACGGCCGCGCCGCCGATCTCGTCGCCGCGCAGCACCATGCGGCGGGCGGCGCGGAAGCCGACGTAGGCGACGACGGCGGCGCACGCCAGCCACAGCGCCGCGGTGGCCGGTCCGGGCCAGTACAGCCGCAGCAGCATGCCGCGGATCGACTGGTTGGTGGTGGCGGTGTTGGAGCCGAGCCGCCCGCTGTCGAACAGCGCGCCGAACCAGTAGTCGGCGGAGTCGGCGGGCAGCACGAGGAACGTGCCGAGCGTGGCCGCGGCCGCCGCGACCGTGGCGGTGAGCGCCTCGCGGCGGCGGCCCGTGACGAGGAAGTAGACGATGAAGACGCCGGGCACCAGCTTGATCGCGGTCGCCAGCCCGACGAGCAGGCCGCGCGGCCAGCGGGGGCGCCGCGCCGCGCAGTCGGCCGCGCACATCGCGACCAGGAAGAGGTCGACCTGCCCGAAGCGGAACTGGTCCCGCAGCGGCATCGGGTACGCGCACAGCGCGACCAGCACGCCGGTCACGAGCGGCGCCCACCGCCCGGCGCGGGCCGCCACGCCGGCGAAGGCGTACCGGACCGCCACCGCCAGCGCCACGAAGATCAGCACCGCCGACGCCCACTGCGCGGCGGTCCAGGGCATCAGGGCGAGCGGCACCGCCAGGAGCGCGGCGAACGGCGGGTAGGTGAACGGCAGGAGCTGCGGCGGCTGGGTGAGGAAGCCGTAGACGGGGGCGCCGCGCAGCACGGCCTGCCCGCCCGATCGGTAGACGTCAAGGTCCACCATCCGCTGGTCGGGCGGGTTGGTCAGCCAGTGGTGGGCGAGCGGCTCCACCGCGGCGGCGGCGATCGCGAACCCTGCGATAAAGAAGGCAAGATCGCGTATCGTCCTTCCATCACCCATGTGTCCATCCTGTCCCACGTCGGCGGTCGCCACCGGAGCCGGTGGCACCGACCCCGCGAAGGTGAGGCGCCGGGCGGTCCGCGGCCTGGCGGCGCGGCGTCCCCGGTACGGACGGGGTGGGCCCGGCCGGGCTGGGGGCCGGCGACCGGTCGTCGCCGGGGGCGTACCGTGCCGAAAGGTATACCGGGGAGGGGCTGGGCGGCGCGCCGACGCGGGAGGCGACCGTGATCCGCCGGGCGGATGGGGGCACCGCGCCCGTGACGTGAACCGCCGGTGGGCGACGAGGCCGGCCTTCAGCGGCACTAGCCTGAGGAAGTCCCAGATATGGAGGTGACCGTGGCACGGCCACGAGCGTCGGAGCGCCGGCACAGGGGCGTGGCGATGGCCGCGGTGCTGGTGGCGCTGGCGACCGCGATGCTGGGCCTGATGTCCGGTACGGCGTCCGCCGCCCCGGCGAGCGGCACGCCGTCGCCGTCGCCATCCACATCGCCCTCACCGTCCGGCACTCCTGCGCCGTCGACCGGCGCCGGGGCGGGCTCCTCGGCGCGGGTCGTGCTGATCGGCGTGCCGGGGCTGCGGTGGGACGACGTGCGGCCGTCGGACACGCCGAACCTGTGGCGGCTGGCCGGCCAGGGCGCGGTGGGCGTGCTGTCGGCGAAGGCCGTGGGCCCGTACGCCTGCCCGATCGACGGCTGGCTCACCGTCTCGGCGGGCCAGCGCTCCCAGCTCCGGCACGGCAGCTGCGGCCTGCCGCCGGCGCCGGTGCACGGCACGGTGCCGGGCTTCGCCGCCATCCGGGACGACAACGCCCACAACAAGTACGGCTCGAAGATCGGCCTGCTCGGCGACGCGATCCACCGGGCCGGCGGCTGCACGATGGCGGTCGGCCCGGGCGGCATGCTCGGCGCGGCCGACCACACCGGGCGTGTCGACGCGTACGCACCCTCGACCGGCGACGTTCCGGCCGGCGGGTGGTCGCGCTGCGCGCTCACCGTGGTCGACGTCGACGACGTGTATCGCGCCTACATCGACGCCGGGGTCGACGTGAACGGCCGGCAGGTCCCGGTCACCGCCAAGAAGCGGGCGGAGGCGGCCGCGCGCGCCGACGAGCGGATCGGCAAGGTGCTCGCCGCGCTGCCGGCCGGCACGACGGTGCTGCTGGCCGGCTTGTCGGACAGCGCGCACGCGGCGCGCCTGCACGTGGCCATGGCGACCGGCCCCGGGTACCGCTCCCGCTACCTGACCGCCGATTCCACCCGCACGGGCGGCCTGGTGACGCTCACCGACGTGACCGCGACGATCCTGCACACGCTCGGCATCCCCCGGCCGGAGGGCGCGGTCGGCTCGCCGTGGCGGCTGAGCGGCCCCAAGTCGGCGTCCACGCACAAGGTGGTACGGGCGCTGGACGCTCGCGACGCCGCCGCGCGCGGCTACAGCCGGATGGTGAACCCGTTCAAGATCACGCTGCTGGTGATCCAGATCGGCCTGTACGCGATCGCCACGGTGGCGCTGCGCCGCAAGCGCGGTCGGCTTCTGGCCGCCACGCGGCTGCTGGCGCTGGCCGCGGCCGCGCTGCCGATCGCCTCCTTCCTGGCCAACGTCTACCCGTGGTGGTCGGCCGGCCATCCGGAGGTGGTGATGAGCGTTCTGATCGTCGCGTTCGTCACCGTGCTCGCAGCGGCGGCCGGGCCGTGGCGGCGGTCGGTGACGGGCGCGGGTGCGGTCGTCGCCGGCGTCACGGTGGTGGTGCTCACCCTCGACGTCATGACCGGCTCGCACCTGCAGAACTGCAGCGTGCTGGGGTACACGCCGCTGGTCGCGGGGCGGTTCTACGGTTTCGGCAACCCGCCGTGGGCGTTGTGGATCACCGGCGCCATCCTCGCGGCCGGCGCGTCGGCGGGCGGGCTGCTCCGGAAGGAGCGGCGCGGCGCGGCGACTGCGCTGGTCGTCGCGGTCGGCGTCGCGGCGCTGGTCGTCGACGGGGCGCCGATGTGGGGTGCCGACTTCGGCGGCATCATCGCCACCTTCCCCGGCTTCGCGGTGTTCGCGCTGATGATCAGCGGCCGGCGGATCCGGCCGTCGCGGCTCCTGGCGGTGCCGGCCGCGGGCGCGGTGCTGGTGCTGGGCGTGGCGTACCTCGATTCGCTGCGGGCGAACCCCACCCACATCGGGGAGTTCTGGGACAGCCTGGTGAACGGCGACGCGGGCACGATCGTCTTCCGCAAGTTCCGCGGCATGGTCGGCACGTTCGGCAACTGGGAGCTGTCGGTGCTGGCCGCGGTGGCCGTGGTCTTCCTCGTGTTCGCGCTGCTGCGACCGCTGGCCTGGCGGGGCGCCGCGCTGCACCTGGCCTACGAGCGGTCGCCGGCACTGCGGCCCACGCTGGTCGCGGTGCTGGTCACCATCGGGATCGGAATGCTCGTCAACGACTCGGGCGTGGCGATCCCGGCGATGGCGGTCACGCTCGTGGTTCCGCTGGCGCTCGCGGCGAGCGTACGGGCGCTGGAACTCGACGCGAGCGAACCCCCCACGCGAGCACGGCCGCCACGAGAAACGCCAGCATCCAAGGCGTGACCGTCGCGCGGACGCCGGTGACCAGCCAGCCGAGGTCGGCCGGCAGCCCGGCGTGGCGCGGGTCGCGGGCCGGCAGGTAGGCCAGGGAGAGCACCGCGGTGCGCGCCAGGAGCAGCCAGTCCATTCCGGATGCCGGCACCAGGGCGAGCGCCGCCCAGCCGAGCCCGTCGTACCAGGGCAGCGCGTACGGCGCGGCGAACAGCCAGGCCAGCCCGAGCGCGGCGGCGACACGTACGGCGTCGTCGGCACCTGGATCCGGCACCGCCCCGATCTCGCGCACGGTCGTGCGGGGCAGCGCCCGCAGCAGGACGGCCGCGAGCACGACGGCCAGCAGCGCCGAGCCGAGCTGCACCCACGAGCGCGGCACGGTCGCCAGCAGGCCACCGCCGGTCCCGGCGACCAGGTGCCACGGAGTGGCCAGCGACACCGCCTTGGACGCGCGGCTGAGCTGGTCGAACGAGTGCGGGCCGGCCATGAGGTAGGCGAGCCCCGCCACCACGGCGGCCGCGGCGAACAGCACGGCCACCCGCGCCACGGCCCGCCAGGGCACGCCGCGCGTGGTGCGGCCGTGCGGCCGGCACTCGCGCAACAGCACCCAGGCTGGGCCGCCGCCGAGGATCGCCACGTTGATCTTCACGGCCGCGCCGACCCCGATCAGCACCCCGGCGAGCAGGCACCGGCCCGCCGGCCGGCCGTCTCCGGGCCGGCGCGGTCGCAGCGGGTCGGGCAGCGCGAAGATCACCAGGCCGGCAACCGCGAAGGCGATCGCGAGCACGTCGTTGTGCGCGCCGCCGACCAGGGCGAACAGCATGATCGGGTTGGCCGTCCACAGCAACGCGGCGCGCAGCTCGCGGCGACGGTCACCGCCGGCCGCCCGGTGCAGCAGCAGCCCGACGGCGACGAACGCCAGCGTCCCGGTCACCGACATGACGAAGACGGTCAGCCGCATCGACCGCCCGCCGATCAACGACGCGAACGTCTCCTGCGCGGTGGCGATCGGCCCGTAGACGGTCGGTACGCCACGCCAGTCCTGCACCTCGCGCACGACCGGGTCGGCGGGGAACTGGCGCGCGGCGGCGGCGTACGGGTCGTTGCCGGTCACCGCCATCCGGCCGTACGCCGCGTAATTCAGGTGGTCGGCCGAGCCGACCGGCGGCATCATCATGAACGCCACCGCCGCCAGCACGCCGCAGACCAGCAGGGCCTTCGGCCGGATGCGCCAGCCGAGGCGCAGTGCGTACAGGCACAGCCCCACGCCCGCCGCACCCGCCGCGAGGCCGGCGGCGGTCAGCGCGATGACCACGCCCGCGGGCGGGTGCGTGACGAGGGAGTACGGCGGCTGGCCGGGCGAGCCGACGAGGACCGGCTCCATGACCGAGGGGCCGAGCAGGGCCGTCGTGAGGAGGCAGGCCAGCCCTGCCGCGGCGCCGAGCAGCCCCGCGGTGCCGTAACGGTCAGCGCGTGGCACGGCGGAGCCGGGCCAGCCCCCGGGCCACGGCCGGCTCGCGCGCCGCGAGTGCCCGCCCCACGTCGCGGAACTGCCGGGCGCGATGGAGTTGCGCTCGCCAGTCGGTGCCGGTGGCGCGGTGCGCCAGCGGCACCTCGACCTCGGTGACCGGGAAACCTTGGCGCAGCAGGTCGATGGTGAGGCCGGTCTCGACGCCGAAGCCCGGCGCGAGCGGCAGGGCCGCCTCGAACGCGGCGCGGGTGAGGCAGCGCTGGCCGTTCAGCGGCTGGGTCGGGGTCCAGCCGGTGAGCCGCCGGATGCCGTCGCGGGACAGGCGGACCACGAACCCGTGGCCGCCGAGCTTGACCCGCTCGGTGAAGACGGCGATCGTCATGGCCGCGGTGCCGGCCCGGACCGGCTCGATCAGCGGGCCGGCGAGCTTCGCCGTCTCGCCCAGGTCGGCGTCGAGGAACAGCAGGTGCCGGGGCACGTCGCCGTCGAGCAGGCGCACCGCCGCCGCGCCGGTCTCCATCGCGGCGCCCTTGCCGCGGTTGCGCGAGTGCCGAACGACCTTGGCGCCCGCGCCCTGGGCCAGCCGGCCGGTGGCGTCGGCCGACCCGTCGTCGACAACGACGATCAGGTCGACGCCGGGCAGTGCCGCCGCGGCCTCCACGGTCGCGGCGATCCGATCCTGCTCATCCTTGGCCGCGATGACCACGGCCGTGTCCGCCTGCATGAAGGCGATGGTAGTGGCGGTCAGGTTCCTTCGAAGGCGGGTACGGCATCGTGCACGGTGAAGACGGTGTCAAGGCCGGTGACCTGAAGGATCCGGCAGACCGCCGGACGCGGCGCGGCGAGCTCCAGGGAGCCGCCGTGCCCGCGGAGTCGCTTCATCGCGGACAGCAGGACGTTCATCCCGGTCGAGTCGCAGAACTCGACCCCGCTCAGGTCGACCACGACCCGGCCGGTGCCCTCGCGTACCAGCGCGGCCAGCTCGGCCTGCAGCCTGGGTGCCGTGTACAGGTCGACCTCGCCGAAGACAGATACGACGACGTGACCACCCTGAGATGCGGTCGAGACCTTTAGCTCCACGTGCCGCACACTAGCGCCCTCCGGCCGACCGAACCAGAGGCCTGCAGGATTAGGGGCCGCCCGTTGCCAGCCGGTGGCGCGCGCTTTGCCCGCCAACCAGGGTGTTATCCCGGCATTACCGCTTAAATGACGACAATTCCCGGCCCTGGCGCGGGGGCATGGAGATCTTCTCAATTATCGGGGGCGAGCTGCGGGAATCGGCCCACCGGCGCGTCGTCCGTGCGAGAAGCTACGTCTTGTGGAACAGGGGTACGGCCACCCGCACGGCGTGACGCTCCGCACGCGACGGCAGCGTGCGCAGTGACCCGCGACCGATCAGGCGATCCGCGGCGCCGGCGGATACGCGAACGGCTCGAGATGATCCGCACCCGGTCGGAGAAGTCCAGTTCCTGGCGGTCTATGACGCATTACGTCTCCCGTCTGATCAACCGCGAGGGATTCGTGCCGGTCCGTGCCAGGCTGGCGCGCGAAGACATCATCTTCCTGTCCGCCGCCCGCGACGACGTACTCGCCTTCTGCGAGATGGGCCTGCGTCTGCTCGACCTGCACCGGCCGGGCGACGCCTGCGGCATCTCCAGCGACCCGGAGAACCCGATCCGGCGCTGCCGCGCCTGCATGCGGCGCTGGCCGTGCCCGACCTTCCGCGTCATCGAGTCGGCCCTCGACCGCCGCGCCGGCCCTTGACGGCCACGCCCTCGCGTGCGCCGCGGCGTGGAGGAGGCCGGGTGCCGCGCGCCCCCGGCCTCCCGCTTCACCACGGCGACCCGCTCGTCGGGAGCAGGCCCTGAGGCGGGGTTCGGCGTCAGGCGCTGCGGCCGATGCGGACGCCGATCTGGGCGTCGATGCCGTGCACGCCGACGGTCGACGCGCCGAACGTCGCCGAGCCGGTGCCGGTCACGCCGCCCGCGAGGCCGTTCAGCACGCTCACCGCACCGTCGGTCCCATTCTCCTTCGGCGCGCCGGCGACCAGGTCCGCGAAGCCGTCGTGGCGGACGTCGAGCAGGCTGACCTGCCAGCCGAACCGGTCACCGGCCTCGGCCGCGCCGGGAACACCGGAGGTGTTCTGCGAGACGGCCTGCGACCCGGCACCGGTCAGCCCGCTCGCGCCGCCGTACAGCAGCACCGCCTCGCCGGCGGTGGCGTGGCCGCTGACCTTCCGGCCCGGGACGCCGACGGCCAGGTCGGCCTTGCCGTCCTTGTTGATGTCACCCGCGGCGAGCGAGTACCCGAACTCGTCGCCGGCGACCGCCGCGCCCGGCACGCCGGAGGTGTCCTGCGTGATGCGGTAGGAGTCGCTCATCGCGGCGTCGGCGCCGCCCTTGAAGACCCGCACGTGCCCGCCGGTGCCGTCGCTGTCGTCGGCGCCGCCCACGGCGACGTCGGCGTGGCCGTCACCGTCGAAGTCACCGACGGCGAGCCCATTGACGACGGTGCTGACCGAACTGGCCGGCGCGTCGCCGGCCAGTTCGGTCCACACGTCGAAGCCGGAGCGGTCCGCCGCGGTGGTGGCGGACGGGTCCTGCCAGGAGAGCACCACGTCGGGCTTGCCGTCGCCGTCGACGTCCCCGACGGCCGGGACCAGCGAGCTCAGGCCCGTGGTCGCCTGCGCGCGGATGCCCTTGCGGGTGCCGTTGAACGGCCTGGCCTTGCCTGACGGGTGGAACGCCGACGTGGTCCGCACCGCCGCGGTGGTGGACGGCTGGGACGTGAAGGTCCAGAAGTAGCGGTCGCCGGGCGAGGTGTCGACCCAGTCGGTCCAGCCGTCCTGATTGAGGTCGGCGGCCGCGAGCGCGAAGCCGAAGCGGTGGTGCGCGCCGGCGTAGCCGTTCGGCTCGCCCATGGTGTCCGAGCCGCTGCCCGACAGCCCGGACGGCCCGCCCCACAGGATGGTCTCCGAGCCCGCGTCGGTGCCCGCGCTGGTGTCCTCGTCCGGCGCGCCGATCAGGAGGTCCGCATAGCCGTCCTTGTCGTAGTCGAAGGACGTGACCGAGTAGCCGAAGTGGTCGCCGGTCTCGGCGACACCGGGCACGCCGGAGGTGTTCTGGCTGAAGACCTGCTTCTTCTTGGTGTTCGGGCCGGAGGCGGAGCCGTAGACGATCGTGACGAACCCGGCGCTCTTCTTGCCGGAGACCGTGCCGTACGGGCTGCCGAGGGCCAGGTCCTGGTAACCGTCGCCGTTGAAGTCGAACGGCAGGGCGACCTTCGTCGCGCGGGCCGCGACCGGCGTGGCGGCGGCACTCGCAAGCCCGGCCGCGCCCATGGCGGCGACCGCGGACACGGCGAGCGCGCGAGTGAACAAACGATGGATCAACACTGACCTCCTAGCGAACGCCACCGGGGCGGCGGTGGCGTGATCAAGAAGACGCCGGAGTGGCGTGGGTGGTTTACGCGCGATGGCGCGTTCGCGAAAGAACGCGCACAGCGTCCTTTCTCACCGACAATCCACCGGCCGCTCTCACCGGCAGCCCACCGGCCTTTCTCCGGCCTTCGCGCGGGCGCGCCACCCGGTTTTCCACAGGCTGTACAGCGCCCCGTCCACCCTGTCCACAGGACGTGGGCGAGACCCGAGGCCACCGGCTCTCAGCTGCGAGAACATCGCTCGGAGAGTTCCCGGTGCCGGATGCGTCGCACCGGCTCGGAGTCTCGTTGTCCACGAGTTTTCCCCAGCCTGTCCACAGGACAATGAGCCCACCGCCGGTTCGAGGGCGTACGCTCACCCCATGAGGCGGGCGATTCTGGCGATCCTGGGGATCCTCCTGGCGGTCTGGCTGTTCTTCACCGTGATCGGCATGCTGATCGCGGCCCTGAAGTTCTTCATCTGGCTCGGCCTGCTGGCCGTGTTGGGCGCCGTCGTCATCACGGTGCTGAGCAGGCTCTCCAAACGCTGAGTCGCCTGCCCGAAAGCCGACCCCGGCCCTTCCGAGCCCGGTGCCGGGGACCGACGCCCGGGGGACTCTGCCGGGCCGCCTTGCCGGCGCGAAGGCCCTTGTCGGGGTGGCCGGCAAGCCGCATCATTCCGGCATGAACCTCACCGGCATGCTGCGAGACCGCGCAGCCGAACGCCCCGGCGCGACCGCCTTGATCTGCGCGGGCGAGCGCGTGACGTACCGAGAGTTCGACGATCGGGTGGACCGCGTGGCGAGCGCGCTGCGCGCCTCGGGCGTCGGCGCGGGCGACCGGGTGGCCGTCCTGGACAAGAACTCCCTGGCAGGCGCCGAGCTGCTGTTCGGCGCGGCCCGGATCGGCGCCGCCCAGGTGCCGATCAACTACCGTCTGTCCGCCGACGAGATCGCCTACATCGTCGACAACGCGCAGGCGCCGGTGCTCGTCGCCGGGGCCGAGTTCGTGCCGGTGCTGGACGCCATCGCCGACCGGCTGGAGCACACCCGGCAGATCGTCGTGGTCGGCGGCGACGGGCACGCCCACACCGACTACGCCACCTGGACCGACCGGGAGCCGGGGCCGCCCGCCGACGAGCCCGGCCCGGTGTTCGTCCAGCTCTACTCGTCCGGGACGACGGGGCTGCCCAAGGGCGTCATGCTCACCCAGGAGAACTTCCTCGCGGCGCTGCCGGCCACACGTGACCTGTGGGACCTGGGACCGGAGAGCGTCCTCATGGTCGCGATGCCGATGTACCACATCGCCGGCTGCATCCTGACGGTCTGCGCGCTGTACGAGGGCATCCCCGGCGTGATCGTGCGCGAGCCCTACCCGCTGGCCATCGCCCGGGAGATCGAGGCGCACCGGGTCACGCACGTCTTCCTCGTCCCGGTGATCCTGCTGTTCCTGCAGCAGATCCCGCAGGTCAAGGACGTCGACCTGTCCAGCCTGCGGCTCGTCCTGTACGGCGCGTCGCCGATCAGCGAGGAGGTGCTGGCCGGTGCGCTGAAGCTGCTCCCGGACGCCGGTTTCATGCAGGTGTACGGGCTGACGGAGACGACCGGGGCGATCACGTACCTGCCCCCGGAGGATCACGTGCCCGGCAGCCCCCGGCTGCGCAGCGCCGGCATCGCGAACCAGACGACCGAGCTGAAGATCATTGACACGGCGACCGGCGAGAACCTGCCGCCGGGGCAGGTCGGCGAGATCGTGTGCCGGACCCCGCAGAACATGAAGGGGTACTGGTCGCTGGAGCAGGCCACCCGTGACGCGTTGCTGCCCGGCGGCTGGCTGCGCACCGGCGACGTCGGCCACCTCGACGAGGACGGCTACCTGTTCATCCACGACCGGGTCAAGGACATGATCATCAGTGGCGGGGAGAACATCTACCCGGCCGAGGTCGAGAACGTCCTGATGAGCCATCCGGCGGTGGCCGACTGTGCGGTCATCGGCGTGCCCGACGACAAGTGGGGCGAGACGCCGAAGGCGATCGTGGTGCGCGCGGGCGAGCTCGGCGAGCGCGAACTGATCGACTACTGTCGGGAGCGGCTCGCCCACTTCAAGTGCCCGACCTCGGTGGAGTGGGTGGAGGCCATCCCGCGCAACCCGACCGGCAAGGTGCTCAAGCGGGAGCTGCGCCGGCCGTACTGGGAGGGCCAGGCCCGCGCCGTGCACTGACGCGGCGCGCACCGGCGTACGCCGCCGGCGTAAGCAGGAGGACGGGCGCCGGCCGGAAGCCGGGGTTACGCTGCGGCGGCGTCGATGGCGGGCCGGCCGGTGTCGGCGGACGGGCGGCTGCCGACGGACCGGCCGGGCGGGCGTACAGGCCGGCCGGGCGTGGCACCGGGAACCGTGACCGCCGCGGGCGTCGTGGGGCCGGGTGGGCGGTCGGCCGCAGCGGACGGCCGGGCACATCGGCGACCGGCGGCCCGGCCACGGCCGAACGCCGGTGACCGGCGGGCACCGGGCGGGCGGTCAGCCCGGGCGGCGGGTGAGGCGCATCGGGAGCCGGCGGCCGGGCCGGAGGGTGACCCCGGTCACCGGCGCGGGCACCGGGCCGGTCAGGTCGAACCGGTACCTGCGGGCGATGGTGGCGAGCACGATCGCGGCCTCCTGCCGCGCGAATCCCGCACCCACGCACGCCCGCCGCCCGCCCCCGAAGGGGATGTAGGCGTACCGGTGCCGCTCCTGCCCGGTGAGGAACCGCCCCGGGTCGAAGCCCTCCGGGTTGGTCCACACGCGCGGGTTGCGGTGGACGAGGAACGGCGGCGTGGTGACGGTGCTGCCGACCGGAACGCGCACGCCGTCGATGTCGTCGTCGCCGACGGCGTCCCGCTCGATGGTCCACGCGGGCGGGTACAGCCGCATGGCCTCGCTGATCACGGCGTTTGTCCAGGTGAGCTTGTCGATGTCGTCGGCGCCGAGCTCTTCGGGCGCGGCGTCGACCTCCTGCTCCAGGCGCTCGCGCGCGGCGGGGTGCGCCGACAGCAGCGCGAAAGTCCAGCCGAGGGCGACGGCGGTGGTCTCGTGTCCGGCGAGCATGAAGGTCGTGGCCTCGTCGCGGATCTCCTCGTCGGTCAGCGGCGAGCCGTCGGCGTCCCGCGCGGTCATCAGCAGGCCGATCAGGTCGTCGCCGGGTTCGGCGGCGGCGCGCCGCTCGGCGATGAGGCGGCGGACCGGCGCGTCGATGGCCGGAACGGTGCCCCAGAAGCCGTTCGTGAGCCGGACGATCCGCCGCGTGCCGGTGTCGGTCCACAACCAGGGGAAGAACGTCGCCAGCGACATGCCGGTCTGCGCGCGGCGCATGGCCGGTGCCAGGCGGGTGATGTCGGCGCCGAACACGCTGCGCGGCCCGCCGCCGCCCGGCGTCGCCTCCCGGGCCGCGGCGCCGGTGCCGAAGAGGGCGCGGCCGACCACGTCGAGGGTGAGCGCGCTCATCGCGGCGGCGACGTCCACGACGGCCCCGTCCGGCCGCCGGTCCCACTCCGCGATGGCGTCCCGAGCGGCGGCGGCCATCAGCGGCGCGAACGCCGCCACCTGCCGTCGCGAGAACATCGGCTGGATCACCCGGCGGTGCCGGCGCCAAGTAACGCCCTCGCTGGTGACCAGACCGTCGCCGAGGATGGCGCGCAGCGGCCGGTAGGTGAACGCCTTGACGTAGTTGTCCTGGTTCCGGGCGAGCACGTGCTCGACGTCCTCGGGACGGGTGAGGACGAACAGGCGCCGTCCCGGCGAGTACTGCATCTCGACCGTCTCGCCGTAGGCCGCGAGGGCGCGGAAGCTGTCGAGGGGGTGGACGGCGAAACCGGCGAGGATGCGGGCGGCCGCCCGGCCTCGGGGACCTGGTGCGGTGTAGGGCTTCATGCGTCCATCGTGCCGCGCGGGCCATATCCGATTGATGCCTATTTGGCGGTCTGTATCCGGTGTGGCGGTGCCCGATGCGCGGCGTCCTATTAAGCTCCCTCATGTGACGCACGTGCACCGGGTCGACAGCGAAGTCGGCCGCCTCCGTACCGTCCTCCTGCACCGCCCCGGCCC
>JBEHYF010000086.1:0-21676 GCA_048498315.1 Actinomycetota bacterium
CCGGACATGTGGTGGGAAATGCTGGCGAGCCGCCACGGCATGCGTCCCCCGGCCGCGAAGTGCAGTCACCGGCGGTGCGGCCCCGCCGACGCGCCTACACGCCGATGCCCACCATCAGCGCTAAGTAGGCCCCTAGCACGATCCAGTTGATGACGGACACCGCACCTCCACGTGAACGTGTCGCCCGCAGCGCGGCTCGCTCGGCGATGTTGTGCAACCGGTTGCACGCAGGCTGCGTCCGGTCTGTCGTCAAGAGGTGGAATGCGGCGTTGTTGCGTTTTGCGGCCCCCGGCCGCGTCGACCGACGGGTAAGGCCGACGCGGCGCGGAACCACGGCTACCGGCGCGGAGCCGGCCCGGCGGCGTCCCGGCAGACGAGCGACCCGCCAGGGGACTCGAAGGAGGAGTGTCAGGTTCGCCGTCCGGCGCCGCTGGCGGGTGCTGGGCCCGTGGTCGCTCGTACGACGAGCTGTGAGTCGAGGCTGTAGCGGACGTCGCCGACGCTCTGGCCGCCCACGAGATCCAGCAGCACCGACACCGCGATCTCTCCGGCGTCCGCGCAGCGCAGCGAGATCGTCGTGAGCGGCGGGTAGGTCGTCGCGGCGAAGACATCATCACAGCCGATCACGCTCATGTCTTCTGGTACCCGCACGCCGTGTTCGGTGAGCCCGGCCAGAAGGCCGTGCGCCACGACGTCGTCGAAGGCCAGGACCGCGGTGACGCCAGAGGCGAGGATGGCGTCCACGGTCGCCTTGCCGCCGGCGTACGTCGCGGGTCTCGCCTGCAGCATCGTGAGGGTCATGTCGTGTTCGGCGCGGGCGGTGGCGATTCCGCGCCGCCGCTGGCGATCCGACCAGGAGCCGGACGGCCCGCCGACGTAGGCGAGATCCTTATGGCCGAGCTCGGCGAGGTGTGCAATCGCTTGCATGAAGCCGGTATGAGAGTCCGTCAGCACTCGCGGCATCCGCGGAACGTCCCGGTTGATCAATACCACGGGTCGCCGTCGTGTGTGCTCGGTGAGGACGGTGTCGGCCAGCCGAGAGGCGGCGAGCACGAAGCCGTCGACCTGTGGGGTGAACCGGGTGATCAGGCGGTTCTCCTGAGCCGGGTTCTCCGCGGAGTCACCGAGCAGGACACAGAAGTCCTGCCGGTCCGCGCTGACCTGGGCAGCGCGGATCAACGGCGGGAAGAACGGGTTGGCGATGTCCGGCACGATCAGTGCGATGACGCCGTTCCGGCCGGTGGAAAGGGCGCGGGCTACCTTGTTCGGCACGTAGCCGAGGCTCTGCGCCTTGGCCAGCACCTTCTCCACGGTCTCCGGCCGTAGCAGGTGCGGCCGGGTGAAGGCGCGAGACACCGTTGAGCGGGACACCCCTAGCTCCTTGGCGATCAAGCTAATTGTCGGGACCGTCGCCGTGGTAGGGCTCCCGTCTGGGCTTGCCACACAGAAACGGTAGCGCACACGGAAACCGAAACGAGAATCAAGGTCTTGATTGTGCAACCGGTTGCATGACACTATAAGCCGCGCCCTACCCGGAGGTCACCATGGGTACTGTCGCCTGGCTCGTGCTGTCGTCGTATTTCGGACTGATGATCGTCATCGGCTGGTGGGCCAAGTCCCGGGTGCGTGACGCCCGCGATTTCTTCACCGCCGGTGGTCAGATGCCCTGGTGGCTCGCCGGCATCTCCCACCACATGTCGGGCTACAGTGCCGCCGTCTTCGTGGCCTACGCGGCCATCGCCTATACCACGGGCTTCGCCCTCTACGTCTGGTGGGCGATCGGCATTGTTTTCGCGATGACGGTCGGTGCCCTGCTATTCGCGCCGAGGTGGCCCCGGCTGCGAGAGCGCCTCGGCATCATCTCCCCGCTGGAGTACCTCACCACCCGCTATAACCTGCCCGCGCAGCAGGTGCTCGCGTGGAGCGGCGCGGGATTGAAGATTTTCGACGTCGGCGCCAAGTGGACGGCCAGCGCCGTCTTGTTGAACGTCTTCGCCGGCGTGCCGCTGCACTGGGGTGTGCTGCTCACCGGCGGAGTGACGCTGGTCTACTCCACTGTGGGCGGGCTGTGGGCCGACGCGCTGACCGACTTCGGGCAGTTCGTCATCCAACTCGCCGCCGGACTGGCGATGCTCGTCGTCGCACTGTCGAAGCTCGGCGGGATCTCGGCGATCTGGACGATCTGGGACCGGCTGCCGGCCGATCACGCCAAGCCGTTCGCTGGCAGCTACACCGTGTTGTTCTTCCTCGTCTACCTGCTGATTGACACACTTTCCTACAACGGCGGCACGTGGAACCTCGCGCAGCGCTTCATCGCCGCCGGAAACGCCGCACAGGCACGTCGTGCCGCCGTGCTCTCCGGGGCCCTCTACCTGGTGTGGCCGCTCGTGCTGTTCTTCCCCATGTGGGCCGCACCGCTGCTGTTGCCCGGGCTGAAGACGCCGGAGCAGTCCTACGCCCTGCTCACCACGCACCTGCTGCCGAGCGGACTGATCGGCCTGGTGCTGGCCGGGATGTTCGCGCACACGATGGCGATGACCTCCTCAGACGCCAATGCGATCTCCGCCGTGGTGGTCCGGGACATCATTCCGGGACTGATGCGCGGCAGGTCGAGCCTGAGCCCCCGCGCAGAACTGGCGGCGGGTCGGATCGCGACCTTTTCCTTCATCGCGCTGTCGCTGGTCATCGCACTGACCGCCGACCGGTTCGGCGGCGTCCTCGGCCTGCTCATCCTCTGGTTCGGCGCGCTCGTCGGCCCGATCGCGATCCCCATGTTGTTCGGCATGCTTCCCTGGTTCCGGCGCAGCGGTCCCTCGGCGGCGATCCTGTCATGGGCGGCCGGCCTCGTCGTGTTCGCACTGACCAAGTACGTCTTCGCGGGCCAGGTGGCGCGGCTGAACAAGGACTGGGTGGCCACGGTCACCGTCGCCGGCCCGGTCCTGGTGGCGTTCACGGTGTTCGCCCTGACCGGCCTGGTGCGCCCGTGGCGGGACCCGGCCTCCGACGAGCTGGTCGCCGCGCTGAGCCCGGACGCGGACCAGGCGCCCGGACAGGCGATCGTGCATGCGTGACGTCCGTTTCTATCGGGCGCATCTGGAGAACGACGTCCTGGCATGGTGGCTCGCGCACGGCCCGGACCGTGAGCTGGGCGGGGTGCGCACCTGTTTCGCCAACTCCGGTGACACGCTGGTCTCCACGGACAAGTACACCTGGTCACAAGGCCGGTGGGCGTGGCTGCTGGTCCGGCTCTCACAGGCCGGTCGGCGCGGACTGATCTCGGTCAACGCCGAGGACCTGCTCGCCCAGGCCGTCGCGACGGGCGAGTTCGTCGCCACGCATGCCCTGCTCGGCGATGGCACGACCGCTTATGTGACGGCACGGGATGGCACGGCCAGACCGTACGGGCCGGATGGCGACCTGCACGCCAGCGTGTTCGCCGACCTGTTCGCCGCACTCGGGTTCGCCGGGCTGAGACGAGCCCTCGCCGGAGCCGCGGCCGACCGGTGGGGTGAGCTCGCCGAGGCTCTCCTTGAGTCCGCGCACGAGCGGATCACGGCCGGCACCGCGAGGACCGAACCATATCCGGTCGATCCGCGATTCCGCGGCTTCGCCGAGCCGATGATGCTGATGCACGTTGCCGCCGAACTGCACGCCGCGACCGGCTCGGAGCGTAGCCGGCAGATCGCACTGACCGCCGCGCGTACGGCCCTGACCAGCGGATTCGTCGACGGGGCCGACGTGCGTGACCTGGCTCCCAGGCGCCCGGGGCTGGAGTCCACACTGCTGGCCCGGCACCGCACGCCCGGTCATCTGTTGGAGTTTGCATGGTTCCTCACGCATGCCTGTGACCAGGTGCCCGGGCTCGCTGATATTGTGCCGGACCCCGAGTGGCCCGTCCGAACGGCGCTGGCGGCGCTCGCCATCGGCTGGGACCGATGCGGCGGCGGCCTGCTCCGCCACGTCGACGTCGAGGGCGGCGTGCCACGGGGCGACCTGCTCGGCGATCCGTACGAAGACCTGGTCGTGCGGACCTGGAACACCAAGCTGTGGTGGCCGCACGCCGAGGCGCTGTACGCCACGGCACTGCTCGCCGTGTGTCACGACGACGACCGGCTCGCGGAGTGGCACGACCGCGTGCACGACTACACGTTCCGTATCTTCCCGGAGGGGCGCGGCCGTGAGTGGACCCAGATCCGCTCCCGCGACGGCACCCCGCTGGACGAGGTCGTGGCCCTGCCCGTGAAGGACCCTTTCCACATCGCGCGGGCTCTGCTGCTGTTGGTCGAACTGGGGGAGAACACGAGGACCGATGCCCGAAGCCACCACCTATGAACCCATGGTCCGCCGCCTGCCCGACGCCGAGACACTGGGCAGGGTCGCGGCGCGCGACATCGCCGACGCGCTCGTCCGCCTCCTGGCGGACCGGCCCGAAGCCAGGGTGATCTTCGCCTCGGCGCCGAGCCAGGAGGGGACCTTGCGGGCGCTGTCCGCCCGGCCGGGCATCGACTGGAAGCGGGTCACGGCCTTCCACATGGACGAGTACCTGGGGTTGGACGCCGACGATCCGCGGCGCTTCGGAAACTGGCTGCGTACCGTACTGCTGGACCGGGTCCCGATCGGAGCCGCACATCTGATCGACCCGGGCGACGATCCGCGCGCGGCGGCGGAGCGGTACGCTCGGCTGTTGTCCGCGGCCCCGATCGACATCGTCTGCTGCGGAATCGGCGTCAACGGACACGTGGCGTTCAACGACCCGCCCGCCGACCTGGACGACCCCGCCCTGGTGAAGGTCGTCGAACTGGACGAGGTCTGCCGCCGTCAGCAGGTCGACGACGGGTGTTTCACGACGCTGGCCGAGGTGCCGCAACGGGCCGTCACCCTGACCGTGCCAGCACTGCTATCCGCCGCACAGGTGTTCTGCATGGTGCCGGGGGCCCGGAAGCGGCCAGCGGTCACACGCGCCCTGTACGGCCCGATCGACGGCCGGCTGCCGGCGAGCGCGCTGCGCACCCATCCCCGCTGCACCATCTACGTTGACGAGGAGTCCTCCCCCGATGTCCGCTGATCCCACCCTGACCTATCTGCGTAAGGTCACCGCGCTGCTGAAACGCATCCACGAGGAGGAGTCCGACGCGATCCTGCGGGCCGCCGAGCGGGTCGCCGAGCAGATCAGGTGCGATCGGTTGGTGCACATCTTCGGTCCCGGCGGCCATTCCAACCTCGCCGCACAGGAGGTCTTCTTCCGCGCCGGCGGGCTGATGCACGTGTCGGCCATCCTGGATGAGGGCACACTGCTGTCCAACGGGGCACTCCGGTCGATGGCCATCGAGCGCACTCCGGGGTACGGGCGCGTCGTGATCGCAGATGCGGGGCTGACGTCGGACGATCTGCTGATCCTCGTCAACGCCTACGGCATCAACGCCGCGCTCATCGACGCCGCGCTGGAGGCGAGGGACCGAGGTGTGACGTTGATCGGAGTCAGCTCGCGCCAGCACGCGGAGGACACCGATCCGGAGCACCCCGCCCGCCATCCGACCAAGGCGAACCTGCACGACCTGGTGGACATCGCGATCGACACGAAAGTGCCGATCGGCGACGCACTGATCACGATGGACGGCGTGACCGAACCGCTCGCCGCGGTGTCGACGTTCGCCAACGCCTACGCGCTCAACGCACTGGTCCTCCGCACCGTGCAGCGCCTGGTCGAGTCCGGCATGGAACCGCCGGTATGGCGCAGCGGCAACGCACCGGGCGGTGACGAAGCGAACGCACGGTTCCTGGAGTCCTTCCGCTCCCGGGTGCCGAAGCTGTGAGGCTCACCGGCCGTGATCCGGCGACCGGGCGCACGCTGCGGGTCTCCGTCGAGGATGCGCGGATCGCCGAGGTCCGCACCACGGACGAACCGGCCGAACTCTGGCTCGCGCCCGGCCTCGTCGACCTGCAGGTCAACGGTTTCGCCGGGCACGACGTCAACGCCGCCGACGTGGACGAGACGGTCGTGACCGAGCTGGTGCACTCGGTGTGGCGGGCCGGAGCGACGACCGTGGTGCCGACGATCGTGACCGCACCCGAGGAGCGCATCCGCAACGCCCTGTCCGCCATCGCGCGGGCGCGTGCCGCCGACCCCGTCGTCGCTCACGCGATCCCGTACGCCCACGTGGAGGGCCCGTTCATCTCTGCCGAGGACGGCCCGCGGGGCGTGCACGACCCGCAGTACATCCGCCCGGCCGACCTGGACGAGCTGCGCCGCTGGGGGGATCTGGTCGGGATGGTCACGGTCTCGCCGCACGACGACGCGGCGATCGACTTCATCGCCAGGGCCGTACGCCTCGGGGTGCGCTGCGCGATCGGGCACACGCACGCCGATCCCGCCCAGGTCACCCGCGCCGTCGACGCCGGGGCCGAGCTCTCGACGCACCTGGGCAACGGAGCGCACGCCATGCTTCCCCGCCACCCGAACCATCTGTGGACCCAGCTCGCCGACGACCGGCTGCACGCGGGATTCATCGCCGACGGCCACCACCTTCCGGCCGACGTTTTCCGCGCCATGCTCCGCGCGAAGGGGGTCGGACGTTCCCACCTCGTCTCGGACACGACTGCGCTCGGCGGGATGCCTCCGGGGCGCTACCGGACGCCGGTCGGCGGCGAGGTGGAGCTGTCCGCGGACGGCAGGCTGTCCTACGCTGGCACTCCGTATCTGGCGGGCGCGTCGCGGTCGCTGGCGGACGGGGTGGCCACCGCGATCATCATGGCCGACCTCACCCTGTCCACCGCGCTGCGGCTGGCTTCGGCCAATCCGGGCCGGTTCGCGGGCGGCCGGGGCGTGCTGCGGCCTGGAGCGCCCGCTGACCTGATCACCTTCGCCTGGCGGCCGGGGGACACCACGCTGGACGTGCGCACCGTCGTCGTCGCCGGGGCACCGGTGGTGACCGGATGACCGCGCGGGTCGGGGGCGCGGTCCTTGACTGCACGCCGCCGCCCGGACTGGCAATGTCCGGGTTCGCCGCCCGCACCGGACCGGCCGTCGGCGCGCACGATCCACTGACCGTGCGCGCGCTCGCGGTGGACGACACCGTGCTGATCACAGTCGATGTCTGCGGGCTGCACGAGGACTTCTGCGCCCGGGTCCGCGCCGAGCTCGCCGACTGCGCGTCCGTGGTGGTCGCGGCGACGCACACGCACGGCGGACCGGCGACCATGCCCGGCCGGCTCGGTGGGCCGGTGGACACCGGCTATTACGCGAGGTTGCACGCCACATGCGTGGCCGCCGCGCGCGCCGCACGTTCGACGCGGGAACCTGCGTCGATCGAGGTGGGAGTCGGACCGGACCCGGGGGTCGCGCGTAACCGGCGGCGCGCCGACGGTCCGGTGTACGCGCCGTTGAGCATCGTCCGGTTCCGGCGGGCGGACGGGACCTGTGCCGCGTCGATTGTCAGCTATGCCTGCCACCCGGTCGTGCTCGGCGCGGACAACCTGCACTGGACGGCGGACTACCCTGGGACGGTGCGCACCGTGGTGGAAGAGGCCGAGCCGGGCTCGGTGTGCCTTTTTCTCACCGGATGCTGCGGTGAGCTTAATACCGGGCACAGTCCGTACGCATCCATGTCGGCCGACGCATCGGCGGACCGTACGTTCGCCGCGGCTGAGCGGATCGGTCGGCGGATCGCCGACGCGGCACTCGGTGTTCCGGCGCGAGCGGCCGGTACCGGAACGGGCGGGGTGTCGAAACGGCTCCGGCTGCCCCTGCGGACGGCGGACCCGGCCGACACAGCGGCCCTGGTCGCGCAGTGGGAACGGGAGCTGCCGCAGGCCGACGCGGACCGGCGGGCGCTGTTGCGCACTTGGCTCGCATGGGCACAGAACATCGCTCCGCGGACACGGACCGCCTGGACCGGCAGGGTCACCGTGCTGCGGTGGGGGAGCCTGCGCCTGGTGGCGCTGCCCGGCGAGCCGTTCTCGGTGACCGCGCGCGACATCACCGATCGGGTGCCCGGCGACGCCATCGTGATCGGCTACTGCGACGGGTGCCCGGGCTACCTGCCGCCCGCCACCGAATTCGATCAGGGCGGCTACGAGGTGGAGGAAGCGCACCGTTACTACGGTATGCCGGCTCCGTTCGCACCCGGCGCTGCCGAGTCTCTCACCGACGCGGCCATCACTCTGGCAAACCGGATCTGATAGTCGGCATTACACCGAGGGGGAGTGCACACCATGGCCCGGATTCGCGGTCGCTGGCGGACGGGGTGGCCACCGCGATCACCATGGCCGACCTCACCCTGTCCACCGCGCTGCGGCTGGCTTCGGCCAATCCCGGCCGGTTCGCGGGCGGCCGGGGCGAGCTGCGGCCTGGAGCGCCCGCCGACCTGATCACCTTCGCCTGGCGGCCGGGGGACACCACGCTGGACGTGCGCACCGTCGTCGTCGCCGGCACGCCGGTGGTCACCCGGTGACCGCGCACCGCGAGGCGAGGCCGCGCCGGCCGGAAACGGCCGCGCTCCGACACCGGCGGGGCCGTTCCATAGTGCGGCGGGACGGCGGGTCCACCGGGCGCGCCACCGCCGCCGCGGGGCCGGCCGCGCCGGGCCGCGGCGCGCGAGCGGCGATCCGGCGGGCGGGCTCATCGTGACGGTGATCCCGGTCCTGTTCCCGACGGCCGTCCTGCCGTAGGCGGCTCGCGCTGCCGGCGTGTCGGCGGCGTTCCGCCGGGACCGTCACCGCAGGCGGAACAGCACCTCGCCGGCGTCGGGGACGACCAGTGTGTCCGGGTCGGCGGCCCAGGCGTGCACGTCGACCGCGGCCGGATCGAGGTGGTCCAGGTTCACCGAGCGAACCACCTCCTCCGGGATGCCCGTGGCCAGCGTCACGGTGACGCGGTCGCGTTCGCCGTGCTCCTCGTCGTAGGCGCCGGCCCCGCGCACGTGGGTGGAGTGGGCGAGATCTCCCCACGGGTATTTCTTGAAGCGGTGCCACTGCTTCACGAAGTAGTCGCGGCAGTGATAGCCGATCTCGGCGATCTGCGGGTGCATGGCGCTCAGCTCGCGGATGTGCGGTGCGTAGATCACCACCTGGCCGCCGTCCGCCACCACCGGCTCGACCTTGTAGAAGCCCTTCGCCCCGGTCCACATGTCGTCGTACTTGCGGGGAAGGATCGAAAGCACCCGGCGCACGGGCGCGTCGAGGTAGCGGATGTGCGTCCGTGCGGAGACGCCGGCCGCCGCTGCCCAGGCGGCCCGCGGCTCGCCGAACGTCATGGCGTGCAGCTCCACCGCCGCGGGACCGCCGGCCGGCGCGTTCCGCGAGGCGCCGCCGGGTCTCGTCTCCTCCGGCTCGGCGGCCGGGTGAGCCGAGCGCGTCACGACGCACAGCGCGAGCCGCTCGCCGGGGACCATCGACGCGGCCTCGTCGATCAGGGCCCGGACCGGGGTGGTGCCGGGCCTGCCGATGATCTCGGCGCTGGTGATCAGCGCGCCGAGCCAGTGCGACAGGTCGATGAGCTCCCGGCCGGAGACCCCGGGGAACAGGTACTTGTTGCCGCCGGAGAAGCCGACGACCTCGTGTGGGAAGACCGGACCGACGATCAGGGTGAGGTCGTGCTCCACGACGGCCCGGTTGATCCGCACGTCGACCTGTTCGCGCAGCATCCCGCCGGACAGCTCGGCGACGCGGTCGGCGCTGATCGTGCCGACGTCGAAGAAGGTCGCCGGGTCCCACCACTCGTGGTTGCGCGCCGTCGTCGGCGGACCGCCGTCTTCGGGGCCGTGCGGCGGAAGGCCCAGATGCGCGGCCAGCGCCCGCTCGCTCATGCCGGCGTGCGTGCCGAGCGCGACCAGAACCGTCATCCGGCTGACGCGGCCCCGCACCGCGTCGCGGATCGCGGACATGAGCAGCGGCAGCGGGCAGCTGCGCGTTCCGTCGGGCACCACGACGCACAGGCTCCGCCCGTCCAGGCCGACCGCGTCGAGGTGGGCGTGGACGAAGTCACGGATCTGGCCGGGGGACAGCGTCCGGCTCGGCCCGCCGAGCTGCGCGACGGGGCTTGGGCGTTCTTCGTCGATCACGCTCGGCCTGCCTTCCCGGGTGGCGATCTCCCCTGGGCGATCCCCCTGGACGATCTCCCTGAAAACGTACACTCGCGGCCGTCGGAGAGGGGGACCCGGTTCGACCGGCGGAAGAGCGGCAGGATGCCGGCGGGGCCGGCGTCACACGATCCGGTGATGGGCGGGCGGCACGAACGCCGGCACCCGGCACACGTCCAGGACCATCGCGGTCGCCGCACGCCTCCGTCCGAGCTCGACGGCGATGGCGGCGGCGACCGGATCAGGCGATCTTGCGGGCGATCCCCGCCATGCCCAGTTGCTCTCCGGGGCTCAGGTTCTCGGGGTCGACCGGCTCGTCGGGACGCCACAGCGCGGTGTACACGACACCGGGCTCCACCAGCTCGAAGTCGCCGAAGTGGTGCTCGATCTCCTCCGGGGTCCGGGCCCAGCCCTCGTCGAGGTTCTCCCGGGTGATGCGGGCCAGCTCCTGCTGCGCCGGAAGGCCGGTGTCGACGAGGGACGTCATGAACAGGTGGCTGCCGGGCGCCAGCGCGTCGCGGTAGGCGGAGACCACGTCGTCCGCGACGTCAGGGGACAGGTAGTGGAGCATGCCGACGAGCATCAGCGCGATCGGGCGGTCGAAGTCGAGCAGCCCGGTCACCGTGGGATGCTCCAGCACCGCGGCGGTGTCCCGGATGTCGGCGGTGATCACCTTCGTGTTGTCGTTCTCGGCGAGAAGCACCCTGCCGTGCACGCACACCAGCGGGTCGATGTCGACGTACACGACCCGCGCGTCGGGGTTGCTCGCCTGCGCGACCTGGTGCGTGTTCTGCGCGGTGGGCAGCCCGCTGCCCAGGTCGAGGAACTGGTCGATGCCCGCTTCGCCCGCCAGGTAGCGCACGCCGCGCACGAGCACCTTGCGGTTCTCCCAGGCGGACTCCCGCAGGCCCGGGATGTGCTCGCACGCGTACTCGGCCAGGGCGCGATCCGCCTCGAAGTTGTCCTTGCCTCCCAGCAGCGCGTCATAGGCGCGTGCGATGGTGGGCTTGCTGAAGTCCAGGTCGGGCGGGGGCCATTCCGGCCCCGGCTGATCCATGCTCATCGGCACCGTGTTCCTTGCCGGAGTGGGCGTTACGAGGGTCGCCGATCATCGTAGGGGCTCAGCCGCGCCCGGTACCCCCGAATCCCGCGCACACGCGCGATTCCGCAATGTCCGGCATCCGCGCCCCCGCGTACGCCCCGCCTCCCGCTACGCCCCGCGCACGCCGCGCGTCGGCCTCGTGCCGCTTGCCGACCCCGCGCCGGCGCGGGGCGGCCACACAGACGTCCCGGGAGCGTAGATGTCAAGCTGCGGGCTTCTCGGCGCGGTGCGGCCAAGCGGTCGCCTCGTCGTAGAGGGTGCCGGTCTTGAGACAGCCGTGCAGGATCCCGCCAAGCCGGTGTGCGACTTGCCGCAGTGGCGACCCGGTAACTCTGATTAGGGGCCCGTCCGCCGGTGACGAAGGCGCCCGGCTCGGTGCTCCCCAGGCGCGGCTCCCCGGTAAAGGCGGCCTGACGTGCGAAGATGGCGGGGTGCGGGTACGGACCGGGATCCGGATCGAGGGCATCGTGCAGGGCGTCGGTTTCCGGCCCTTCGTGCACAACCTCGCCACGGGTCTCGGTCTGGCCGGTCTGGTCGGCAACGACGCGGGCGGCGTCTTCATCGAGGTGGAGGGCGACGGCGAGACCGTCGAGCGCTTCCTCCGCGCGCTGAACAGCCCGCCCCCGCTGGCCGTGATCGAGCGCATCACCGTCCGGCCGCTGCCGGTGAACGGCGGCGGCGGTTTCACGATCGTCGGCAGCGACGCCGGCGGGCGGCGCCGCGCGCTGGTGTCCGCCGACTCGGCGACGTGCGCCGACTGCCTCCGCGAGATGCGCGACCCGGCCGACCGGCGGTACGGCTACCCGTTCGTCACCTGCACCGGCTGCGGGCCACGCTTCACGATCGTGACCGATGTGCCGTACGACCGGCCGAACACCACGATGGCAGGCTTCGCCATGTGCGCCGACTGCGCCGCCGAGTACCGCGATCCGGCCGACCGGCGCTTTCATGCCCAGCCGGTGTGCTGCCCGGCCTGCGGGCCGAGGCTCGTGCTGCGCGACCGCGCCGGCCGGGCGCTGCCCGGCGAGCCCATCGAGGAGGCACGCGCGCTGCTCCGCAGCGGCGCGGTCCTGGCGGTCAAGGGCCTGGGCGGCTACCACCTGGCGGCCACGGCCGCCGACGAGTCCGCGGTCGCGGCCCTTCGCGCCCGCAAGCACCGCGAGGACAAGCCCTTCGCGGTGATGGTGCCCGACGTCGCGTCGGCGCGGCTTCTCGCCGAGATCGAACCGGCCGAGGAGGCGCTGCTGTCCGGCCCCGAGCGGCCGATCGTGTTGCTGCGGCGGCGCCCGGACGCGCCGCTGGCCACCGCCGTCGCGCCCGGCAACCGGTCGATCGGGGTGATGCTGCCCTACACGCCGCTGCACCACCTGCTGGTGTCCGAGCCGCTGGTGCTGACCAGCGGGAACGTCTCCGACGAGCCGATCGCGCACCGCGACGACGACGCGTTCGCCCGCCTGTCCGGGATCGCCGACGCCTTCCTCACCCACGACCGCCCGATCCACGTGCGCACCGACGACTCGGTCGTGCGGATCTTCCGCGGACGGGAGCTGCCGGTGCGCAGGTCCCGCGGGTACGTGCCGCGGCCGTTGCCGCTGCGGTCGCCGCTCGCCGCCGGTCCGGCGGTGCTGGCCTGCGGGGCGGAGCTGAAGAACACCTTCTGCCTGGCCGAGGGCGGGCGTGCGTTCGTCTCCCACCACATCGGCGACCTGGAGAACCACGAGACGCTGCGCGCGTTCCGTGCGGGCATCGAGCACTTCACGCGCCTGTTCGGCATCGCGCCGCGGGTGGTCGCGCACGACCTGCACCCGGAGTACCTGTCGACCAAATACGCCATGGAGCTGGATCTGCCGCCGGTCGGTGTGCAGCACCACCACGCGCACATCGCCGCGTGCCTGGCCGACAACGAGTGGACCGGGCGGGTCATCGGCGTCGCCTTCGACGGCACCGGGTACGGCCTGGACGGCACGCTGTGGGGCGGGGAGTTCCTCGTCGCCGACCTGGCGGGTTTCGAGCGGGCCGGGCACCTGCTGCCGGTGCCGCTGCCGGGTGGCGCGGCGGCGATCAGGGAGCCGTGGCGGATGGCGGCCGCCTACGGCGTGCCGGCGGGCCTGGACGTCGCCCGGCGCAACGCCGGGCGGTGGGAGCAGGTCGTTGCGATGGCGCGCGGCGGGCTCAACGCTCCGCCGACCTCCAGCATGGGGCGGCTGTTCGACGCGGTCGCGGCGGTGCTCGGCGTCCGCGACCGGGTCACGTACGAGGGCCAGGCCGCCATCGAGCTGGAACAGCTCGCCGACCCGGGGGAGCGGTCGGCCTATCCGGTGCGCCTGGACGACGCCGGGGACGGCGGCGGGTCGTTCGTCGTGCCGGGAGCCGAACTTGTCCAGGCCGCCGTCGCGGACCTGCTCGCCGGCACGCCCGCACCGGTGATCGCGGCACGGTTCCACAACGCGGTCGGCGACCTCGTCGTCGCCGGCGCCGCACGGCTGCGCGCCGCGACGGGTCTGACGGCGGTCGCGCTGTCCGGCGGGGTGTTCCAGAACGTCCTGCTCCTGGAGCGTGCGTCCGCCGGGCTGGAGGCCGAGGGTTTCACGGTTCTGGTCCACCACCGGGTGCCGCCGAACGACGGCGGCATCAGCCTGGGCCAGGCGGCGGTGGCCTCCAGCCGGCCGGTCACGGAGGCCTGAGTCCCGGGTGAGGCGGCCGGCTGCGGAGCCCCGGCGGCCTCACCGCGCCGCTCGGGGGAACGCTCCAGGTGCCGGCTAGAGAGCGTTCCAGGCGTATGTCGGCAGGCCGTGGCGGTGCGCGATCGGCTGCCACAGAGCGACCACGCGGCGCTTGGCGGGGCCTGCCTTGTCGTTGGCGGCGATGGCGTCCTTGTAGGGCCCGGTCAGCGGGGCGACGGCGCCGCCGCAGCCGCGCGTCTTGATCTCCCGCGCCCACGCGAGGTACGCCCGGTCGGCGTCCAGCGAACTCTGATACGCCGCGATCATCGCTCGGCGCAGACGCGCCCCATCGCGCAGCCGGTCGACCTTGAGCGCCTTGGCCGCGGACAGCTCCTGCCGCCGGTCCTGCACGACCCGCTGGAAGCCGGTCACGCCGGCGGCCACGTCGTCGCAGGTTCTCAGCCGGGCGGGCAGATGCGCGCGGGCCGTGCGGCCCGTCCCGAGGACCTGGTTGACCGTGGCCGCCTGCGCCGCGGCGGTGTCGGCGTCCGGTGTCGCCGCGGAGGTGGCCGTCGTGTTCCCCGCCGGGCCACGGGTCAGGGCGTAGGCTAGGCCGCCGGCGAGCACGGCCGCGGCGGCGATCCCGATCGCCGGCGGCAGCACGCGCCTCCTGCCCGCACGGCCACCGGCCGACGCGGCGTCACCGGCCGACGGCGGCACCCCATCGTTCCTGCCGTACGGGTCGTACCCGGGCGAGGGCACCGGGCTCGCCAACGCCGACTTCAGGTCCTGCGCGGTGGGCGTGCGGCCGACCGGCATCACGGCGGTCTCCGTGTCGGCCAGGTGCCATCCGGCCGGATGAGGGCCGGGCGTCGGCGCGCCCTCCGGGTGCGGGCCGTTCGGGTGGTCGCCGTGCGGCGGCGGTCCTGCCGGCCCGGGCGACGCCGCGTCCGCATCGGGACGGTGTCCCGGCTGCGGGCCCCACAGCGGCTCGCCGTCCGCGCCCCAGACGGGAACCGGAAGCGGCTCGGTCTTCGGGTTCGGCGCCCCTCCGCCCGGCGGGGTGTCGGACGTCACGGGTGGCGACGGCGCCGTGCCGGGCGGTCCGCCCGCCGACGGGAGCGGCGCGCCGCACTGCGGGCAGGCGGGCCGCCCCGAGGGCAGGTCGCTGTCGCACGCGGGGCACTTCATGCGCGTTCCCTTCTCACGACCACTCTTCTGCAACCGACCATTGTGCCGTCCGCCTGCGGTGACGGCCCGCACGGGGGGTGACGCGGGGCCGCGTGGCCGTGCTCACCCCCGGGCGCCGGCCGGGATCCAGACCCGCATGGCGCCGGGCGCGCGGTTGCCCCAGAGGAAGTATGGGACGGCGGTCAGGGCCGTCCGCGACGACGGGCCGTCATCGGCGGGATCCGCCGGGTAGGCGCGGTACAGTTCCCCGGACGCCGGCGGCGTCACCTTCCCGCCTGCGACGAGCGCCACCGGGACGTGCGGCAGCGGCGCGTTCCGCTGGACCCGTACCGGGACGGACGGGTCCAGCCGTACGTCCTCCAGCACCGCGTTCGCGGGAAGGTCGGCCTGCTCCAGGCAGTAGACGAGCGGTCCGCGCATCAGTGCGGCGCATCCCCGGATCGCGTCGACACGAGGATGGGGGGCGACCAGGCGCGCCGGCATATCGAGGTCCAGCACGACCGCGGTCGTGCCCGCCCAGCTCCGGGTCAGGCGCACGTAGCCGTCCGCCGGCTCCGCGGCGACCGCGTCGCCGTCGACCTCGACGGTGAACCGGTCGCACCATCCGGGAATCCGCAGCGCCAGCGTCCACGGCTCGGGCGTGACGGCGGTGACGTCCAGTTCGATCCGCCCGTCCCACGGGTAGGCGGTGCGCACCCGCACCTGGGCGCCGCCGGCCGTGTGACGCACGGTGCCGGCGCCGTACAGGTGGATCTGCAGGCCGGTCGCGTCGGTGGTCGCGAGGTACCCGTGCAGGGAGGCCATGAGCCGGGCGAGGTTGGGCGGGCAGCAGGCGCAGCTATACCACGGCAGCCGCCGTGACGGCGCGTCCTCGTCCGACCCGTCGTGCCCCGTCCGCAGCTGCAGCGGGTTCGAGTAGAAGAAGTGCCGCCCGTCCACGGCGGTCGCGCCCGCGATCGCGTTGTGCAGCACCCGCTCCATCGCGTCGGCGTAGCGGTGCTCGCCGGTGGCCAGCAGCAGGCGCCAGTTCCAGTGGAAGCTCGCGATCGCCGCGCAGGTCTCGCCGTACGCGCGGTCGGGCGGCAGCTCGTACGGGTCGCCGAACGCCTCGTCGCGGTGCCGGGAGCCCTGCGCCCCGGTGAGGTAGGTCTTGGTGCCGTACGCGTCGTCCCAGAGCCGGCGCGCCGCGCCGAGCAGGGCGGTGTCGCCCGTCTCGACCGCGACGTCGACGACGCCCGCCAGCAGGTAGAGCTGCCGCACGGCGTGGCCGGCGACCTCCTCGGCCGCGCGGACCGGGCGGTGGTCCTGGAAGTACGCCGGGCCGAACCGGCCGCCCCGCACGAGGCCGTGCCCGCGCAGGTCCACGAACCTGCGCGCCACGTCCAGGTACGGGCGGTGCCCGGTCGCCCGGTAAAGCTCGACGAGGGCGGTCTCGATCTCCGGATGCCCGCACACCGCGTCGGTCCCGCCCGGGCCGAACCGTGCCACGATCAGGTCGGCGAATCGCCGCGCGACCCCCATCAGCTCCGGTCCGATACCCGCCCGGTCCGCCGCGACCGCGGCCTGGATGAGGTGACCGGCGCAGTACAGCTCATGGCTCCAGGCCAGGTCCGTCCACCGCTCGGCCGGCTTGGCGACGGTGAAGTAGGAGTTCAGGTAGCCGTCGTCCGACTGCGCCTTGGCGAGCAGCGCCGCGGTCGTGTCGACGAACGCGCGCAGCCGGTCGTCCGCTCCAGGGTTGCTCAGCTGCCAGGCCGCCGCTTCGAGCGTCTTGTAGACGTCCGAGTCGGCGAACCACATTCCGGTGAACGGCCGGTCGCTCTCGTCCGCCGCGCCGCGCAGGTTCTCCAGCGCCCCGCTGCGCTCGAGGTGGTCGAGGCAGTGCGGCAAGGACGCGCGGGCGTTGCGCCGCTGCCATCCGCCCAGGAGACCTTCCGGTTCCAGGCGTACGGCGTCGAGGGGGAGCGGTCGCAGCGCACCGAGGGCGTCCGCGGTGGGCGCGACCGGCCCGGGATGTGAGTCGATCATGCTTCTCTCTCGTCGTCAGCCCTTGAGGGCACCGGAGGTGAAACCGCGCACGTAGTGGCGCTGCAGGAGGAGGAACACGAGGACGCACGGCACCGCGGCGGTCACCACGCCCGACTGCAGCGCCCCGAAGTCGACCGCCCCGAGGTTGCCCGACTGCAGGTCGAACAGTGCCACCGGAAGCGTGAACTTGCTCCCGTCGGTGAGGAAGATCAGCGGCGCGACGAACTCGTTCCACGCGGCCAGGAACGAGAACAACGCGACCGTGACCATGCCGGGCGCGACCCCGCGCAGGAGCACCCGGCGGAGCACGCCGGTCGGCGTGCAGCCGTCGATCAGCGCCGCCTCCTCCAGCTCGACCGGCAGCGCCTCAAAGGAGTTACGCATCATGAACAGCCCGAACGGCATCTGGAACATGGCCATGACCAGGCCCAGGCCGATCAGCGAGTTCTGCAGGCCGAGCCAGCCGAGGAGGACGTAGAGAGGCACCAGGATGGTCGTGTAGGGGACCATCAGGATCGCGAGCGTGACCAGGAACAGGACGTTCTTGCCGGGGAAGGAGAACCGCGCCACGGCGTATCCGCCGAGCGTGGTCGCCACCACCGTGACCGACACGGTGACGAGCGCGACGATCGCCGTGTTGGACAGGTACGTCGGCAGCCCGCTCCCGTAGTGGAACAGCCGCTTGTAGTCCTCGATCCCCCACCCGTTGCCGCCGCCGGACGCCTCGCGGCCGTGCACGGATGAGTACAGCGTCCAGACGAGCGGGAAGAGGAAGAGCACCGCGAGCACCGTGGCGGTCGAGTAGAAGCCCGCGGACCGGGCGAGGCGGCGGCGCGGCAGGGACATGACCGGCTCCTTCCGATGGTTCAGCGGCCGTCGCGGCGCAGAAGGCGAAGCTGCACGCCGTTGATGACGATCAGGCTGGCCAGAAGCGCGACCGAGATCGCCGCCGCGCGGCCCAGGTCCTGCGACAGGAACGCCTCCCGGTAGATGTCGATGACGATCGTCGCGGTGCCGTGCCGGCCGCCGGTCAAGATGAAGAACTGGTCGAAGGCCAGCCACGAGCCCGTCACGGACAGCACCATCATCAGCGCGATGGTCGGGCGTAGCAGCGGCAGCGTCACCCGTCTCATGGTCTGCCACCAGCCCGCCCCGTCGGTGCGCGCGGCCTCGTACAGCACCGGGTCGATGCCCTGCAGGCCGATCATGAGGATCAGCATGTAGAAGCCCGCGAACCGCCAGGTGATCATGCCGGCCGTCGAGAACAGCGCGTTGCCGCCGTCGCCGAGCCAGTCGACGTCGTGACCGGCGATGGCGCGGACGAACGAGTTCAGCGGCGAGGCGTGCGTGTTGAACAGGCCGTAGAACAGCAGGCTCGCCGAGGCGAGGCCGACCGCGCTCGGCAGAAAGAACACGGTGCGGAAGAAGCCCACCCAGCGGTGGCTCTCCTGGACGAGCAGCGCGAGCCCGAAGGCGACCAGGCCGAGCACGACCGTCGTCACGGCCGTGTACTTCAGCGTGAACACGAGGGCGCGCAGGAACAGCGGATCGCCCAGCGCCCGGTAGTCGGCCACCCCGTTCGGGGCGGAGGCGCCGAGCAGCGGCCAGTGGTTGAACGACATCCAGATCACCAGGCCGAGCGGGATGACGAACAGCACGGCGACGATGACGGCCATCGGGGTCGCGTACAGCGTCGCCAGCAGGCGGTGACCCCGTTGCGGGCCCGGCCCGGTACGGCGGGTCAGGGACGGCGCCGTCTCGCGCGAGCGTGCGTGGGCGGGGGAGAGGGAGACCATCACGAACTCCTCGTCGGATGCGGCCGGTGGCGCGGCCGGCGGCGGCCGCGGCCGCCGGGTGGCATGCGGTGCCGCGTCACCGATCAGCCGTTCCCGGACAGCGATGCGGTGACGGCGCCGTTGTGCCGGCGCAGGATGGCCGTCGGGTCACCGGCGCCGAACACCGCATCGGTCACCATGGCCGTCCACGGGCCGTTCGGGTCGTTGTACGTCTTGCCGAAGTTGATCGAGATGGGGGTCCGCCCCTGTGAGGCCAGCCGGTTGAACAGCGCCAGCCGGGGGTCGCGCCGGGCATAGGCGTTGCCGGCCAGGTCACTGCGCACGGTGATGTTCTCGTGCGCCGCGACCACGCCGACCTGGGCGGGCTCGGACAGCGTCCAGGAGATGAAGTCCCACGCCTCCGGGGCGTGCCTGCTGTTGGCGCTGATGCCGATCACGTCGCCGCCGACGAACGACGAGTGCCCGCCGGTCAGCCCGGGGATCGGGGCGACGCCGACGCGCAGGCGGGGACCCTCCTTCATGGTCTGCAGCGCGGTCGCGCCCATCGGCTGGATGCCGATGTTCCCGTTGGAGAAGTCCTGCATCCACGTCGGGCCGTTCTCGTTCTTGGCCGACGCGGGGACGAGCCCCTCCTGGTACATCCTGCGGTAGAGCGCGTAGACCTTCCCGGCCGTGGGGCTGTCGATGGTCGAGGCGGTGCCCTCGGTGTTCAGGACGGTCCCGCCCGACGCCCAGATCATCGGCCAGGTGGTGAACAGCATGCAGCCGGGGCAGGCGCCGCCGAAGAAGTAGCCGTGCACGCCGCCGCCCAAAGCGTTGATCTTCTTGGCGTCGGCGTACAGTTCGTCCAAGGTGGTCGGCGGCCTGTTCGGGTCCAGCCCGGCCTTGGCGAACAGCACCTTGTTGTAGAAGACGGCGGAGAGGTCGATGTCGTGCGGTACGCCGTAGACCTTGCCCTGGTAGGTGGCGGTTCTCATGTGGGCGGGGGCGAGGGCGGCCTTGAACGGCAGCCGGTCGACCCGCGCGGTGATGTCGAGGAACACCCCTTTCGACACATAGTTCGGCGCGTAGACCACGTCGGAGGCGAGCACGTCCGGTAGCCGCCGGGCGCCCGCGGCGACGCCGACCTTCTGCTGGTACGAGTCGGCCGGGATGACGGTCAGCTTCACCTTGTTGCGGTGGCTCCGGTTGTACGCGTCGACGAGCGTCTGGCTGAAGGCGGACGTCGACGACCGCGTCCACATGGTGATCGTCGTTCCGTCGTCCTTGGCGCTGGTGTCCTTCCCCGAGGACGCCGCGCCGCCGCTCTGGCAGGCGCCGAGCAGCAGCACGGCGGTGGCGACGGAAGCGACGGCGGTCAGCGGTCCGCGGCCCGGGCGGGGCCGTGTCTTCTGGGGGGAGAGGGTCATCACCGCTCCTCATGCGTCGGCGGTCGGGCGCCGGCGTCCGGCGGCGCCGACGGAAGGCCGGGCGTGGCGGCTCCGCGGGGCGGGAGCCGCCACGGCGGCAGAGTGAGGAAACTTTTGGCAACCGATTTCCTCAAAGGCTAGGATGGGCCCGGCGAGAGCGTCAAGACCGGTTATCGCCCGGATCCATCGACGTCGAGGGCTGGCGGGGGCAGCGCGACGGCGCACGTCCTCCGGAACGTGAAAGAAAACGGAGGGAAAATGGGAAAGCCGGCTCAGCCGGTGACCATCAGCGACGTGGCCGCACTGGCGGGCGTCTCCGTCGGCACCGCCTCGAAGGCGCTGAACGGACGCGGCTCGCTGCGTCCCGAGACCCGGCAGCGTGTCCAGGCGGCTGCCGAGCAACTCGGCTTCCGGCCCAACGCGGCGGCGCGCACGCTCAGCTCCGGCCGCACCTACACCGTCGGGATGATCACGACGGACACCATCGGCCGGTTCAGCATCCCGCTCATGATCGGGGTGGAGGACTCCCTCGGCGCGGGCGAGATGTCGGTCTTCCTGTGCGACGGCCGCGACGACCCCATCCGCGAGCAGTACTACCTGCGGACGCTGCTCAGCCGCCGCGTCGACGGGCTCATCGTGACCGGCCGTCGCGCCCGGCCGCGGCCGCCGATCGGGCCGGACGTGCCGGTCCCGGTCGTGTACGCGTTCGTCAGCTCCACCGATCCGGACGACTGCTCGGTCGTGGCCGACGAGGCCGGCGGCGCGCGCAGGGCCATCGACCACCTGCTCACCGTGGGCCGCCGCCGCGTCGCCCACGTCACCGGGCCGGAGCACCACCACTCCGCGATCGCGCGGTCGTCCGCCGCGATCGAGCACCTCGCCGAAGCCGGCCTGCGCCCCGCCGCGCCGCCGCTGTTCGGCGAGTGGAGCGAGGCGTGGGGACGGCAGGCCGCCGGAATGCTGCTCGCCTCCACCGGCGACTTCGACGCCGTCTTCTGCGGGAGCGACCAGGTGGCGCGGGGTGTCACCGAGGCGCTGCGCGCCGCGGGCCGGAGGGTGCCCGACGACGTGGCGGTGGTCGGCTTCGACAACTGGGACGTCATGGTGCTCGGCTGCCAGCCGCCGCTGACCAGCGTCGACCTCGACCTGCAGGGCCTGGGGCGGGCCGCCGCCGACCTGCTGCTCGCGGCCATCAACGGCACGCCCTCACCCGGCCGGCACGTCCACCCGTGCCGCCTGGTGGTACGCGAGTCGACCGCCGTCCCCGTCGCGCCGGACGCCGGCGGCCGAGCCGCCGCGCCGCCCGCCGGCTGCGGTACCGGCCCGGTCCCCGGCACCGGTGCCGGTCGGCCGTCCGGGTGAGGAGGGCGAGCTCCCGGCCTGGTATCATGTCTCCGGCTTCGGCATCGGG
>JBEHYF010000087.1:0-21521 GCA_048498315.1 Actinomycetota bacterium
GCGAGGCGTCCTGTTCCGGCGAGGCGTCCTGTTCCGGCGAGGCGGCGCGTCCCGCCGGTGTAGAGAGGGACGCCGGGGTGGGCGGCCCGGAGAAGGCCGCCGCGGTCGGTGACGGGCGGCAAGGCACCGTCCTGGTCGTCGAGCACGATCCCGGCGTGGCCGGGCTGGTACGGCTCTACCTGTCGCGCGAGGGCTACCAGGTCCATGCGGAGGCCGACCCGGCCGCCGCCGTCGCCGTGGCGCGGCGGCTGCGGCCCGATGCGGTCGTGCTCGACGTCACCGCCGGGGCGTACCAGGCGGTCGCCGAGGCGGCGGGCGCGGCCCGCGTCGTCTACGTCACGCCGCCCGACGGCCCGGCGCCGGGCCGTTTCACCGTCTCCCGCCCGTTCAGCCCGCGGGTGCTGGTCGCCACGCTCGGCGCCGCGCTGCGCGGACACGAGCCGCCAGCCGTGCCCGCACCGGACACGCTTCGCGTCGGCGACGTGGTGCTCGACGCCCGGGCGCGCACGGTGACCGTCGGCGGGGCGCCGAAGGTGCTCACCGCGATCGAGTTCGACCTGCTCGCCTTCCTGATGCGGCGGCCGGGCCGGGTCTTCAGCCGCGAACAGCTCCTGGTCGCCGTGTGGGGGTCGGTGGAGTCGGCCGGCACCCGCACCGTCGACGTCCACATCGCCCAGTTGCGCGCCAAACTCGGCGCGCGCAGTCCGCTGCGCACGGTCCGCGGCGTCGGCTACGCCCTCGACCCGTGAGCGGCCGTACGCTGGCACGGTGGTGACGGAACGCGCGGCGGGCCGGGTGGCGGGCCGGTGGGCGCCCGTGGCCGTCCTCGCCGCCGCCCTCGGCGCCGCGGCGTATGTCGCCGCGGTCGACCCGAACCGGCCCGGCCACTACCCGACCTGCCCGTTCTTCGCGCTGACCGGCTACTACTGTCCCGGCTGCGGCGCCCTGCGCATGGTCCACGCGCTCACGCACGGGCACGTCGCGGAGGCCTTCGGCCACAACCCGCTCGCCTTCGTGACGCTGCCGTACCTGGGGTACCTGTGGGAGGTGTGGGCGGTCGCGGCCTGGCGCGCCCGGCCGCCGCGCGCCCGGCTTCCGGGCCCGGTCGCGGCGACCGCGTACGCCGTCGCGATCGTCCTGTTCTGGGTTGTGCGAAACCTTCCCTTCGGTCACGCCCTCGCCCCGTGATCGCGTACCCGGGGCCGCCCGGCGATCGCGACCGGGCTACGATCGGAGACACGACGTCCACCAAGGGGGAGCGGTTTCACGTGAGCGTGCTCGACGAGATCATCGACGGAGTACGCGCCGATCTCGCGGAGCGCCAGCAGGCGGTGTCGCTCGACGCGCTCAAGGAGATGGCCGTGCACGCGCCGTCTCCGCTCGACGGCCTCGGCGCCCTCCGGGGCGAGGGCGTATCGGTGATCGCGGAGGTCAAGCGGTGCAGCCCGTCGAAGGGCGCGCTCGCGGCCATCGCCGACCCGGCCGCGCTCGCCGCCGACTACGAGGCCGGCGGCGCCGCGGTGATCAGCGTGCTGACCGAGCGGCGGCGGTTCGGCGGCAGCATCGACGATCTCGCCCAGGTGCGCAACAGGGTCGACGTCCCCGTTCTCCGTAAAGACTTCATCGTCTCCTCGTATCAGCTGTGGGAGGCCCGCGCGTACGGCGCCGACCTCGCGCTGCTGATCGTGGCCGCGCTCGAGCAGCCGGCCCTGGTCTCGCTGATCGAGCGGGCCGAGTCGATCGGGCTGACCCCGCTGGTCGAGGTGCACACCGAAGACGAGCTGCTCCGCGCGGTCGACGCGGGCGCCCGGGTCATCGGCGTCAACGCCCGCGACCTGACCACGCTACGGGTCGACCGGAGCACGTTCGCCCGCATCGCGCCGCTGATCCCCGATGGCGTCGTCAAGGTGGCCGAGTCCGGCGTGCGCGGGCCGCACGACCTGCTCGCCTACGCCTCCGCGGGCGCCGACGCGGTGCTGGTGGGCGAGAGCCTGGTCGTCGGCAAGGACCCGCGCTCGGCGGTCTCCGACCTCGTCGCCGCCGGTGCTCACCCGGCGCTGCGGCACGGCAAGTAGGCTGTGCACATGCAGCTCCTGCGCGAACGATGGCGGGCCGATCCGCGACCCAGCTGACCGGATCGGCCCTCACACATGCGACAGGACGACTGCGATGACCACCGATGCCGCGCGCACCGTGCCCGACCCTTCCGGCCACTTCGGCCGCTTCGGCGGGCGTTTCGCGCCCGAGGCCCTTATGGCGGCCCTCGACGAGCTGACCGCCGCCTACGAGAAGGCCGCCGCCGACCCGGAGTTCCGGGCCGAGCTCGACCACCTGCTGACCACCTACGCCGGGCGCCCGAGCCTGCTGACCGAGGCGAAGCGCTTCGGCGAGCACGCCGGCGGCGCCCGTGTCCTCCTCAAACGGGAAGACCTCAACCACACCGGCTCGCACAAGATCAACAACGTGCTGGGCCAGGCGCTGCTCGCCCGCCGCATGGGCAAGACCCGGGTGATCGCCGAGACCGGCGCCGGCCAGCACGGCGTCGCCACCGCGACCGCCGCCGCCCTGCTCGGCCTCGACTGCGTCGTCTACATGGGCGAGGTCGATACCGTGCGCCAGGCCCTCAACGTGGCGCGCATGCGCATGCTCGGCGCCGAGGTGATCCCGGTGGAGACCGGCAGCCGCACCCTGAAAGACGCCTGCAACGAGGCGTTCCGCGACTGGGTGGCGACCGTCGGGCACACCCACTACTGCATCGGCTCGACGATGGGCCCGCACCCGTTCCCGATGATGGTCCGCGACTTCCAGCGCGTCATCGGTGTCGAGACACGCGCGCAGGTGCTGGAGCTGACCGGTCGGCTGCCCGATGCGGTCGTGGCCTGCGTCGGCGGCGGGTCCAACTCCATCGGCGCCTTCCACGCCTTCATCCCCGACGAGGGCGTACGGCTGTACGGCTTCGAGGCCGGCGGCGACGGCCTCGACTCCGGCCGGCACGCGGCCACGCTCACCGGCGGTTCGGTGGGCGTCATCCACGGCATGCGCACCTACCTGCTGCAGGACGACGAGGGTCAGACCCTGGAGACGCACTCGGTGTCGGCCGGGCTCGACTACCCCGGCGTCGGACCCGAGCACTCCTGGCTGCGCGACACCGGCCGCGCCACCTACCAGGCCATCACCGACGCCGAGGCGATGGACGCGTTCGCGCTGCTGTGCCGCACCGAGGGCATCATCCCGGCGATCGAGTCGGCGCACGCCCTGGCCGGTGCCCTGAAGGTGGGCCGCGAGCTGGGCCCCGACGCCACGATCGTCGTATGCCTGTCCGGTCGCGGCGACAAGGACATGCACACGGCCGCCGAGTGGTTCGGCCTCGTCGGCGAGGATGGAGGTGCCCGGTGACCGGCGGACCGGTGGCGGAGCGTACGGAACCGGCGGGCGGTGCCGCGACGCACGGCGCGGACGCCGGCTCGCCGGCGGAGCGACCGCCGGTACGGAGCGTGGCAAGCGCGTTCGAGAAAGCCCGCGGCGAGGATCGCGCCGCGCTGGTCGGCTACCTGCCGGCCGGCTTCCCCTCCTATGAGGGCGCCATCGCCGCGGCGAAGGCCATGGTCGAGGCGGGCTGCGACGTCATCGAGGTCGGCCTGCCCTACACCGACCCGCTCATGGACGGCCCGACGATCCAGGACGCCGTGCACCGGGCGCTGACCGGCGGCACCCGCGTCACCGACGTGTTCCGCACGGTGGAGGCGATCGCCGCCACCGGCGTGCCCACGCTCGTCATGACGTACTGGAACCCGGTCGACCGGCACGGCGTCGAGGCGTTCGCCCGCGACCTTTCCTCGGCCGGCGGCTGCGGCCTGATCACTCCGGACCTCACGCCGGAGGAGGCCGGGCCGTGGCTGGAGGCCTCCGATGCCCACGGCCTCGACCGGGTGTTCCTCGTCGCGCTCAGCTCCACCGACGAGCGGCTCGCGGCCATCACCTCCGTCTGCCGCGGCTTCGTCTACGCCGCATCGCTCATGGGCGTCACCGGTGTTCGCTCCGCCGTCGACACCGGCGCGGCACGCCTGGTCGAGCGCACTCGCAAGGCGATGGCGCCCGGGTCGGCGCTGCCCGTCGGGCTCGGGCTCGGCGTCAGCAACGGCGACCAGGCGGCCGAGGTCGCCGGGTTCGCCGACGGGGTGATCGTCGGCTCGGCTTTCATCCGGCGGCTGCTCGACGCGCCGTCGCCGGATGAGGGCATCGCGGCGGTGCGCGCGCTGGTCGCGGAGCTCGCCGACGGCGTACGGCGATAGCGGCATCCCGTCCGCGCCGCGAAGGTGGCAGGATGTGCCCGCGCGCTTGACGGCGCCCTTACATCCCGGTCGCCTATGCTGGCGCGCGGCCGGATCACGACGTCGTGTAAGGATGAGCAGTGGCTGAAGCCAAGGCTAAGACCACCAAGTCCCGGACCGGCAAGCCTGGCAAGCCCGGGACAGGCAAGCCCGGGACAGGCAGGCCCGGCAAGACCGCGAACACCGGTGAGAACGCCGCCGTCAGCAGGTTCCCGCTGCCGGAGCGGTACCGTGAATGGGTGACCCTGATGGTGCGGGTGCTGCTCGCGGCAATCCTGGGTTACGCGGGGTACGCCAAGTTCACCGAGCCGACGGCGCTGCAGAAGGTCGCCGTGTCCTCCTACCAGATCCTGCCCAAGGGCATGGTCACGGCGGTGGCGTTCGGTCTTCCGGTGCTGGAGATGACGCTCGCCGCGATGATCCTTCTTGGGTTCGCGACCCGGGCCATGGCGATCTGCGTGGGCCTGCTGTTCGTCGTCTTCATCTGCGGAATCATCTCGGTGTGGGCGCGCGGGCTGTCGATCGACTGCGGCTGTTTCGGCGGTGGCGGCACGGTCGGGAAGGGCCAGACGCACTACCTTAGGGAGATCTTCCGAGACCTCGGCTTTCTCGTCCTGGCGGTCTGGCTGATGGTGTTCCCGCGCGCCAGGTTCGCCCTGGACCGGGTGCTCGGGCTGCACACGATCTGAGTGTCATTGGATATTTCGGCAAATAGGAGACCAGATGAGTAAGGCCGCTCGACAGCGGTCGGCCCGCGAGCGGCTGGCGGAGGAGCGCAGGCGCCAGGCGCAGAGGCAGCAGCGGGTGCGCCAGCTCACGATCACCGTCAGTGCGCTGGTGATCGTGGCGCTCGTCGTCGTCATCACGGTGTTCGTCGTGAACAAGAAGGACAAGGCGGACAAACCGTCGTACGCCGGCCCGCTGGCGCCGACGTCCCGCATGGCCGATGGCTCGATCCTCATGGGCAATGCGAACGCCAAGCTGCCCAAGCTGGAGCTGTTCGAAGACTTCCAGTGCCCGATCTGCCGCGAATTCGAGAACACCAGCGGCACCACCATCAAGAAGCTGGCCGCACAGGGCAAGGCCAACGTCCTGTACCGGCCGCTCTGGCTGTTCCGGGAGCAGCAGGACCCGATCCGCGGCAACTCCCAGCGCGCCGCCAACGCCGCGCTGTGCGCGCCCGGGGACAAGTGGGTGCAGTATCACGACCTGATCTACAAGCACCAGCCGGAAGAGGGTTCCGACGGCTTCTCCGACGACGACCTCATCGGCTGGGCCAAGCAGCTCGGGTTCGCCACCCCGGCGTTCCAGAAGTGCGTCAAGGGCCTGCAGAAGCAGAACCAGCTCAACCAGATGACCAACTACGCCGAGCAGACCCGGAAGGTCAGCGGCACGCCGACCGTCTACCTCGACGGCCAGTCGCTCGACCTCAACAGCACCCTGCTGAACCCGGCCAACCTGCAGAAGGCGATTCTGGCCGCCACGCCGGTCGGCGTCTCGGACAGCGCCACGCCGGCGGCCACACCGAGCCCGTCGGCTTCGGCCTCGGCCAAGCAGTGACCGTTCCGCCGCCCGCCGGGGTATCCCGGCAGGCGGAGCACACCTCAGTATTCGATCGCCGTCGCGTCCCTCACAGCCGGTAGTGTCAAATCCCATGCAACAGCCGTTCGCCTACATCCCCAGCCCGTCGCAGAACGCCGTGCATCTCGGGCCGATCCCGCTCCGCGGATACGCATTGATGATCATCATCGGCGTGATCGTGGCGGTGTGGCTCAGCGAGCGGCGCTGGACCGCCCGCGGCGGTGCCGCCGGAACGGTTCTCGACGTCGCCGTGTGGGCGGTGCCGTTCGGCCTGGTGGGCGGGCGCCTCTACCACGTCATCACCGACCACCAGCTCTACTTCGGCCACGGCCGCCACCCGATCGACGCACTGAAGGTCTGGCACGGCGGCCTGGGCATATGGGGCGCCATCGCCCTCGGCGCCGTCGGCGCCTACCTCGGCGCCCGCCGCCGCGGCATCTCCATGCGTGCCTTCGCCGACGCCGCCGCACCGGGCGTGGTGCTCGCGCAGGCGATCGGGCGCTGGGGCAACTGGTTCAACCAGGAGCTGTTCGGGCGCCCCTCGAACCTGCCCTGGGCGGTCAAGATCGATCCGGCGCACCGTGCCTTTCTCGGCCCGAAGTACGCAGACATCAGCACCTACCAGCCCACGTTCCTGTACGAGTCGCTGTGGTGCATCGGTGTGGCGGTTCTGGTGATCTGGGCGGAGAAGCGGTTCCGCCTGGCATACGGCCGGACGTTCGCGCTGTACGTCGCCGCCTACACCGTGGGCCGCGCCTGGATCGAATGGCTCCGCATCGACGAGGCCCACCACATCCTCGGCCTGCGGCTCAATGACTGGACGTCGCTGATCGTCTTCCTGGCCGCAGCCGGCTATCTGTACGCCTACCGCTCGCGCACCGAGAACCCGCCCGGCGCGTTCGGCACCGAGGCCGCGGAGACGGGGGCCGCGGAGACCGAGGGCGTGACGGCCGAGGCCGCGGCCGTCGGCGCGGCCGCCGGTGCCGGGGCCGTGGAAAAGGATGGCGGCGCGCCGGTCCCCGCGGCCGGGGCGGCCGACGACGACACGCGCGCCGACGAGACCGAGGCATCCGCGACCGGCGAGAGCCACGACGGGAGCGGCGAAGGGCAGGGGAGCCCCGGGACTCCCGAGGCCGCCGCAGGCGCGCACCCCGTCGGCGCCGAGACCACCGACTCTGACACCGGCGAGTCCGGAAGCGCCGGGTCCGGGACGGCCGGGTCCGAGTCCGAAACGTCAGGGTCCGACATCGGCGAGTCCGGGAGCGCCGGATCCGGCACGGAGGACGGCGGCGCCGGCGAGGGCGACACGGCCGAGACCGACCGGGAGCCGGCGGACGGTGCTGCGGCGGCTGCCGGGGCGGCGACGGCGGGCACCGAGGCCGCGGCCGCACGGAACGGTGTGGCCGGCACAGCGACGGCGAGTGGCGAGGCCGCGCCCAACGGCGCGGCGGGCACGGCAGAGGCGGACGCGACGGCGGACGAGGAGCCGTCTGCGCCGGTCGGAACCGGTGCGGAGCGCTCTGCGGACGCCGGTAGGGTCGGGAAGGACAGCTAAGGAGAAGGCTGCGGCGGGGGCGAACCCACGCTGCCTTTACCCCCGACCCGAGGAGAGCCCGTGAGCGCCCTTGACGGCGCCACCGCCGGCGAGAGCGGCCGCCAGGCCGAGATCCACCACGAGCACCGTGACGTCACCGGCGGCTGGCTGCGCCCAGCCGTTTTCGGGGTGATGGATGGTCTCGTGTCCAACTTCGCGCTGATCGCCGGCGTGGCCGGCGGGCACGCCCGTCACCAAGTGATCATCCTCACCGGGCTGGCGGGCTTGGCCGCGGGGGCGTTCTCCATGGCGGCCGGCGAGTACATCTCCGTCGCGTCGCAGTCGGAGCTGGCACGGGCGGAGATCGAGGTCGAGCGGCGCGAGCTCATGGCCCGGCCGGAGGCCGAGGAGAACGAACTGGCCCAGCTCTACGAGGCGCGTGGCCTCGACCCCGAACTCGCCCGCGAGGTCGCCCGCCAGCTGTCCCGCGACCCGGAAGAGGCACTGGGCATCCATGCCCGCGAGGAGCTCGGCGTCGATCCCGAAGACCTGCCCTCGCCGGTGCTGGCGGCCGGCTCGTCGTTCCTGTCGTTCGCGGTGGGCGCGCTGCTGCCCGTGCTGCCGTACCTGTTCGGCGTGCTCGACCTGTGGCCGGCCGCGATCATCGCGGCGGTCGGCCTGTTCAGCGCGGGTGCGCTGGTCTCCCGCATCACCGCGCGCAAGTGGTGGTACGGGGGCGTGCGCCAGCTGATCCTCGGCGGCGCGGCCGCACTGATCACGTTCGGCGTGGGCGCGTTGATCGGCACCGGCGGCGTCTGATCCCGTGTGGTTCGCCAGAAACACCAGCGCCAAACCGGACGAAGCGGCGATATGGGCTCGTGATCGCCGCGGGTTCGCTAAGCTCGCCGTTCGTGAGCGAGATCGGTTACGAGGCCAGGCAGGATAAGCGCCCGCCGACGCACGGCCGCCGTGCGGCCCGCGGATCCGGCGGATCCGGCGGATCCAGAGGGAAGCTGCTGATCACCGGCGGTGCCGCGGTGGCCGTCCTCCTCGTCGTGGTCGTGGTCGCCGTGCTGGCGATGCGCGGTGGTTCCAAGAAGTCGCCGACCGCCGCGTCCGCCCGGGTGGTGCCGCGGGTGTACGTCAACACCCCCGACAACCCCCAGGTGAACAAGCTGAACAACCGGTCCGACGACAAGCGGCCGCTCACGGAGGGCGAGGTGTTCGACCCCCAGTCCAAGACGGTCACGCACGCCGCCTACACGTTCACGCTCGCCGGGGCGGACCTGACCAGTGACTGCAAGTCGGCGACCTGGGGGGCTCAGCTCCAGGGTGACCTGGCCAAGTACGGCTGCACGCAGATCGCCCGCGGCGCCTACGTCAGCAACGACAAAAAGTACCTCGGCCAGTTCATCGTGCTGAACCTCAACAACCTGCAGGGCTCCGAGCAGATCGTCCGCGACCTCGACCCCGACGCGAACGCCGGCGGCGTGTCGCCGCTCCAGGCGCCCGGCTCCCCGGACTTCTCCGGCGGCTTCAGCGCCGCCTACAGCCAGGCCTTCGGCCACTTCGTCGTCGTCAGCTGGGTGGAGCGGGCCGGTGGTGCGCAGCCGCAGACGATGAACGAGCTCCTCGACGCCAGCATCGCCATCGAACGGGCCGACGACTTCATCTGGGAACGGCTCATCCTCGCCGGTGGCTAGTCCCTTCCCGCCGGAACGCTCGCCGTCGGGGGCTTCCTCGGGCGACGTTCCGCCACCCGCGGGCGCGGCCGGCCCCGCGCCGCCGTACGCCGCGGGCTCCGGCGGTTCCGGCAGCCCCGCGCGACGGGGCACGCCGCGCCCGCAGGACCGGCAGGCCGTGCCCACCGCCCCGGCCCACGGGGCGGCGTCAAGTGGCACCGGCGGCGCTCAGGGTGGCTTTCCCGCCCCGTACGGCCCGCCTGCCGCGACCTCCTACGCCGCGTCCACCGGCCCCGGCGGTGGCCGCCGTCCTTCAACAGGCTCGGGCGGCTACGATCCACCCGCCGGCTCCCGGTCTCCGTACGGCCAGTCCGCCGGGCCGGTGCATCCGGGCGGGAGGCATTCGTCCGCGTCGGGCGGTCCCGGGTCGGGGCTACCCCACGGGCGGCCTGGCGAACAGCCGTACGGCATGCCCGGAGAGCAGCCCTACGGCGCTCCCGGAAGTCCCTATGGGCCGCCGCCCGCCGCCGCGGACGGCACGCCCCACGGCACCCCCGTGGGGACCGCTCACGGCCCGAACGAGCCGTCCTACCGGGCGCCCGTCGGCCCGCCCTTCGGGCCGGCCTACGAAGTGGCCGAGGCCGGCGCGCCGTACGGCCCGGACGGTGAACCGACCGGCGACGGCGCCGGTGATCCGGACGCCTCAGGCGCAGGCCGCCGTGCCCGCGGCCTGCCGACGCGCCTGTCCCTGCGGGCGCCCGTGCCGGGACGGCGCGAGGGGCGCGGTGACGGAGATGACGGCGGCGCGCGGGAGCCGCGCGCGCCCGGCGCCACGTCACCGGCCGTCTACTTCGTCGCGGCGGGCGTGATCCTGGTCGTGGCGCTGGTCGCCGCGGCGGGGTTCGTGCTCCTCGGGCGCGGCGCGCCGAAGAACACCGGCCCGGCGCAGGACGACGGCGGTGACACCGCCACCGGCCCGCTGCCCTCCACGTACTCGATGGCGTCGTCGACCAAGGCGTTCGCGCCGATCGACCGGCGCGGTGCCGACCCCCGGCCGCTCACCGCCGCCCAGGTGACCGACCCGAAGACGATCAACGACAAGGACGCCAAGGCGTCGTTGAGGCTCACCGCCTCCAAGCTGGACGCCCGCTGCTCGGACGCTGTGTGGGGCGACCGTCTCGCCGCGCTCCTGCGCCGGGGCGGCTGCACGCAGGCGTCCCGCGTCGTGTACACCGGCAAGCGGTACGCCGCGATGGTGACCATCTTCAACCTGGCCGACGCGACCGGCGCCGACCAGGTCGTCGCGGCGCTCGACCCGCGTGCCGGCGACGGCTTCCCGCTGTCGCCCACCGCCGCGGTCTCGTTCGGCCAGGGGTTCAGCACCGCCCGCGGCATCGCGATGGGCCACTATGCGGTGATCACATGGATCCGCCGCGCCGACGGCTCGGGGGACGAGACCGACGCCGGCCTGGTGTCGCTGCTCGTGACCATCGGCCCTCCGCAGGCCATCCTGGACCGGGTGGCCGACCACGGCGGCGACGGGTAGCCCCCGGCGAGCACCCGCCCGGACGGAAGCCGGCCCCCGGGCGGCGGAGTCAGGTGGCGGTGCGGCGGATCGCGTCGGGGAGGGCGCGCAGCCGGTGGGCGGGCAGGTCGAGCACGGTGGCGTCGCCGAGCCAGGGGGCCTGGTCGCGGATGCGGGCGCGGGCCTCGTTCTTGGTCAGCGTCGCGCCCGAGTGGCGGATCAGTCCCTCGCGCCAGGAGCCGGCGATCCGGCTGTGCGGCCGGTCGAGGATGTGGCGGAGCACCGCCGCAGGCCCATCCGGCACGGGCAACCGGGTCGCGACGATCCACGGCGCCTCGGGCGCCCGAGTGCGGCGCCGTCGCGACCCCGTCTTTCCCGGCACGGCCTCCTCACCGCCTGGCATGGAATACCCGTTGCCCGGCGGGGAGGGAGCGTCGCCCGGCGGGGAGGGCGGCGCGGGCGGCGGGAAGCCACCCTGCGGGGATGTGCCGCCGTCCGGTGCGGGGGCGGTCTCGATGCGGTAGACCGCACCGAGCACGCCCCGGAGCGAGCGGGGGAGCGTCGCGGGGGTGACGACGCGAACCCGCTCGGCGCGGGCCGCCGCCAGCAGTACCCGGGGCAGCAGGGCGTCGGTTCCGGGCGGCAGCGCGACCGCAACGTCGCGGGCGCGGCCGGCGTACGGGCGGTCCAGCCACGTCGCGAGGTGGACGCGGGGCGTGCCGGGCGCGACACCCTTGGGCCACTCGCCGACCAGCAGGTCGGCCGCGATCCCGGCGGTGGTCTCCGCGGCTTCGGGCGCGGCTTCGGGCGCCTCGACCGCCTGCGGTCCCTGGCTGTAGATGCGGGCTGCGGCCGGTTCGGACCCGAGCGCCTTCCAGGTGCGGGCGGTGGGGCGCAGGACGTACAGGTCGGCGGCCGAGCCGATGGCCGGTGCGCCGTGGTAGCGGTTGAAGTCCGGCCAGATCGCCTCGTAGGCCACATGCATCCGCCCGAGCGCGGCCTGCACCTTCTGGGCCAGCGCGGGGGTGTCGTCGCTGGCGCCGTAGGCGACGAGCACCCGCCCGCCGACGCGGTCGCGCAGCCCTTCCAGCCCGCGCCGGGTGAACAGGGCGACCCCGTCGGGCGTGTAGGGCGGGTCAGTGAAGGCCAGGTCGGCCCACGCCCGGGCGCCCGGCGGCAGCCCGTACCGCAGGTCGGCGAAGTGGCAGCGGATCGGCAGGCCGCGCCGGTCGGCCTCCGCGTCGATGAACTCCAGGATCCGTTCGTCGACGTCCACCACGGTGATCTCGACGCCGGGGTGGACGAGCGCGACGGCCAGGGAGGTCAGGTCGTGGTCGCCGACGCACAGCAGCCGCGCGGAGCCGAGCCAGAAGCCTGCGCCGAGCAGCAGCGCCCGGCGCATGACGGTGTCGGCGGTGGCGGCGACGTGGTCGAGGGCACTGCGGACGGGCGGCGCGGACGCGACCAGCTTCTCCATCTCGGTGACGATCTCCGCGTACGCCGGCAGCAGATGGGCGACCGGGTCGGCCGGGCCGGGTGGCACGGCCAGGGCGCGGTAGGCGGCGGCGCGGGGCGTGGCGATGCGCCCGTCCCGCAGGTCGTCGCCGAGCGCGGTCAGCAGCGCGCCGACCGCGCGGTGGGGCGCTCCGGTGGCGGTGACCAGGGCGTCGGCGTCCCAGGCGCGGTCGCCGTCCGCCAGCAGGGACAGCGCGTGGCGGAGGCGGCGCGAACCTACGCCGCCGATGAGCCGGGCGACCTCCTCGCGGATCTGGGACATGTGCACAGCCTAGGGGTGCCACAATCCCTCCGAACGGGTGGGAACCGGGCCCTAAGCTCTCCCATCCAAGGATGCGAGGCCATCAGAGGAGAGATCGCGTCATGAGTTACCCCTACCCGCCGATGGGACCCGGGGAGCAGCCGCCCGGAGGGCAGCCCGGCGGGTGGGGCGGCACGCCGCCGCCCGAGGGCGGGTACGGCCCGTCCGGCCCGGACTGGCAGCACCAGGAGACCATGATGGGCGCTCCGATGACGCCGCCCGGCCGGCCGCCCATGGCGCCGCCGGCCGCGGTGCCGACGTTCGGCCCGCCGCCCACGGGTCAACCGCCGATGGGGCAGTACCCGATGGGCGGGCCGCCGATGGGCCCGCCCCCGCGCAAGAGCAGCGCCGGCGTGATCGTCGCCGTGATCGCGGCCGCGGTCGTCGTCGTGGGCGGCGCGCTCGGCGGCGCCTACTACGCCGCGGCGCACGGCGGCTCGGGCAACAAGCCCGCGGCGGCGTCGTCGACCGGCGCGGAGCAGCCGCCGGGGGCCCAGCCGGGCTCCTCGAACGGCCAGTACAAGCCCACCTACTACAACGCCACCAAGTCCTGGTCGCTGTGGGACTCACTGAACACCGCCGCCTCCGATTCCAAGCCGCTGAGCCTGTCGGAGGTGTTCGCCGACGCCGAGTCCAGGTCGCAGACCAACTCGATCGAGCACATCACCATGAACCTCCAGGGGCAGGGGCGGCTCGACTCCGACTGCGGCGCGACGGTGTGGGGCGCGGGGCTGAAGTCGGCGCTCGGGTCGTACGGGTGCACGCAGGTCGTGCGGGCGGTGTACGTGTCGTCGGACCAGCGCTGGGTCGGCGAGCTGGCGATCTTCAACCTGCGTGACGTCAACGCCGCGAACGCCCTCCTGCAGGACCTCGACCCCAAGGGCGCGGCCAAGGGCTTCTTCCTGCCGCTGACCGGGCAGCCGCCGGCCGACCGGTTCGGACGCGGCACCACCGCGGTGTCCGGCGGCGCGTACGGGCACTTCGTCGTGATGGGCTGGGCCGGGCACGCCGACGGGAGCCAGGACTCGCGCTTCGGCACCGACACGATCTTCCCCGCGTCGCTGACCGAGCAGGCGGGCAAGGAGTTCCTCTTCACCCGGAACACCAGCTGAGGGCAGGGCCGGGCCCGCTCGCGGCCCTGCCTCGTGCACGCCGGCGATCGAGGGTACGGCCCGGCCCGCGCGCGGGCGCTGCGAGCCACCGCCGGCCGCCGCGGGCAGGGCCGCGCTCTCCGGCGGGCCGGCCGGCTCCCGTACGCGGCGATCGGGGTAACGGCGGGCCCTCCGGCGGGTCACGCCCACCTTCCGTGCACTTCACGCTCCGCCATGCTGCAGGTGGAACGACGGCACCGTGACGACGGGTTCTCACAAACGGCGGAAGATTCAGTAAGTTTCGCGATCACGCCGTGTCGGGGATGAATCCGGCAGTGTTGTAATCTCTTGTCACCGCAGCAGGGCCAACGTCGTCCCGGACTGCAACTGATGAGGAGCGAACCGAGACGACGGGAGGGTTGATGGTGCCTGCTGCCATGACTCCGGGCCTGGGGCGTCCAGGGCGTCAGGGCCTGTACGACGCCGCAGATGAGCACGACGCCTGCGGCGTCGGCATGGTCGCCGACATGGCCGGCCGTAAGAGCCACGACATCGTCGTGAAGGCCTTGACCGTCCTGCGTAACCTGGATCACCGCGGCGCCAAGGGTGCCGAGCCGGACGACGGCGACGGCGCGGGGATCCTCGTCCAGATTCCCGACGCGTTCTTCCGCGAGGTGGCCGGCTTCGCGCTGCCCGAGCCGGGCGCGTACGCGGCCGGCATCGCGTTCCTGCCGGTGGAGGAGGCCGAGCGGGCCGAGGCGGTCGCCGTGATCGAGCGGATCGCCGACGAGGAGGGCCTGGACGTCCTGGGCTGGCGCGAGCTGCCCCACGACGCGACCTTCTGCGGCCCGACCGCGCGGCGGGTCATGCCGCACTTCGCCCAGCTCTTCCTGCGCGCCCGCAGCGGCGCGCGCGGCCTGGAGCTGGACCGCATCGTGTTCTGCGCCCGCGAACGCATGGAGCAGGACACCCGGGTGTACTTCCCGAGCCTGTCCAGCCGCACCATCGTCTACAAGGGGATGCTGACCACCCCGCAGCTGGAGCCGTTCTTCCCCGACCTGTCCGACCGCCGGTTCGCCACCGCGATCGCGCTGGTCCACTCGCGGTTCTCCACCAACACGTTCCCGGCGTGGGAGCTTGCGCACCCGTACCGGTTCATCGCGCACAACGGCGAGATCAACACGGTCAAGGGCAACCGGAACTGGATGCGGGCCCGCGAGGCGCTGCTGAAGTCGGACCTGCTGCCCGGCGACCTGTCCCGCATCTTCCCGGTGATCGACATGGACGCCAGCGACACGGCGTCCTTCGACGAGTGCCTGGAGCTGCTGCACCTGGGCGGCCGGTCGCTGCCGCACGCGGTGCTCATGATGATCCCCGAGGCGTGGGAGAACCACACCGAGATGGACCCGGAGCGCCGGGCCTTCTACGAGTTCCACTCCACGCTCATGGAGGCCTGGGACGGCCCGGCCAGCGTGACGTTCACCGACGGCACCCTCGTCGGCGCGGTGCTGGACCGCAACGGCCTGCGCCCCGGCCGGTTCTGGGTCACCGACGACGGGTTCGTCGTGCTGGCCAGCGAGGCCGGCGTGCTCGACATCGACCCGGCCAAGGTCGTCCGCAAGGGGCGTCTGCAGCCGGGCCGGATCTTCCTTGTCGACACCGAGCAGGGCCGCATCATCGAGGACGATGAGATCAAGGCCGAGCTGGCGCGCGAGCACCCGTACGGCGAGTGGCTGCACGCGGGCCTGGTGCGCTTCGAGGAGCTGCCGCAGCGCGAGCTGCGGGTCGTCTCCGAGCTGCACGAGGGCGAGCAGCCGTCGCACGAGTCGCTGGCCAAGCGGCAGCAGATCTTCGGCTACACCACCGAGGAGCTGAAGATCATCCTGGCGCCGATGGCGAAGAACGGCGCCGAGCCGGTCGGCTCCATGGGCACCGACACGCCCCTGGCCGCCCTGTCGGAGCGGCCGCGGCAGATCTTCGACTACTTCAAGCAGCTCTTCGCGCAGGTCACCAACCCGCCGCTGGACGCCATCCGCGAGGAGCTGGTCACCAGCCTGCAGTCGACGCTCGGCCCCGAGGGCAACCTGCTCGAGCCCGGCCCGCACTCGTGCCGCCGGCTCGTGCTGCCCACGCCGATCCTCGACAACGAAGAACTCGCCAAGATCATCCACATGAACGACGAGGGCGACCTGCCCGGCTTCGCCACCCACGTCGTGCCCGGCCTGTACGACGTGGCCGGCGGGGGAGAGGCGCTGAAGCATCGCATCGAGGAGATCTGCGCCGAGGTCTCCCGGGCGATCGAGGACGGCGCGCGCATCCTCGTGCTGTCCGACCGCGGCGCCACCGCCGAGCTCGCGCCGATCCCGTCGCTGCTGCTCACCGGCGCGGTGCACCACCACCTGATCCGGGAGAAGACCCGCACCCGGGTGGGCCTGGTCGTGGAGACCGCCGACGCCCGCGAGTGCCACCACATGGCGCTGCTCATCGGCTACGGCGCCTCCGCGCTCAACCCGTACCTGGCGATCGAGACGGTCGAGGACCTGGTCGGCTCCGGCGTCATCGCCCTCGACAAGACCACCGCCGTGCGCAACCTGGTCAAGGCGTACGGCAAGGGCGTCCTGAAGATCATGTCGAAGATGGGCGTGTCGACCGTCGCGTCCTACACCGGCGCGCAGATCTTCGAGGCCATCGGCCTGGGCGCCGAGGTGATCGACGAGTGCTTCACCGGCACCACCTCCCGCCTCGGCGGCGTCGGCTTCGACGTGCTCGCCGAGGAGGTCGCCGCCCGGCACCGGCGCGCGTTCCCGCCGGGCGGCAACGAGCCGCCGCACCGCACCCTGGAGGTCGGCGGCGAGTACCAGTGGCGCCGCGAGGGCGAGCCACACCTGTTCAACCCCGAGACGGTGTTCAAGCTCCAGCACGCCACCCGCACCCGCCGCTACGAGATCTTCAAGGAGTACACGAAGCTCGTCGACGACCAGGCGAAGCGGCTGATGACCCTGCGCGGCCTGTTCAAGCTGCGCGAGGGCGTACGCCCGCCGGTGCCGATCGAGGAGGTCGAGCCGGTATCGGAGATCGTCAAGCGGTTCTCCACCGGCGCCATGTCGTACGGGTCGATCTCCGCGGAGGCGCACGAGACCCTCGCCATCGCGATGAACCGCCTCGGCGGCAAGTCCAACACCGGCGAGGGCGGCGAGGACCCCGAGCGGTTCACCCGCGACGCCAACGGCGACCTGCGCCGCTCGGCGATCAAGCAGGTGGCCTCCGGCCGCTTCGGCGTCACCTCCGAGTACCTCACCAACGCCGACGACCTGCAGATCAAGATGGCGCAGGGCGCCAAGCCCGGCGAGGGCGGCCAGCTGCCCGGCCACAAGGTGTACCCGTGGATCGCCAAGACCCGGCACTCCACGCCCGGCGTCGGCCTCATCTCGCCGCCGCCGCACCACGACATCTACTCGATCGAGGACCTGGCGCAGCTCATCCACGACCTGAAGAACGCCAACCCGTCGGCGCGCGTGCACGTCAAGCTCGTCGCCGAGGTCGGGGTCGGCACCGTCGCGGCCGGCGTGTCCAAGGCGCACGCCGACGTGGTGCTGATCTCCGGCCACGATGGCGGCACGGGGGCCTCGCCGCTCACCTCGATCAAGCATGCCGGTGTGCCGTGGGAGCTAGGCCTGGCCGAGACCCAGCAGACGCTGCTGCTCAACGGCCTGCGCGACCGCATCGTCGTGCAGACCGACGGGCAGATGAAGACCGGCCGCGACGTGATCATCGCGGCGCTGCTCGGCGCCGAGGAGTTCGGCTTCGCCACCGCGCCGCTGGTCGTCTCCGGCTGCGTGATGATGCGGGTCTGCCACCTCGACACCTGCCCGGTGGGCGTCGCCACGCAGAACCCCGAGCTGCGCAAGCGGTTCTCCGGCACGCCGGAGTTCGTCGTGAACTTCTTCGAGTTCATCGCCGAAGAGGTCCGCGAGTACCTGGCCGCGCTCGGCTTCCGCTCCCTCGACGAGGCCATCGGCCACGTCGAGCTGATCGACACCCGGGAAGCGATCGACCACTGGAAGGCCGCCAAGCTGGACCTCACGCCGATCCTGCACAAACCCGAACTGCCCGAGGGCACCGCGCTGCACCGCGTCACCGAGCAGGACCACGGCCTGGACAAGGCGCTGGACAACACGCTGATCCAGCTCGCCGAGGGCGCCATCGCCTACGGCGACCCGGTTAAGCTCGACCTGCCGATCCGCAACGTCAACCGCACCGTCGGCACGATGCTCGGCCACGAGGTGACCAAGAAGTGGGGCGGGCAGGGCCTGCCCGACGACACGATCGACATCACCTTCACCGGCTCGGCCGGCAACTCCTTCGGCGCGTTCGTGCCGCGCGGCATCACGCTGCGGCTCGTCGGCGACGCCAACGACTACGTCGGCAAGGGCCTGTCCGGCGGGCGCCTCATCGTCCGCCCGCACGCCGACGCGCCGTTCCGCGCCGAGGAACAGATCATCGCCGGCAACGTCATGCTGTACGGCGCCACCTCGGGCGAGGCGTTCATCCGCGGCGTCGTCGGCGAGCGCTTCTGCGTCCGCAACTCCGGCGCCACCGCCGTCGTCGAGGGCGTCGGCGACCACGGCTGCGAGTACATGACCGGCGGCCGCGCCGTCGTGCTCGGCCCCACCGGCCGTAACTTCGCGGCCGGCATGTCCGGTGGCATCGCCTACGTCCTGGACCTCAGAATCGAACGGATCAACACCGAGATGGTCGACCTCGACCCGCTCACCGACGAGGACCGTGCGTACCTGCGCGACATCCTCGCCCGCCACCACACCGAGACCGGCTCCACCGTCGCGGCCGCGTTGCTGGACGACTGGGAGAACGCCGTCGCGCGCTTCGGGAAGGTCATGCCGCGCGACTACAAGCGCGTCCTGACCGCCCGCGCGCAGGCCGAGGCGCAGGGCCGCGACGTCGACGAGGCGGTCATGACCGCCGGCAACGGCTGAACCTGACGAGCGCGCGGAGTGGCCGGGTGAGGGACGAGCCCGGCCGCGGAGCGCGTGAGGAGGGTGAAGGCGTTGGAGACACTGACTGAGAGGGGGATCAGCGACCATGGCCGACCCGAAGGGCTTCCTGAAGCACCGCCGCGAGCTGCCGCCGCGCCGACCGATCGACGTCCGCATCCGCGACTGGCGCGAGGTGTACGAGGACTTCCCGAAGAGCGCGCTGGAGAAGCAGGCGGCGCGCTGCATGGACTGCGGCATCCCGTTCTGCCACAACGGCTGCCCGCTCGGGAACCTCATCCCCGAGTGGAACGACCTCGTCTACCGCGACGACTGGCGCGAGGCGATCGAGCAGCTGCACGCCACGAACAACTTCCCGGAGTTCACCGGGCGGCTGTGCCCGGCACCGTGCGAGACCGCCTGCGTCCTCGGCATCAACTCCGAGCCGGTCACGATCAAGCGGATCGAGGTCGAGATCATCGAGCGGGCGTATGCCGAGGGCTGGGTCACGCCGCGGCCGCCGGCCGTCAAGACCGGCAAGAAGGTCGCCGTCGTCGGCTCCGGCCCGGCCGGGCTGGCCGCCGCCCAGCAGCTCACCCGCGCCGGCCACGACGTCGTCGTGTACGAGCGCGCCGACCGTATCGGCGGGCTGCTGCGCTACGGCATTCCCGAGTTCAAGATGCAGAAGAAGTACCTGGACCGGCGGCTCGCCCAGATGCGCGCCGAGGGCACAGAGTTCCGCACGTCCGTGAACGTCGGTGTCGACGTCACGGCGGACGAGCTGCGCGCCGAGTACGACGCCGTCATCCTGGCCGGCGGCGCCACGGTCTGGCGCGACCTGAAGGTGCCGGGCCGCGAGCTGGACGGCATCTACCAGGCGATGGAGTACCTGCCGCTGTCCAACCGGGTGCAGGAGGGCGACTTCCCCGAGTCGCCCATCTCCGCCGCCGGTAAGCACGTCGTCGTCATCGGCGGCGGCGACACCGGTGCGGACTGCATCGGCACCGCGATCCGCCAGGGCGCCCGCTCCATCACCCAGCTGGAGATCATGCCGCGCCCGCCGAAGACCCGGCCTGGCCACCAGCCCTGGCCGACGTACCCGATGCTGTTCAAGATGGAGCCGGCCCACGAGGAGCTGGCCGACATGGGCGGCGAGCGCGCGTACGCGATCAACACGCTGGAGTTCCTCGGCGACGAGAACGGGCGCGTGCGGGCACTGCGCGTGGTCGACGTGGAGGGCCCGCAGACCGGCTTCAAGCCGATCGAGGGCACCGAGCGGGAGATCCCGGCGGAGCTGGTCACCCTCGCCATGGGCTTCCTCGGCCCGCAGCGCGAGGGCCTGCTGGAGCAGCTCGGCGTCGAGCTGGACCAGCGCGGCAACGTCGTCCGCGACGCCTCCTACGCCACCACGGTCGAGGGCGTCTTCGCAGCGGGCGACATGGGCCGCGGCCAGTCCCTCATCGTCTGGGCGATCGCCGAGGGCCGCTCCGCGGCCGCCGGCGTCGACCGCCGGCTCATGGGCCGCACCGACCTCCCGGTCGCCATCCCGCCCACCGCCCGCCCGCTCACCTGACCGCCCGTGGCCTGAGCACGCGTGGCCTGAGCACGAACCGACGCGGCGTCCCCCCGTTCTCCCCGGGGGACGCCGCGTCGTCATTTCCGCGGCGCATCCGGTCCGGACGGAGGGTCCAGCCAGACCAGCGTGACCGGCTCCACGCGGGAGAACAGCCGCCGCGCCGCCTCGGCGTCGCCGAACGTCCCGAACGATCCGCCGGAAGCGGCGCACACGACGGCGCCTCCATCGCGAAACCGCAGGCCCCAGTAGAGGGCGCCGCCGTCGTCCTCCTCGGCGTCGGCCCAGCACAGTGCGAAGCGCCGCGGCGCCTCCTCGGCCGCGAGCTCCGCCACTGCGTCCTCCAGCTCGGTGCGCGTCGAAATCTCCGTCATGCCACCACACTCTGGCATCGTCGTTTTACGCTGAGTAGGCATTCGCATTCGTGGTGGAGGAGTCGTGAAGCCGGTTCATTCGCCGTCGGATCGCGTAGGCACGAGGTGAGGAGGGTGGGAGTGACCTCGACGACGTCCCGCAGGCCGGGCACGGTGTCCGGGCTTTCGGCGCTCTCGTACTGGGGCGACGAGCTGCGGTTCTACCGCGAGCAGGCCGGTCTCACGCAGGAGGAACTGGGCCGCCGGATCCACATGTCCCCGTCCATGATCGCATGATCGAGACCGGCCGCCGCGCGCCCCGCATCGAGATCATCAAGGCCTGCGACCAGGTCCTGGGCACGGGCGGCGCCCTCGCCCGCCTCTGGAAGCGCATCATCGAGCACTCCTACCTGGAGTGGTTCCGCCCCTTCGTCGAGGTCGAATCCGAGGCGACCGAGATCCTGGAGTACGAGCCGCAAGCCGTCCCGGGGCTCCTCCAAACCGAGGAGTACGCCCGCGCCCAGATCAGAACCGGCCGGGCGCGTGACAGCGATGAAGAGATCGAAAAGCACGTCGCCGCTCGTATGAGCCGCCAGGAGATTCTGGCCCGCAGCGACCCGCCCTTCCTGTGGGTCATCCTCGACGAAGCCGTACTCCGCCGCCCGGTCGGCGGCGCTGCGGTGATGCGGGAGCAGTTCACCCGGCTGATCCGCGCCTCACAGTCCCCTCACATCGTGCTCCAGGTGCTTCCGTTCGCCATCGGCGCGCATGCAGGGATGAGCGGATCGATGGCCTTGTTCACCCTGCCGGACGGGACGAAGCTGGTCTACGCTGAGGCCTTTGGGGCCGGGCAGATCATCGGGCGCCCGGATGAGGTTGCGAACTCCCGGCTGCGGCTCGATCTGATACGCGCCTGTGCCCTCCCGCCGGACGATTCCGTCCGGGTGATCGCTGACCTGATCGGAGCGGTATGAGCGGCGAGCTTGGCTGGCGACCGGGAGTCGACGATCTGTTGTACGCATGCCCACACGATTCGGTCGTCCA
>JBEHYF010000088.1:0-21340 GCA_048498315.1 Actinomycetota bacterium
ACGTCACGGCGCGGGCCATCACGCTGTCCGACGCGTGGGGCATCGGCTCCCACGGGCTGTTCCGGTTGCCGTACTACCTCGACCGGATGGCCGCCGGGGGCCACCCGCCGGACGCCGTGCTGAAGACACGCCGTGACACCGGGCCGCTCGTGGTCCTCGACGGCGGCGGCGGGCTGGGACACTGGCAGGTCGCCGCGGCGGCGGACACGGCTGCGGAACGCGCCATGAGGTTCGGGGTCGCGGCGGTCGCCGTCGCCGACAGCGGTCACTGCGGCGCGCTCGGTGTCTACGCCCTTGAGATCGCGCGCCGGGGGCTGCTGGGAGTCGTCTTCTCCAACGGTCCCGCCGCGTTGCCGCCGTGGGGTGGCGACAGGGCGGTGCTGTCGACGTCGCCCATCGCGGCCGGGATACCGCTCTCCCCGCGCCCGGCCGTCGTGGACATGGCACTGAGCGCGGTCGCCCGCGGGAAGGTCGGCGCCGTGGCGAAGAGGGGAGAGCCGATCCCCGAAGGCTGGGCGCTCGACCGGAACGGCCGGCCGACCACCGACCCGGCGGCCGCCCTCTCCGGCATGCTCATGCCGCTGGGCGGCGCGAAGGGGTACGCGCTCGCGTTCCTGGTCGAGGCGCTGACCGGGGGCCTCGTCGGGCCGCACCTGTCGGCCGAGGTGGCCGATCCGTTCGCCGCGGGAAGCCAGGCGACACCGCAGCGGGTCGCACACCTCGTGCTCGCGCTCGATCCCGGGCTCGGCGACGACGGCGACCGCGTGGCCGCCGAGCGTCGTCTGGCCGACCTCACCGCCGCCGTCGTCGCCGCGGGTGGCCGCGTCCCCGGTTCCGGGCGCGTACCGGACGACGAGCTGCCGGACGAGACCGAGATCGAGGTCGACGGGGCCGTGCTCGCCGACCTCCGCGCCCGGGCCGCGCGGCTCGGCATCGCCGATCCCGCGCCGCCCGGCGCAGCCCCGTGGGGCGCGAGCGACACCGGCGAGACGGCCGGGGCGGACCGAGGTGGCACCGCAGAGCGCCGTGACCAGGAAGGACCGGCATGACCGTCAGAACGCACCCGCGCCGGAGCACGGACACGGCGACGGCAGGAACGACGGGCACCCTCATGGTCCGGGTGGCTCGCACCGACGCCGACGCGCCGTCCGAGTTCCGCGTCCAGACCTTTCACCCGATGACCGTGCTCGACGTGCTGCTGGCGATCCAGCGGGACCACTCCCCCTCGCTCGGGTTCCGGTTCTCGTGCCGGGTCGCCATGTGCGGGACCTGCACGCTGCGGGTCGACGGCCGGTCGGTGCTGGCCTGCCAGACCGTCGTACCCGAGGACGCGACGAGGATCCGGCTCGAACCCGCCGCCGGATTCCCGGTCGTCCGTGACCTCATCGTCGACACGAGTCCCTTCTGGGCGCAGTGGCGGCGGATAACGCCGTACGTCGTGCCGGCCGACGGTGCCGATGAGCCGGCTCAGATCAGGCCGGACAGCGAGGAGCGTCAGGCCATCGACCCCGCGCTCGACTGCATCCAGTGCGGTGCCTGCTTCTCCAGCTGTGGCATCGCCGGCCGGCCGCGCACGTTCCTCGGCCCCGCGGCGCTGAACCGCGCGCTCGTGCTCATCCAGGACTCCCGCGACACGGCGACGCGCGAGCGGATCGAGCTGGTCAACGGCCCGGACGGGGTGGATCGGTGTCATTACATCTACGGCTGCACGAACGTCTGCCCCAAGGGGCTCGATCCCGCACGGTCGATCCGGCGGCTCCGGAGGAGAGGGAACACGGATGCGGTCTGAGATTCCGAAGTTCCACGAACTCGTCACGGACGTCGCCATCGTGGGCAGTGGCGGGGCGGGTCTCATGTGCGCCCTGCACTGTCACGAAGCCGACCCCGGACTCGACATCACGGTGATCAGCAAAGGCGCGGTCGGCCGCTCCGGATGCACCCGTATGGTGCAGGGCGGTTTCAACGCCGTCCTCGACCCGGCCGACTCCATCGAGGCGCACTTTCACGACACCCTCGAAGGCGGGAAGTACCTCAACGACCAGGAACTCGCCTGGACCCTCGTCAACGACGCGCCCAAGGTGATCCGCGAGCTGGAGACCAGGGTCGGCTGCTTCTTCGACCGGCGGCCGGACGGGCGGATCAAGCAGAAGGCCTTCGCCGGCCAGTCGTTCGACCGTACGGTCCACCGCGGCGACCTCACCGGCATCGAGATCATGAGCCGCCTGCGCGACCAGATGCTGCGCATCGGCGTACGCGAGCTGGAGGACACCCGCGCGCTGGACCTGATCTTCGACGCCGACCACCGGCTGGCCGGGCTGACCTGCCTCGACGTGACGACGGGCACGTTCTCGCTGGTCCGTGCCCGGGTGGTCGTGGTCGCGACCGGCGGCGCGGCGACGATGTACCGGATCGCCGCCCCGGCGCGGGAGAAGACCGGTGACGGCGTGGCGATGTGCCTGCGCGCCGGGCTGGAGGTCCGGGACATGGAGATGCTGCAGTTCCACCCGACGGGGCTGCTCGCCGGCCGGTCCCGGATGACCGGGGCGGTACTGGAGGAGGGGCTGCGCGGTGCGGGCGCCCACCTCTACAACGCCAAGGGCGAGCGGTTCATGGAGCGCTACGACCCGGTGCGGATGGAGCGTTCGACACGCGACGTGGTCTCCCGCGCCAGCTACACCGAGATCGTCGAGGGCCGCGGCACCGAGGCCGGCGGGGTGTTCATCGACATCTCCCACCTCGGGGCGGAGAAGGTGGAGCGGACCTTCGCCGGGATGGTGGCCCGCACACGGCTGTTCGGTGGCGACCTCGCGCGCAGGCCGGTGGAGGTGTCCCCCACCGCCCACTTCCACATGGGCGGCGTCGTCATCGACCCCGACTGCCGTACGGAGGTGCCGGGGCTGCTCGTCGCGGGCGAGGACGCGGGCGGTACGCACGGCGCGAACCGGCTCGGCGGCAACGGTGTGGCGGAGTCGACGGTGTTCGGGGCACGCGCGGGCGACACGGCCGCCCGGCTGGCGCGCGAGCGCGCCGGCGCCGGGCCCGCCGAGCCCGATCCGCGGGCCATCGAGGACTCGCTGTCCCGCGCGACCGCTCCCCTGCAGGCCGGCGACGGTGAGCTGCCGTTCCCGCTCACGGCGGAGCTCAAGGAGCTCATGTGGCAGAACTGCGGTGTCGTGCGCGACCGCGAGCGGCTGGAGCACGCCCGCGAAGAGCTGGCCCGGCTCGCCGGGCGGGCCGCCCGGATCTCGGTGCCCGGCCCGGCGGCGTTCAACCCGGCCTGGCAGGAGTCCCTGGACCTGGTGAACCAGCTGACCGTGGCCCAGGTCATCGTGACCTCCGCGCTGGCTCGGGAGGAGACACGGGGAGCGCACGCGCGTGCCGACTTCCCCGAGTCGCGCGATGACGGCGAGCTGAGCTACATCGTCGTGCGACGTGACGGTGCGGGCGAGCCGCACGTGACGACCCGGCCGGTCGAGTACTCCCGGCGGCGTCCCGGAGGTGCGCGATGACGGTCGCGCAGTTCGCCTTCCTGACGGCGCTCACCCTCGTCGTCGCCGTCATCGTCGCCTTCACCGCGCTCGTCGCGGTGGGCGCGCGCCGCACGGATGGAGGGACCCACCTGACCGCCGTACTGTTCCGCCGGCTGAGCACCCGGTCCGGCGCCCGGGGCGAGGCCAACCGGTGGGCGTTCTACGCCCACCGGGTGAGCGGTTTCGCGGTCTTCGCGTTCCTGGCCCTGCACATTCTCGATGTGAGCGTGTTCGCGTGGTCGCCGCGGCTGTACGACCAGGTGCACCGGTTGTACGCCACCGCGCCCCTGCGGTTCTTCGAGTGCGGGCTGCTGGCCGCGCTCGGCTTCCACGCGCTGAACGGCCTGCGGCTGATCGCGATCGACGTGTGGGACGTGGGCTCCGCCGGGGCCGCGCGGCTGCTGGGCGCCGTCGTCACGCTCACCGTACTGATCACCCTCGGCGGTGGCGCGGTGATCCTCTTGCCCTTGGTCACACGTTAGGAGAGGCGCCATGGAGACGACACGCGCTCCTGCTCGCGGAATCGGTGTGCGGGTCCCTGCTCGGGGAATGCGGGCTGCTGCCCGGGGGACGGGTGTGCGGACCCGGCTTGTCATCAGGATCACGGGAGTGCTGCTCGCGGTCCTCGCCCTTGGGCATTTCGCCGTTGTGCACATCGTCAACGACGTGGCGGCGACCGATTCGTCGTTCATCGCGCGGCACTGGAGCTCGGCGCTCTGGGTGGTCTGGGACGGGCTGCTGCTCGTCACCGTCCTGGTGCACCTGGGCACGGCCTCGGTGGCCGTCGTCCGTGATTACTGGACCGGCCCGGTGGGACAGCGCCGCATGCTGGCCGGCCTGCGGGTCACGCTCGGGGTGCTGTTCGTCATCGGTGCCGCGACGTTGCTCCTGTCGAGCATGTGACTTCGAAATACGCCAACCGTTATCCAGCCCAAGTATTGCCCCGAATTAATCAGCAATGGTAGCAAGCTGTGGTATGACCTCTACCCATGTCCCCTGACAGCAGCGAGCGAGGTGTCGCAGTGAGTATCGATGTCACGGCTGAACGGCCGGCGAAAGAGCCGCTGCTCACGGTCGAAGGCGCGCGCGTTGGCTATGAGGTGAACGGCCGCATCCAGCTCGCCGTCGAGAACGTGAGCTTCGAGGTCCGCCCCGGCGAGAAGATCATGTTGCTCGGACCGTCCGGGTGTGGCAAGTCGACGCTGCTGAAGACCATCGCCGGGTTCGTCGAGCCCACCGGCGGCACCGTCCGGTTCTCCGGACGCTCCACGCTGCGCCCGGGACCGGACCGCGCCGTCGTCTTCCAGGAGTTCGACCAACTGTTCCCCTGGCACACGGTGGAGCACAACCTCATCTATCCCTTGCGGGTGAACGGCAGGACGAAGGCGGACGCGAAGCGCATCGCGAAGGAGTACATCGAGCTGATGGGGCTCGGGCACGCCGCCGACCGCTACCCGCACCAGCTATCGGGCGGCATGAAGCAGCGGGTGGCCATCGCGCGCGCGATGGCGCTGGAGCCGCTGATGCTGCTCATGGACGAGCCGTTCGGCGCGCTCGACGCGCAGACGCGATCACGTCTCCAGCGGGAGCTCAAAGAGATCACCGCGCGAACCGACGTGACGGTCCTCTTCGTCACGCACAGCATCCAGGAGGCGGTGTTCGTCGGCCAGCGGGTGGTGGTCCTCACCCCGCCGCCCTCCAGGGTCCGGGAGGTCGTGGACGTCTCGGAGCTGGATGACCCGACATCGCCCGAGTTCGTGGCGGCGCTGCGTCATCTGAGGTCGCTGCTGGCCGAAGGCGACGACGGGGCGGCCGACACGGCATTCGAGTAGAAGGGCGATTCGATGAGCCAGACGATCACCACCGGCCCCGCCGACGGCACCGAACCGCGGACACGGACACGCCGGCGTCTCCGGACCTGGGGCGACCTGCCGACAGGACCGCGGCGCACGGTCCTCCTCGTCGTGGTCCTGTTGATCTGGCAGGCGTACGTGTCGTTCTCCGGCGTCAGCCCGCTGCTGGTGGTCAGTCCCGTCGCCGTGGCGCAGGCGGTGGCCGACGGCATCATTCACGGCGATCTGCTGAGCGCCACCGCGACGACGCTGGAGATCCTGCTCACCGGCATGGTGATCGGAATGGTGCTCGCCGCCATACTGACCTCGCTGGCGTTGTGGTCCAAGCTCGGCGTCGATCTCCTGGCGCTGCTGACCTCGATGCTCAACCCGCTGCCCTCCATCGCAGTGCTCCCGCTGGCCATCCTGTGGTTCGGGATGAACACGACCTCGCTGGTATTCGTCATCGTCAACTCGGTCATCTGGCCGATCGCGATCAATATCAGCAACGGCTTCCGCACCGTGAATCCGACCATCGTGGCCGTCGCCCGCAACGTCGGTCTGGGCGGCACGCGCATCGTGCTGGACGTGCTGATCCCCGCGGCCCTACCGGCCATCATCACCGGGATCAAGACGGGATGGGCCTTCGGCTGGCGCACCGTCGTCGCCGCGGAGCTCGTCTTCGGCGTCGCCGGAGGCAAGGGGGGACTCGGCTACTACATCAACGAGGCGCGGACCTTCATGCGGACCTCCGACGTTTTCGCCGGCCTGGTCGCGATCGCCCTCATCGGCATCACGCTTGAGTTGATCTTCACGTGGATCGAACGCCACACGGTCGTCAAGTGGGGCACGAAGACCGCCTGACGACTCTCCGCACACCACTCGACGAGCAAGCAGACGACCCAGCCAGACGATTTTCAGCGGAGAGATGAAATGAGACTGATGATTCCCCCCTTGAGCGGGCGCGGGGTGCTCGCGGTGGTGTCCGCCGGGGTCCTGACGGCCGCCGTGAGCGGGTGCGCATCCGCCGGCGGATCCAGCGCCGCGAGCTCGATCACGATCGCGTACCAGCCGGGCATCGGCTACGCGCCGCTGCTCATCATGAAGCAGCAACACCTGCTGGAGAAGAAATTCCCCAAAAAGACGATCAAGTGGAAGCTACTGAACTCCGGCGCCGCCATCCGCGACGCCATGATCTCCAAGAACGTCCAGGTAGGTGCGGGCGGAATCGGCCCGTTCCTGGTCGGCTGGAGCAACGGCCTGCCGTGGAAGATCGTGGCATCGCTTGACGAGGCGAACCTGTACTTGATGTCGAAGAAGTACACCTCCCTGGCCGCACTCAAGGGCAAGGGGAAGATCGCGATGCCCGGTCCGGACTCGATCCAATCCGTCGTGCTCCGTAAGGCGGCGGAGAAGCAGCTCGGCGACGCCAAGGTGCTCGATTCGCAGATCGTCTCGATGGGACATCCCGACGGCGTGCAGGCGCTGATCTCCGGTCAGATCGCCGGCCATCTCACCTCCCCGCCCTTCCAGGGAGAGGAGCTGAAAGCCGGAGCCCGTCCGATCGTCAAGAGTTACGACGTCTTCGGCGAGCACACTTTCAACAGCGTTTTCGTGCTCACCGACTTCTACCAGGCGAATCCGAAGTTCATGAAGGCGTTCGGAGCCGCGGTCGCCGACTCGGCGAAGCTGCTCGCCACCGATCCTGACAAGGCCGCGCAGGTGCTCTCCCAGGAGACCGGGGGCAAGATCCCGGCATCGCAGCTGAAGGAAGAGATCACCGGGAAGGACATCACCTACTCGACCAAGCCTCTGGGTTTCATGGTCTTCGCGAAGTTCATGAAGCAGATCGGTCTCATCAAGAAGGTCCCGAGCAGCTCCTCTGGCTACTTCTTCGACAACTCGTACACCAAGGGGGGAAGCTGAAGCCGCCGCCGGGGCATTTCCGCCGTGCTCGGGCGGCATGCGCCCGAGCACGGCACGGCCCACGGCCCGGCCATCGTCGACGAGCAGGTGGGACGCGAAGAGTTCTTCGCGATACGTGACGTCCTCGAACTGGCCGCGGTGGCCCTGGGCGCCCGACCGCGACGACGCGGACGACGTGCGCGAGCTGCGGGCCGCGCTGGAACGCCTGGACGAGGAGGCGGCCCGTGCGGAGCCCGACCCCGCGGCCCTCCAGCTCCTCGACTCCGCGTTCCACCAGAAGATCGTCGAGATCGCCCGCAACTCATTCCTGCTCAAGACCGTGGGCGCGCTGCACGGCATGATGCACGCCGGCATGCGTACGACCCTGTCCCTGCCCGGACGTCTCGACGCGTCCCAGGCCGATCACCGTGACATCGTCGAGGCCATCGCCGCGAACGAGCCGCGCCTGGCCGCCACGGCGATGCACCACCACCTGGAGTCGGCGCGCTGGCGGCTCTGGCCCGGCTGGAGCCGAAGCACCGCACCGCCGCGCGTGAGACTCCGAGCGCGGTCACAGCGCCCCGGCGACGGTGACGCAGCCGGAGACCAGGACGACGGTCAGGCTGATCCCACGGAACACCCGGTAGGGCAGAAAGCGCGCCGACCTGATCCCGACCTGGTTACCGAGTACGCCCAGGGGCAGCCACACCAGGACGTAACGGCCGAGTACGCCCACCGTGGCGGGGTCGCTGGTCGTGAGGAGGGTCAGCGTGATGATGTTCGATGCGATGTAGTAGATGGTCAGGTCGGCGACGAACGACCGTTGCTCGACCCGGTCGCGAGTCAGCAGCAGCGCGGGCGGCACTCCGTTCAGCGAGATCGTCACCCCGGTGAAACCTCCGCAGGCACCGGCTGCGAGCGCCGCCGACGGCCTGGTGGTGCCGGTCCCCCGGTCGCCGGAACGGAACGTCAGCACCAGAGCGGCGACGATCGCGATGACGCCGGCGAACATCTTCAGGATGTGGGCGTCGACCGCGCCGCGGACGGCGAGGCCGACGAGGATCCCCGGGATGCTTCCGATGATCAGCCGTCCCGCCCGAGGCCAGACCAGATGACGCCGCAACTGCCAGACCGATACCAGGCGGGTGAGCAGCGCGAGCGAGAGGATGACCGGCACGACAGCGCGCAGCGGGAGCCCGACGGCGAGGAGGACCGGCGCCCCCACCAACCCGAATCCGAAGCCCGTCGCCCCGCCCAGGAGCGAGGCGATGAGGATGCCGGCGCCGCCGACGACCAGTTCCTCCACCTCTGTTCAGAGGCCGAGCCGGCGGTACGCGGCGTCCAGGTTCGCCTGGGCGCGCTCCGCGGTCCGCTCGTACTCCGACTCGCCGTGGGAGTCCATGGTCACGAAGAGCGGGCCGAATTCCTCCACGCGGAACTTCCACAGGCACTCAGGCATGAGGTCCTCCCAGAAGACCTCCTCGATCTCGCGAACCTGGAGAGTCTGGTAGCTGGCGGCACCGCCGGTAATCGAGAGGTAGGCACCGCCGCAGCGGCCGAGGTGGCCGAGCGACTCCGCGCTCAGCCCGCCCTTACCGATGATCGCGCTGACGCCCAGGTCCTCGACGCAGCCACGGGTGAAACGGTCCATGCGCATCGAGGTCGTCGTGCCGACGGATACGGGCAGGTATCTCCCGTCGTCGGCCCGGCGGACGCTCGGAGCGGTGTGCAGGAAGACCGCGCCCGTGAGGTCGGCGTCGACCCGCCGCCCCTCATCGAAGAAACGGATGAGGGAGGCGTCGCGGACCCCCCAGATCGTCCCGTCGATCCAGATCTCGTCACCGCAGCGCAGCGAGCGGGCTGTCGTCTCGTCGAAGGGCGCCCGCAGGTGCAGCACTCTCTCAGTGGCCATAGGTCACCGTCCCCGTCGCGTCGATGCTCGCCCGCGCGCGCTCCCCCCGCCAGCACTGGATGTTCACCGCGACCGGATTCATCGAGATGTGCGTCCAGGCGTATTCGACGTGGACGGCGAACGACGTCGTCGCTCCGCCGAGCCCCTGGGGCCCGATACCGATCTCGTTGATGGCTTCCAGCAACTGGCGTTCGAGCAGCGCTATCTCCGGTTCGGGATGCGGCCGGCCGACCGGGCGCAGGGTCGCCTTCTTGGCGAGCGCCGCGCACTGGTCGGCGGTCCCGCCCAGGCCCACGCCGACGACGGTCGGCGGGCAGGGGCGCGGGCCGGCCTCGACCACGCAGTCCAGGATGTACTTCTTGACCCCGGCCTGGCCGTCGGCGGGCGAGAGCATCTTCAGGAAGGACATGTTCTCCGAGCCCGATCCCTTGGGGATGAGCAGTACGTCGAGGCCGTCGCCGCCGTCGACGAAGTCGACGTGGACCGCGGGGACTCCGACACCAGTGTTGTCCTGCCGGTTCTCGCGGGTGAGCGGGTGGACGATGCTCGAACGCAGCGCGTGCCGCTCGGTGGCGAGGGCGATCCCCTCGCGAAGCGCCGTGATGAGCTTCGCGCCGTTGACCGGGAACGCCGTGCCGATCTCGACGAAGAACACGCAGATCCCGGTGTCCTGGCACACGATGATGCCCGTCTCGTCCGAGGTGTCGATCGCCTTGATCATGACGTCGAGGCGTCGGCGGGCGCCTCCCTGTTCCCGGTCGTGTGCCTCGGCGACCGAGTGGCGGATGTCCGGAGGGAGATCGGTCAGCGCCTTCTTGTAAAGAGCGGCGGAAACCTCCCGCAGGTCGTCGTACAGCCGGTCGGTGCCGAGCCTGGCCGTATCAGGTCGCATCCCCTCACCTCTCGTACCTGAGGCTTGACCTCCGACCACAATCATAGAGGCCCGGCCGGAGTCCGGCCGATGTGATAACCGTCTCTCCGCGGAAGCGCGCGCCGAGGCGGCCGGGATCGTGCTACCGGTGGCCACCGGTAGCATCGTGGGCACGAAACGCCCGTACGCGTATCCTGATTTCACTCGTGGTCAGAGATCCGACCACGTGCAGAAAGAGAGGTCCCGATGTGGCGGAAGCTCGGGCGCGGCAGCGTGGCTCGGCAGGTCGAGGAGCAGATCCTCGCGGCGATCGACAGCGGCAGCCTGGGTCCCGGCGACCGGCTGCCACCGGAGCGCGAGTTCGCCGAGATGCTCGGGGTGAGCCGCCCGACCGTCCGGGAGGCCGTCGGTTCCCTTAAGGCCCGCGGGCGCGTCAGGGTGGTCCACGGGCGCGGCGTCTTCGTCGCCGATCCGGCGACCACACGGGAACTTCGTTCGGCGATGGACCAGGAGACGATCACGGCGGACGAGCTGTTCGCGGTCCGGGAGGTCCTCGAGGTGCCGGCTGCGGGATGGGCGGCGGCCGAGCAGGACACCGAACGACTCGGCCAGGTGCGTGCGGCCCTCGACGCGCTCAACGCGGCGGCTGACCGGGAGCCGCGTGACTTCGCCGAGCTTCAGCGACTCGACGCGGCATTCCACATGGCGATCGTGGAGGCCGCAGGCAACCGCTTCCTACGGCAAACCCTGGGCGTGCTGCAAGAGATCATCTCGCGGGTGATGGAGACGACACTGGTGGTCCCCGGACGCCTGGAGAAGTCGCGCGAAGACCACGAGCGGATCGTGGCGGCGTTGCTCGCCGGCGATTCGGCCGCAGCACGGGCGGCGGCACGACGCCACGTGCGCGGAGCGCACCGCGCCGCCGTCCGGCACCTGCGCGCCGATGGGAGTGACGTCTCCGAAAGCCTTCGCATGGCGAAATCGCGCTGACGGCGCGGTCGCGGCGGTCCGCCCGGTGATGAGGGCGTCACGGACACCGGTCCCGCAGGCCGGCTAGGTGACGGCCAGCATGGCCAGTCCGAGAAGGGCGAGCGCGGCGACGCCGGCCGCCAGCGCGGCCGGCGCCGTACCGTCGCCCGCGGTGCGCCGCCGCTGTCCGATCGCCCGGCGGCGGTAGCGCCCGCGGCTCTGCTGGATCACCAGCAACGACAGCGCGACGGCAGCACCGCACCGGCCAGCGCCGCGGGGCCCAGCCGACCATACGCGAGCCGCGCGAGCGCCGCGGAGGCCGCGATCAGGGATAGGGCGGTGCGCTGCCACGAGAGGGTGGTCCGCTCGTTCTGCACACCGGGAGGCTCGGCGGTCATGCGTCAGAAGCCCGACAGGAGAATGACCACGGCGGCGACCATGACGACGCCGCTGAGCACCGCGCTGAGCGGCGAGGCCGGCAACGGCCGCGCCTCCCGCACCGCCCGCTCCATCCGGGCCCAGCGGAAATAGGACACCAGGGCGCACGACACGGCCGCGACCACGAGGAGGACCGCGAGCCCGCGCTGGACGGCCGCGGGAATGGACAGGTCGATGGCGCCGAGGGCGATGCCGTCGCCCAGCAGCGTCAGCGCCGTGCGGATCCATCAAGAAGGTACGTTCGTTGGCGAAGCTGAACCGGTGGTCCGGCTCGTCGCCGACGGCGTACACCCACCGGGGCCGGCGCGGCGGATCCGAGGCGTCCGCGTCGCGAGTCTTGTCCATCGCACCGCTCCGTCACCCGACGTGCAGGGGTAGCGGCCGCCGGACCAGGCTGGGCCGTACGTCGGGCAGTCGGCCGGCGATGCCGCGGACGTCGGCCGTCGCCGGGCTCCCGGGACGGTGCACCGGCAGCGGGACGCCGGCGTCTCCGGCGTCGCACCACGCGGCGTCGAGCCGGATCCGGCCTAGGAGAGGCGCGCCGAGCGTCGCGGCGAGCCGCTCGCCGCCATCGCCGCCGAACGCCGACCCCGTCATGTTCTCGATGACGCCCGCGATCGGCAAACGCGCGTCGAGTGCCATGCGGCCGGCCCGCGCCGCCACCACCTCGGCCGTGCGCTGCGGGGTGGTGACGACGATCAGCGCCGCCTGCGGGAGGAGTTCGAGCACGGTGAGGGGCACGTCGCCGGTGCCCGGCGGCAGATCGATCAGCAGAACGTCCGGCTCTCCCCAGTACACATCGGCGAGGAACTGCTCGAGAGCCCTGCGGAGCATCGGCCCGCGCCAGACGATCGGCTCTTCCTCGCGGACGAAGAAGCCGATCGACATGAGCCGTACGCCGTGCGCCTCGACCGGGAGCATCATGCCGCCGAGCGCCACCGGCGCCTGCCGGACGCCGAACAACTGCGGCACGGAGTAACCCCACACGTCGGCGTCCAGCAGCGCAACGCGCCGGCCGGCCGCCGCCAGCGCGACGGCGAGGTTCGCCGTGATCGAGGACTTGCCCACGCCGCCCTTCCCCGAGCCCACGGCGTAGATGCTCGTGCGGCTGCCGATGCCGCCGGGGCGGCGGTTCTCGGCCCGCAGACGTCGCGCCAGGCCCGCGCGGCCGGCCTCGTCGAGCGGTTCCACCCGTACCCGGCTCCGTGTGATCGCGGGTACGCCCGCGAGGGCGCTTTCGACCCGCGCCCGAACGGCGGCCAGATGCGCGTCATCGGACAGCAGCGCGTGTACGGCGACGGTCAGCTCGCCGCGGGTCCCGCGGCGGACGCTCTCGACCAGGCCGAGGTCCGCGAGCGGGCGACCGAGCAGGGGTTCGGCCACGGCGCCGACGGCCGCCCGCGCCGCCTCGATCCGCGCGTTCACTCCGCCACCTTGAACGCCTTGCGCTTCGGCTTCACCGGTCGCATCAGGAACTCCGGCCGCCGCCATCCGCCGGGGCCGGGCCCGGGGCGTGTCATGCCGATCCACTCCTGCAGGACCTCCCGTGACTTGCGCACGTCGACCTCGATGTCGCCGTACCGGTCCCCGGGCTCCGCCTTGGACAGGCGTACCCGCTGCAGCCAGCAGTGCATGCCCGACAGCGGGTCCGGCTGGACGGGGAAGGTCAGGTTCTGGTGGACGCCCGGGTCCTCCCAGTAGATGCGCGCGCTGTCGTGGTCGTCGCTGGCGAACGGGGCGACGGGAGAGATGTACCGCATCCGCCAGACGCCCTCCTCGCTTCGCTTCAGGTCGACCCGGCCGGACGCCCAGCGGCTGCCGTCCTGATCGTGCAACCGCCACCGGCCCATGTGGTGGCTCAGCGCGATGACGCCGGGACGGATGCCCTGGTGCGCCCAGACGCGCGCCACGAAGTAACCGATCCTGGTCGTCACGCGCACGAGGTCGCCGGTCGCCAGTCCGAGCCGGACGGCGTCCGAGGCGTTAACCCAGACCGGGTGGGTGTTGCCGATCTCGTTGAGGTACTTGGCGTTCGCCGACCGGGTGTGGACCAGAGTCGGCAGCCGGAAGGTCGGCACGAGCACCATCTCGCCCGCATCGGTGTCGACGGTGCCGTGCGCGACGTGGGACTCGATGTAGCAGGGCGTGGCGTACTCGGGCCATCCGAACTCGGCCACCGAGTCGGAGTACAGCTCGAGCTTGCGGCTCGGCGTGAGCCAGCCCGCCACCCGCGACCCGTCGTCGAGCTGAACGCCGACCGCGCCGGCCTCGCCCACCAGGGGCGGAGTGGACTCGTCGTCGGTGGGCCTGCGCAGCACACCGCGGCCGTCGGGGACGGCTCCGGCCAGCTCGGCCTCGGTGAGCGGGCGTTCGTCCTGGCGGTAGACGTCGCGGGCGATCTCGACGACGCCGTACTTGCGCATGTACTCCAGCGGGGTCAGGCCTTGCTCCGCCGCCTTCTCCGGCAGGCCGGGCACCCGATTCTCGAAGATCCACCGGTAGTACTCCTCGACGGTGACCTTCTCGCCCGGACGGTACGGCGACTCGAAGTAGCGCCGGATCCCCAGGGCGCCGTCCGGGTCGATCCGCCAGGACAGTTCGAACCAGAACTCGTTCTCCTCCCACACCTCGCCGGGGTTGGCCTCGCGCGTGTCGGCGCAGGGCCTGCCGAGCTTGTCCATCGCGACCCTGCGTACGGGCTGGCGGAAACCCAGCCACCGGCCCGCGTGGGTCTCATAGGACTGGAGGTCGTGGCGTTCGGTGGAGTGGCCCATCGGCAGCACGTAGTCGGCGAAGGTCGCCGTCTCCGACCAGGTCGGGGTCAGCGCCACGTGCAGGCCGACCTTCTCGGTGTCGGTGAGGGCCTCGATCCAGGTGAAGCCGTCCGGGTTGGTCCACACCGGGTTGTAGACGCGTGAGAAGTACACGTCCAGTCTGCCGCGTCCTTCGCGCAGCAGGTGGGGCAGCAGGATGGACATCTCGTTGGTGCACAGCGGGTACTCCGGCGGCCACAGCAGCTCGTTCCAGCGGTCGTGGCCCTCGGGCACGTCGAAGCCGTGGGCGATGAACTTGTCCCAGCCGTTCGGGCTCGTCCCGCCCTCCGTGCCGACGCTGCCGGTCAGCACGTTGAGGAAGAACAGGCACCGGGCGACCTGCCAGCCACCGAGGTTGCCCGCCGCGGCGGACCGCCAGATGTGCGCCGACAGGGCCGATCCCGCGGCCGCGACGATCTGCGCCAGCTCCCGGATCCGCTCCACCGGCACCCGCGACTCCTCCGCCGCGAACTCGAACGTGTAGCGCGCGTAGTCCGCGGTGAGCCGGTCGACGAACACGTCGAAGTCACGCGGGTCACCGGGGTGCAGCCGCTCCAGGTAGACGTCCCAGTTGACCCAGCGCCGCAGGAAGTCCCGGTCGATCCGGCCGGTCCGCAGCAGGTACGAGGCGACGGACAGCAGGATGGCGGCCTCGCTGCCGGGCCAGGGGGCCAGCCAGAGGTCGGCCCGGGCGGCGGTGTTGGACATCCGTGGGTCGAGCACGACGATCTTGGTATCACCGGACTGCTTCGCCTCCATGATCCGCTGGGCGTGCGGGTTGAAATAGTGGCCGGCCTCCAGGTGCGAGGACAGCAGCAGGATCACCTTGGCGTGGGCGTAGTCGGGCGAGGGACGGTCGTAACCGCCCCACAGGGAGTAGCCCAGGCGGGCGCCGGAGGAGCAGATGTTGGTGTGGCTGTTGTGCCCGTCGATCCCCCACGCCAGCAGGAAGCGCTCGGCGAAGCCGTCCTCCCCCGGCCGGCCCACGTGGTAGACGACCTCGTCCCGCCGATCCTCGATGATCGCCGTGCGGATCCGGCTCGCGATGTCGTCGAGCGCGTCGTCCCAGGAGCACGGCTCCCATTCGCCGGCGCCGCGCTCACCGGTGCGCCGGAGCGGTCTCATGATGCGCTCGGGATCGTTCAGCTGGTTGATGGTCGCGGGGCCCTTGGCGCAGTTCCGGCCACGGGAGCCGGGGTGAGCGGGGTTCCCCTCCAGCTTCGTGACGCTCAGGTCGTCCTTCGCCACGTGCGCGAGCAGCCCGCAGGCCGACTCGCAGTTGAAGCACGTCGTCGGGATGAGCATGAATTCCCGCGCCACCTTGCGCGGGTGCGCCTTGGCGTCGTAGGCGACGTGGCGGTCCCACGTCTCCGGCGGCGGGAAGTTGGCCAGGTGCTCGTGCCGGCGTGCCCCGGGCGGGTCCGGGGCGGCCCGGCCGATCTCATCGGTGCGGGACATCTGCTGGGTTCCCTCTCTCGTCATGACAGCGGCACGTCCTGGGCGGCGCGTACGAAGGCCGTCTCGTACGCGAGCAGGGCCGGCTGCACCACCAAGCCCGCCACCGCGGCCGCCCACGCGGTGCCGTTCCACGCGACGGCCGCCAGCGCGATCGCGACGACGACCGGGACCACCGAACCGAGCCAGAACAGTCGCGCGTAGCGACCGCGCAGGATGATGTTCGCGGCCACCTCGGCGTTCCTCGTCGTGTGATGGCCGCCGAGGTCCGCCCCGGTGATCAGCAAGTGCACCACGGCCGCCACCAGCAGCATGCGGGCGATGAGGCCGACTCCGGCCGGGCCGGTGCCGGCGAACGCCGCGACGACGGCCATCGCCCCCGCGCCGGTCATCGCGGCCTGGGCGAGCAGATGCGGCAGCAGCCAGCGGGACTGCCACAGATCCCGGCCCTCGGCCTGGCCGAACAGGAAGGCGGTGTAGCCGGCCACGAGCGCGCAGCAGACCGCGACCGGCCACGCCGGCCACGCCATCGCCGCGCCGAGGCCGAGCAGCCCGGCCACGAACCAGACCACGGCGGCGACGCCGAACAGGAGCAGGCAGTAGCCGCCGAGCACCAGCCACGAGCCGCGGTTGGCCTTGGTGAACAGGAAGTGGAAGCGGTCCGGGCGCTTGAGGTCCCAGACCAGCAGGATCCCGGTGGCCCCGGCGCCGGCGGCGCCGATCACCGGCGCGGCGATGTCGCCGACCCCGCCGAGGGCAACGCCGAGGATCGCCGCGAGCGCCGCCGTGAACAGTGCCCCGCCGCCCAGGCCCTTCGCCCACAGGTACGCGACCACCCGCCAGCCCCACGGCCGGGCGTGCGCGGTGTTCAGCGTGGTCGCCGCGGTGGGGTCCGCGCCGGTGAAGTCGCCGGCGGTGCGCAGCCGCTGCTCGTCGGGACGCGCCCAAAGGTAGGTGCCGCGTACCGGCGCCGCCAGCGGGTCCAGCACGGCGCGCTCGGCGCCCAGGTAGAAGACGTTAGGCCCGGTGCCCTGTTCGGGTGCGCGCACGGTGGTGGGATTCTCGGCGACGAGCCGGGCGATGCCGGAGTCCGGGTCGTCGAGGTCGCCCACCCAGATAGAGTGCGTGGGGCAGACGGTGACGCACGCGGGCTCGCGCCCCGCCTCCACCCGGTGGGCGCAGAAGTTGCACTTGGCGGCAGTGTTGGAGTCCGGGTCGATGTAGAGGGCGTCGTACGGGCACGCCTGCATGCAGGACTTGCACCCGATGCACCGCTCATTGTCGAAGTCGACGATGCCGTCGTCGCGCTTGAACAGCGCGCTGGTGGGGCAGATCCGGACGCAGGGCGCGTCGGTGCAATGGTTGCAGCGCATCACCGCAAAGTCGCGGGTGGTGTCCGGGAAGGTTCCCGAGTCGACGTACTTCACCCAGGTGCGGAAGCGGCCGAGCGGTATCTCGTGTTCGGTCTTGCACGCGACGGTGCAGGCATGGCACCCGATGCAGGTGCGCTGGTCGATGGCGAAACCGTATCTCATACCGTGTTCACCGCTCCGTTCCCCGACCGCCGGATCTCAGACGTAGTCCTTGTACTTTTCCAGCAGGCGCACCGGCTTGGGCCCTCTCATCTCTCATGCCGAGGTTTGACCTCCGACCAGATCATAGGGGACAGCGACAGAACCGGCCCATGTGATGACCGTCTCTCGTCGGAACCGCATGCCGGAGGCGGCCGCCCGGCGAGCTCGTGTTCGCACGGACGGGCACTCCACGTGGGCCGGGATGGCGGTGGTCTGGGTGGGACGGCGGCGGTGTTGAATCGCTGCTGATGGTGGTGGGCGCGTGAGAGATCTCGGTCGTGGTCGGAGACGCCGGCGACGTCCGGCTGAGAACAGCGCTCCCCGGCAGCGACGGGAGGGGTGTCTCGCTGTCGCGGGAGTGTTCCGCGCTGATCGTGGTGCGTGATTCGTCGTCCGTCCCGCAGGCACGGGGCCGGGTTTTGGCAAGATCGTGGCGGCCGAGCACACATGGAGCACACGCGGGTTCCGAACCGGGCTGAAAAGGACACTGGGCGTTCTTGATCTGAAGGCGTTGGCCGAGATCTGGAACGCCGAGGACAAGACGCATGCGCTCGCCGCGGTGAAGGCGTTCGAGGCCGCCTACGGCGCCAAGCACCCCAAGGCCGTCGCGAAGGTCCTCGATGACCTGGACGCGCTGCTGGCCTTCTACGACTTCCCCGCCGAGCACTGGATCCATCTGCGCACGACCAACCCGATCGAGAGCACCTTCGCATCTTCCGGGTCACCGCCGGCCTCGCCCGCGCCACGGGCGCGGCCGCGATCACGCGTGCCGTCGCTCCGTAGGCGAAGCCGGAGCAGGCGCCGACGGGGCCTCGCGAGACACGGGGCAGGAGGCCGTGTTCATCATCCGCGTTCATCATCCGCGTCGGTCGCTGTTACGCCGGCCCCGGCGCGGCAGGCCGTACGGCCGCGCCGGGGCCGGTGCGGTCATGAGAACCAGCGGTGCGGGTGTCGGGTCAGGCTGTAGCCGACGACACCCGCGATGGCGGCGAGCACACCGCCGCCGATCGTCCACCACCAGCGCGTCGACGGCCGGCGGTACCAGCTCTTGACGCGCTGCACCGGCTTGGGAGCCGAGCTGACCGCCGACGGATCCGCCGAGGGCATCGCATCGGGCGCCACGGTGGCACCCGGGTTGACCGGCGGAGACAGCGGGGCCTTCAGGTGTGCGCCGGACGGCTCGGCGTTGCCGTTGCGCGCGCTGATCCGCAGCCGTACGTCGACCGGCAGGCCGAGACTCTGCTCCGGCAGGTCGGTCGCCGCCAGCCGGACGTAATAGGTGCCCGGCAGCGGATCACTGGACCACGACTCGGCCCAGGAGCGGATCGTCCGCAGCGTGCACCGCAGTGCGACCTTGGCCGTACCGGACTGCGCGGTGACGGTCTGCGGGCCGGCCGTGCACGCCTGGCGGCGGCGCAGCCCGTCGAAGACGTCGACGTTCCAGGTGACGGCCCCGAGACGATCACCGCCGTTCGGCAGGCTGAGGGTCACGGCGATCCGGTCGGTCTGTCCCGCCGCCCCGGCGAACGACCAGTACAGGTAGTCGCCCGTCGACGCGGACAGCCGTACGGACTGGCCGGGGCGCACGGTGGTCGCGGTGAGGAAGGACGTGCCGGCGGTGCCGATCGTCGCACTGGGCCGGGGTGATGTCTTCCCACCGGCGAAGGCCGGTCCGGCGGTGGCCAGTGCGAGGGTGGCGGTGGCGATAGGAAGGGACAGCAGCGGCGTGACGTGCACGATCAGTTCTCCTTCCAGATGGCGACCCGCCAGCGGGCGAGCCAGCCGGTGACGAGACCGGCGACCAGACCGGCGCAGGTGAGCACGAGGAGCAGCAGCCAGCCGCGGCCGAGATCCGGACCGTCCGGCGTCGGCGAGGAGGGCACCACGTCGACCGTCAGTTCCAGCGGCATGCCGGGCGTCGTCCGTACGCCGGGCGGTGCGGAGAAGGAGTTGCTCACGATCAGGCAGACGATGCCCGCCGCGGACCCTGCCGTGCTCGATGACGGAGACGCGCTCGGCTCGGACGGGCCGACCGGCCGCTGGTCGGACCAGCGCAGCCCGGTGGATACGACGTCGGTGCGCCCGCTGCCCGCGTCCGTACCACGAACCAGCTCCTGGCCGTCTTGGGACGTCGCGCGCAGCAGCACCCCGTAGTCGGGGTTGAGCCTGCGGTCGAGGGCGACGCTCACGGACGCGCGCAACTCCTGACCGGCCGGCACGGACACCCGGTAGAAGCGGTGCTCGGCGAACCGTTCCCGGTCGGTGTAGACGCCGGGCGACAGCATCGGGGCGTTGGCGCACTGCGCGGCTCCGGTGACCTGCTGAGGGGTCTCCTGGTAGGTGCTGCCGGCCCGGTGCACGAGCTGGTTGAGCCGGGCGGTGAGCTGCTGCTGGTGCTGGACCGCGGTGTACGTTCCGCCGGTGGCCTCGGCGATGCAGGTCAGCTGCTGCCGCACCTTGTCGTCCAAGGTGAGGCCGAGCGTGTCGATGACGAGGTGGGTGCCCTGCGCGGCCAGCTCACGGGCGACGTCGCACGGGTCGGGCGGCGCGCAGGTGTCCTCACCGTCGGTGATGAGGACGATCCGCCGGGTGGTCGCTCCGGTACCCAGATCGCGGGCCGCGGCGCGCAGCGCCCGTCCGATCGGGGTCCAGCCGGTGGGACGCAGTGTCGCGATGGCGGCCTTCGCCGCGACCTTGTTGACCGGTGCGACCGGACTGATCTGCTCGGTGTCCCGGCACCCCACGCTCTTGGGGCTGCCCGGGAAGCGGTAGCGGGACCCGAGGACCCGGATGCCGAGCTGTGTATTCCCGGGCAGGGCGTCCACCACGTCGTCGAAGGACTGCTGGGCCACCGATATCCGGCTTCGTCCATCGATGTCCCGAGCCCTCATCGAGCCGCTGACGTCCAGGACGAGCTCGACCTTGGGAGGCTCCGTGGCGGTGGCCTTGGCAGCGGGGACCGGAGGCAGGCCCGATATCGCCAGAGCGGCCGACAGGCACAGCAGGCCGGCCGCGAACCCTCGTCTGATGATCACCGGAGGATCCTAATGTCATCAGGTGCACCAGATGATCACGATCCGGAGGGAGTTCGCGGTTCCGGCCGTAGGCACGGCCGCGCCACCCGTGCTGATCAGCGGCGATGCCTCACGCAGGCGTCGCCGCTGATGTTGTATCGGCCGGACCGAGGCCCCCAATGAGGCAGCACATCCCGCAGCCCCAGTCGCAGCCTTCGCTGAGGGGCCGGCGACGCATCTCAGCGGCGAAAGACACAGCCGGCTCAAGGACAGGCCGAGATGGCCACATCGTGTCATGTCCTGCAGGTGTCCCGGTCGGGTTACCACCGGTGGCGCGACGCCCGGGTGGCGCGGGCCCGCAGGCAGGCTGCCGACCAGGCGCTGGCCGACCGGATCCGGCGGATCCACACCGATCACGACGGAACCTACGGGTCGCCGCGGGTCACGGCCGAGCTGCACGACCAGGGCCATCGGGTGAACCACAAGCGCGTCGAGCGGGTGATGCGCGAGCACCGGATCGTCGGTGTGCACCTGCACAAGGTCCGCACCACGGTGCCCGACCTGGCCGGCAGGCGTCGTGAGGCCGCGGCTGGCGATCGTGATACCGCCGGTGCCGCATACGGCACCCGCCCTATCACGATCGCGACGACCACGACAGGGGAGGCGTGACGGCACCGCGCGTCGTTGTCGTCGGCGGCCATTCGGCCGGGCACATCGAGCCCATGATGAACTTCGCCGACGCGCTGCGCCGGCTGGAGCCCACGGCCGAGATCACCGCCCTCGGCACCGTCCGCGGCCTGGACACCACGCTCATCCCGGCCCGCGGCTACCCGCTCGAACTCATCCCGCCGGTGCCTCTGCCGCGCAAACTGAACCGTGCCTTGCTGCAGACGCCGGGCAGGCTGCGCGACTCGGTGCGGGCGGCCGGGGCGGTCTCGACCCCGTGCGGGCCGAAGTCGTGGTGGGCTGCTGCGGCTACGTGGCCGTGCCGGCCTACCTCGCCGCCCACCGGCAGGGCCTGCCGATC
>JBEHYF010000089.1:0-21228 GCA_048498315.1 Actinomycetota bacterium
GCTCCCCTCTTCCCTATCTCATTCATACTTCCCCCCCCCCGCCGCCGCCTCCGGCGGCGATCCCGGCGGTCCGGCGGCCCACGGCCCACGGCCGCGGCGGGACGGGCCGAAGACATGATCAGGCCTGTGTAAACCGTTCGGTGCCGGTTCGCCGCGCCCAATAGGATGACGAAGAGCCCATCGATCGCAGAAACGGTTTCCTACATGTCCGGCATCACCCGCGAGGAGGTCGCCCACCTCGCCCGGCTGTCCCGGCTGGCGCTGAGCGAGGACGAGCTCGGCCACCTCGCCACGCAGCTCGACGACATCATCTCCGCGGTCGCGCGGGTGCAGGAGGTCGCGGCGGAAGACATCCCGCCGACCTCGCACGCGCTGCCGCTGACCAACGTCTTCCGCGCCGATGAGGTGCGGCCGACCCTGACGCCCGGCCAGGCGCTGTCCGGCGCGCCGGCCGCCGACGAGCGGCGCTTCAAGGTCCCGCGGATCCTGGACGAGGAGGCGTGAGCGACCGATGAGCGACCTCACCAGGAAGACCGCCGCCGAGCTGGCCGCCATGATCGCCTCCAGCGAGGTGTCCGCCGCCGAGGTGACCCAGGCGCACCTCGACCGCATCGCCGCCGTCGACGGCTCCGTGCACGCGTTCCTGCACGTCGACCCCGACGGCGCGCTCGCGCAGGCGCGGGCGGTCGACGCGAAGCGCGCCGCCGGCGAGCCGCTCGGCCCGCTGGCGGGCGTGCCGATCGCGCACAAAGACGTCTTCACCACCGCCGACATGCCGACCACCGCCGCCTCCAAGATCCTCGAGGGCTGGCGGCCGCCGTACGACGCGACCGTCACGGCCCGGCTGCGCCGGGCCGGCATGGTCATCCTCGGAAAGACCAACATGGACGAGTTCGCGATGGGCTCCTCCACGGAGAACAGCGCGTTCGGCGTCTCGCACAACCCGTGGGATCTCACCCGGGTCCCCGGCGGATCGTCCGGCGGCTCGTCGGCCGCGGTCGCCGCGTACGAGGCACCGCTGGCCACCGGCACCGATACCGGCGGCTCCATCCGCCAGCCCGCCGCAGTGACCGGTCTGGTCGGCATGAAGCCCACCTACGGCGGCTCGTCCCGGTACGGCCTGATCGCATTCGCCTCCTCGCTCGACACGCCCGGGCCGCTGGCCCGCACCGTGCTCGACGCGGCGCTGCTGCACGAGGCGTTCTCCGGCCACGACCCGATGGACGCCACGTCGATCGACGAGCCGGTGCCGCCGGTCGTCGAGGCGGCCCGCCGGGCCGACGCCGGCGGCCTGACGGTCGGCGTCGTCAAGGAGCTCGGCGGCGAGGGCTACCAGCCGGGCGTGCTGGCCCGCTTCCACGAGGCAGTCGAGCTGCTCGACTCGCTGGGCGCCAAGGTCGTCGAGGTCTCCTGCCCGCACTTCGCGTACGCGCTGCCGGCCTACTACCTGATCGCGCCGTCGGAATGCTCGTCCAACCTGGCCCGCTTCGACGGCATGCGCTATGGCCTGCGGGCCGGCGACGACGGCACCCGCTCGGCCGAGGAGGTCATGGCGCTGACCCGCGCGCAGGGCTTCGGGGCCGAGGTGAAGCGGCGCGTCATGCTGGGTACCTACGCGCTGTCCAGCGGCTACTACGACGCCTACTACGGCAAGGCGCAGCAGGTCCGCACGCTGATCGCACGTGACTTCGACGCCGCGTTCGAGCAGGTCGACGTGCTGGTCTCGCCGACCACGCCGACGACCGCGTTCCCGATCGGCGAGCGCGCCGACGACCCGATGGCGATGTACCTCGCCGACCTGTGCACGATCCCGTCCAACCTCGCCGGCAACGCCGCGATCTCCGTGCCGTGCGGCCTCGCCGACGAAGACTCCCTGCCGGTCGGCCTGCAGATCATGGCGCCCGTCCTCGCCGATGACCGGGTCTACCGCGTCGGCGCCGCGGTCGAGCGCGCGCTGGAAGACCGCTGGGGCGGCCCGCTCCTGGCCAAGGCCCCCGAACTGTGACCGGCGTGAAGGGACTGAACACCGATGAGCACTGAGACGCTGGTTCCCTACGACGAGGCGCTGGCCCGGTACGAGCCGGTGCTGGGCATCGAGACGCACATCGAGCTCGACACCGCGACCAAGATGTTCTGCGGCTGCCCCACCACCTTCGGTGCCGAGCCGAACACCCAGGTCTGCCCGGTCTGCCTGGGCCTGCCCGGCTCGCTGCCGGTGACCAACCGGGCCGCGATCGAGGGCATCATCAAGATCGGCCTGGCGCTGAACTGCACGATCGTGGAGTGGTCGCGGTTCGCCCGGAAGAACTACTTCTATCCGGACATGCCGAAAAACTTCCAGATCTCGCAGTACGACGAGCCGCTGTGCGTCGACGGGTACCTCGACGTCGAGGTCGGCGGCGAGACCTACCGCGTCGAGATCGAGCGCGTCCACATGGAGGAAGACACCGGCAAGTCGCTGCACGTCGGCGGCGCCACCGGCCGCATCCACGGCGCCGACTTCTCCCTGGTCGACTACAACCGGGCCGGCATCCCGCTCGTCGAGATCGTCACCAAGCCGATCGTCGCCACCGGCGACAAGGCGCCGCTCGTCGCCCGCGCGTACGCCACCGAGCTGCGTGAGCTGGTCCGCGCGATCGGCGTCTCCGACGTGCGCATGGAGCAGGGCTCGATGCGCTGCGACGTCAACGTCTCGCTGATGCCGCGCGGCGCGGCCGAGTGGGGCACCCGCACCGAGACCAAGAACGTCAACTCGCTCCGCTCGGTCGAGCGGGCCGTGCGCCACGAGATCGAGCGGCAGGCTGCGATCCTCGACGCGGGCGGCCGGGTGATCCAGGAGACCCGCCACTTCCACGAAGACACCGGCGTCACGACCAGCGGCCGCAGCAAGGAAGAGGCACAGGACTACCGCTACTTCCCCGAGCCCGACCTCGTGCCGCTCGCGCCGCCGCGCGAATGGGTCGAGGAACTTCGCGCCACCCTGCCGGAGCTGCCGGCCGCCCGCCGCCGCCGGGTCCAGGGCGAGTGGGGCCTGACCGACAAGGAGCTGCAGGACATCGTCAACGCCGGCGCCCTCGACCTCATCGAAGACACCGTGCGCGCCGGCGCCGCGCCCGCCGCCGCCCGCAAGTGGTGGATGAACGAGCTGTCCCGGCGTGCCACCGAGCAGGGCGTCGACCTGGCCGAGCTGCTGGTGACCCCGGCCGACGTCGCGGCGGTGAGCGCGCTCGTCGCCGACGGCACCATCAACGACAAGCTCGCCCGGCAGGTCTTCGACGGCGTGCTGGCCGGCGAAGGCTCGCCGGCCGAGATCGTCGAGAAGCGCGGCCTGAAGGTCGTCAGCGACGACGGCCAGCTCGCCGCGATCGTCGACGAGGTCATCGCCGGCAACCCCGACGTCGCGGAGAAGATCCGCGGCGGCAAGGTCGCCGCGGCCGGAGCCCTGGTCGGCGCGGTCATGAAGGCCACCCGCGGCCAGGCCGACGCCGGCCGCGCCCGCGAGCTGATCCTCGAAAAGCTCACCGGTTGATCGGCGCCGCGGCCCGCTCCGGCGCTCGCCGCCGCACCGCGGTCCGCCGGCCTACCGGGGGACGGCGCTCGCGGGCTCGAGAAGAGCACGGCTTCGGTATGCGGGGCGGGTGATCGTTCCCGCCGCACCGCCGCAGCCCGCCCGGCGCGTGCTCGGCGCATCGCCGGACGACCGGAGAGCCACCGTGACGCCGCCGCAGGCGTTCGATCGGGATGTCAGGCGACGTGCACGACGAACGAGGTCGTCGCCGTGCCGCCGTTGTAGCGCACGGTCGCGGTGACCGTCGCGACGCCCGAGCCGACGGTGCGGATCACGCTGCCGTGGTCGACGCGGACGACCTGCGGCCGGTCGCTGCGGTAGGTCACCGTCAGCCCCTTCGGCAGCGGCACGCTCGCGCCCTTGGTGACGTAGCCGTACAGGCTCTCATCGGCCATCGACACGGTCAGGTGCGGGTCGATCGTGGTGCCCTTGGCGAAGGTCACCCGCTGCACGATTCCCTGCGCGTCGTCGCCGGCCTGCGCGGGCTTGGCGGTGACGACCGACGGCGTCTGCCGGAGCGTCCCGCCGATCCGCACGTACGCCTTCGCCGCGATGTCGGCGTTCGCGCTGGAGGTGCCGAGCTGCAGCTCGTACACGCCCGGGTCGACCTTGTAGCGGTTCGCCGCCTCGTCGAAGAAGGCGAGCTTGGACACCGGCACGGTGAAGCTCACCCGCCGCGTCCGGCGCGGCCCGACCGTCACCTTGGCGAACGCCTCCAGCCGCTTGACCGGCCGCTGCGCGGAGGCCGGCTCGAACGGTGTCGCGACGTACAGCTGCGGCACTGTGGTGCCGGCCGTCGCGCCGTGGTTGGTGACGTCGGCGGTGACATGCAGTGTGCCGTTCGCGTCGGCCGCCCGCTGGACGCGCAGGTGGGAGTAGGTGAACCGGTCGTAGCTCAGGCCGTACCCGAACGGGAACGTCACGTCGCCGTTGAAGTACATGTAGGTGCGGCCGTGGCTGGTGGCGGTCGGCCGGATGCCGTAGTCGCCGATCGCCGGGAGCTGGTTCACGTCCGTGTACCAGGTGAACGGCAGCCGCCCGCTCGGGTCGGTGTGGCCGAGCAGCACGTCGGCGAGCGCGGCGCCCTGCCGCTGCCCGTTGTAGGAGCTCCACAGCAGCGCCGGCACCTGCGACTGGAAGCCGCTGGTGTCGACCTCGCCGACCGTCTCCAGGTACGGGATGGTGTGCGGGTTGCGCGCCGCGACCTGGCTGATCAGCGAGGCCTGCGCGCCGGGCAGCGCCAGCGTGGTGCGGTCGACGTCCTCGCGGGAGTCACTGGAGTCGGTGCCCGCGACCACGATCACCACGTCGTACTTGTCGGCCGCCGCGACCGACGCCGGGTCGACCGTGTTCAGGCCGGTGCCGGTGACGCCCGGGTAGTAGTCGACGGTGGCGTCCGGGTCGATCTTCTGGACGGCGGCCTTGATGCCCTGGTAGGGGTTGACCTCGTTGGCGACCCCGGAGGGGCCCTGGGGGCTGGCGTAGCCGCCGAGGAAGAGCGCCGATGGGTTGGCGTACGCGCCCATCACGGCGACCCGGTAGGGGCCGGACGAGGGCACCCGCAGCGGCAGCAGCGGGTTCTTCTCGCCCGCGGCCGGGGCGTTCTTCAGCAGCACGAGGCTCTGCTCGGCGACCTTCTGGTCGAGCGCGAGCCGGTCCGGGGTCTCGGTGACGGCCTTGTTGGCGTCGGAGTTGACCCAGGTGCCCGGTGCCAGCCGGGCGCGCGCGGCGCGCACCCACGGCACCTGGTTCTCCTGGTCGAACTCGCCGGTCTCGATGCGCGCGGTGAACAGCCGCACGAGGGAGACGTCGACGTCGCCCTCGTTGTAGACGTCGGTCTGCGTGGTGATGTGCTGGGCGATCGCCTGCGGGATCGTGTTCCCGTAGTTGTAGGCGTCGTGGTAGCCCTGGTTGCAGTCGAGGTCCTCGCCGGCGGAGTTCGCGTACGCCGTGCGCCCGTACTGGTCGAGCGGCGCGGACGCGCCCGGCGGCTGCCAGTGGTGACCCGCCTGGATCTCATAGACCGCGTCGCAGTCGGAGGTGAAGTACCCGCCGAAGCCGAACGTCTCGCGGGCGAGCGTGTCGATCAGGTGCACGTCCGCCGCGGCCGGCACGCCGTTCACCTCGTTGTACGAGCTCATGATCGAGCCCGGGTGGCTCTTGGCGATGATGTCGCGGAACTGCGCCGTGTAGTACTCCCGCAGCGTGCGCTCGTCCATGTCGGACGTGCCGGTGCGGCGGTTGTACTCGCTGTTGTTGGCGGCGAAGTGCTTGAGCGTGGCCCACGCCTTGACGTAGCCGTCCGCCGACCGCGGCAGCCGCCCGTTCTCGTCCTGGCCCTGCAGGCCGTTGACGAACTGGGCGGCCACGTCGGCGGTCAGCGTGGGGTCCTCGCTCCACGTCTCGTCGTTACGACCCCAGCGCGGGTCGCGGCCGAGGTTGACGGTGGGGGAGTAGAAGTCGAGGTTCTGGGTGTTGTTCGGCACCACCTCGCGGGCCTCGTCGCCGATCTGGGCGGCCTCCTGGTGGACCAGGTCCGGGTTCCAGGTGCTGCCCATCGACAGGTCGACCGGGTAGGAGGTGGTGTTCGTGGTGCCGGGCGGGTTGGTGCCCGAGATGGTCAGCGCGGCCACGCCGTGCGACGCCTCGTTCCACCAGCCCCACTGCGCGACGCCCAGGCGGGGGATCGCCGGCGCGATGTTGCTGTTCATCTGCTGGGCCTTCTCCGCCAGGGTGAGGCGGGAGACCAGGTCCGCGGCGCGCTCGGCCGGTGAGTACGCCGGGTTCAGATAGACCGGAGCGGCCGGTTTCGGCTCCAGCGCGGACGCGCCGGGCACGCCGACCGCCGCGGCGGAGCACAGGGCCGCCCCGCTCGCGATCAGCGCCAGTGTTCTCTTGTGCACGGAAACCCCCAGGAGGCAGGCAAGGCGCACGGCCGTGCCCCGGGCCCGGCCGTGACACGGCGAACTCTAGGAAGCCCGATTTGTCAGGGTCAAGGATGAACGAAGGCCGATAGCGGTCAGTGTTAATCCGGATTCCGGACGAACTTGGGTACGCTGCGCGCCATGCCGAGCGCCCCCGGATCACTCGAGTCGCTGCGGTCGCGCAACCGCCTGCTCGTCCTGGAGACCGTGCAGAAGCGCGGCCGCATCAGCAGGGTCGACATCGCCCGCGCCACCGGGCTGTCCCGCACCACCGTGTCCAGCATCGTCGCCGAGCTGCTGGACGAGGGCGTCCTCACCGAACCCGCCGACGGCCCGGCGCGCCCGGCCTCCCCCGGCGGCGGACGCCCCGCCACCCCGCTCAGCCTCAACCCCGACGGCGGCGGCGTGCTCGGCGTCCACCTCGGCCACGACGGCATCCGCGTGCTGTTCACGAACCTGTCCGGCGGTGTCCTCGGCGAGCAGTACCGCGAGCTCGACGTCGACCACCGGCCGGACGACGCGCTCGCGTACGCCGCCGACACCGCGCTCGGCCTCATCGCCGACGCCGGTCACGACGTCGGCCGCGTCTTCGGCATGGGCGTGGCGGTCTCCGCGCCGATCCGGGCCCGCTCGCACACCATCCGGCTCCCCTCGGTGTTGCCCGACTGGACCTGCGTCGACATCGCCGGATGCCTGCGTGAGCGGCTCGGCCTGCCCGTGTACGTCGGCAACGACGCCAACCTCGGCGCGCTCGCCGAATGGACGTTCGGTGCCGGACGCGGCGCGAACGACCTCATCTACATCATGCTCTCCGACGGCGTCGGCGCCGGCCTCATCCTCGGCGGCCGCCCGTACGAGGGCGCCAGCGGCACGGCCGGCGAGTTCGGGCACGTCGCCGTCGTCGACGGCGGGTACGTGTGCCGGTGCGGCAACCGCGGCTGCCTGGAGACCGTCGTCGGCGCCCGCGCGCTCGCCGCCGCCTTCGCCCACATCCGCGGCCCCGGCACGACGATCGCCGACGTCGTCGCCCTGCTGGCCACCGACGACCCCGGCGCGCTGCGGGTCGTCGCCGCCGCCGGCCGAATGGTCGGGCGCGCGCTGTCCGGAATCTGCGCGATGCTCGACCCCAGGCTCGTGGTGGTCGGCGGCGAGGTCGCCGCGGCCGGGCGGCCGCTCCTCGACGGCGTCCGCGAGGTCCTCGCCGAGCGGCTGCCGCCGGCGATCAGCCAGGGCGTCCAGGTCGTCGCCGGCCGTCTCGGCGAGCGCGCCGAGGCGCTGGGCGCGGTCGCCCTCGCCACCCACAGCACCTCCGCCCACATCCTCACCCGATGACCGCGCGCGCCGAGGACGGGTCCTACGATCGGTTGCGGTCCGGCGCGACGCAGGGAGGCGGCACGGTGAAGGCATGGGTTCCGGACAAGGAGATCGCCGCGGCGGTCGCGGACATCCCCGGCGTTGACGTGGACGTCTACGCCGGCGGCGACGACCTGCCCGGCGACCCGGCCGACGTCGTCTTCTACGTGCCGCCGTTCATCGCCGGTCGGCGGGCCCGCGAGGTGGTGGCCCGGATGACGTCGTTGCGGGTGATCCAGCTCCAGGTCGCGGGCGTCGATACGTTCCTGCCGCACGTCCCCGTGGGCGTCGTCCTGTGCAACGCGCGCGGCGTGCACGACGCGAGCACCGCCGAATGGGTGGTCGGCGGGATCATCGCCGCGCAGCGGGAGTTCCCCCGCTTCGCCGCCGCGCAGCGCGAGGGCCGCTGGGACTGGCACATGACGGACGCGCTGGCCGACCGCACCGTCCTCATCGTCGGGTACGGGTCGGTGGGCGCGGCGATCGAACGCCGCCTGCTCCCGTTCGAGGTGGAGGTCGTGCGGGTGGCGCGGTCGGCGCGCGACGGCGTGCACCCGGTCGCCGCGCTGCCGGACCTGCTGCCCGCCGCCGACGTCGTCGTCCTGATCGTGCCGTACACGCCCGAGACGACCCGCCTGGCCGATGCCGCGTTCCTCGCCCGCATGAAGGACGGCGCGCTGCTGGTCAACGCGGCGCGCGGCCCGGTGGTCGACACCGGCGCGCTGCTGGCCGAGCTGTCGCGGCGGCGGCTGCGGGCCGTGCTGGACGTCACCGACCCGGAACCGCTGCCGCCGGAGCATCCCCTGTGGTCCGCGCCGGGCGTCTTCATCACCCCGCACGTCGGCGGCTCGACGCCGGCGTCCCGGCGGCGCGCCATCGCGCTCGTCCGCGACCAGCTCGCCCGTTACGCGGCCGGGCAGCCCCTTCGCAACGTCATCACCGGCGCGTACTGACCACCGGCGCCGCGCCGGCCACGGCGGCCGACGCCGGGTCCGCGGCCGGGGCGTCCCGTCCGCGTAAAGAATCGGCGGGCCTTGGATTACGCCCGCCGGCCGGGGCGGCCGCCCCGGCTTTGCCCTTTCCGGACGCTGCCGAGGCCCGTGCCATGGGCGGACCATGCGGGATTGGGCGGCGGTTACGCAACGTATCGCGATGTCGCCGGGTGGACGCCCAGCCTCAATCGGACTGTGACCTACGGGCCATAGATTGGGCCGCGAAGCCGACTACCGCTTCACCAGTGGTGCCGGTGATCCCGGCCCGGCGTCGACGATGACGCATCTCGACCGGTGACCCGGGTCGTGGGCCGCCGCATTACGACGTCCGTACGCCCGGCGCGGGCGGTGCCGCATACGCCCGGAGTTCCGCGGGAAAGTGATGCGTTCGGCCCCCGGGACGCGTCCCGCTCCGGGACAATCATGATCGGTTTCAGGAAGCGAGTGGGTGATGACCGGCGAGGGGTCGGCGCGACGACGCCGGGGGATACCTGCGGCGATACGGCCGTTCGGGCCGGTCGCGGTGCTCGCCCTCGTCCACGCGCTCGCGCTGCTGCTCGGCTGGGGCACCGACGCGTCCGGCGCCTGGGTGACGGCCTGGGCGGCGGCCGGTGCCGCCGGCTCGCTCCTGTACGCGGCGCGGCGCACGCCGCAGACCCCCGCCGGGAAGATCACCCGGGACATGTGGCGGTGGCTGGCGGTCGCCGCCGTGGCCTGGTGCGCCGGCTCCACGATCAACGCGATCTCGCGGCTGGCGTTCAGCCGTGCCGCAGTGACCGTGTCCCCGGCCGACCTGCTGTTCATCGTCGCGCTGGTCGCCGCGACCGTCGGCCTGGCCACGCCGATCGCACGGCCGCGCAGCCCCCGGCCCTGGCTGCGGTACGCGGCCGACACGTACGTGTGCGCATGTGCGCTGTTCGTCGTCGCCTGGGTGACCGTCTTCGACCCGCTCTACCGCATATCGGGGGAGAGCTGGGCGCAGTTCGTCATCGAGCTGCGCTATCCGCTGATCGACGCGGTGCTGCTGTGCGGGCTGGCGCCCATGGCGCTCGGTGCCGCGCGAGGTCGCCGGCGGTCCGCCGCCGTCGCGTACGTCGTGCTGGTGATCCTCACCGCCGCGGACATCCTCTACCTGGCCGACCGCCTGAACGGCGGCGGAGCGTACGGGACGGCCGCCGACCTGACGCGCATCGGCGGGCTCGTGCTGCTGGGCGCCGCACCCTGGCTCGCCCGCGGCGACGCCGCGGGCACCGGCCGCCGCGAGCTCGTCGGGCCCGGCATCGCACCGGCGGCGACCGCCGCCGCCTCGGCGATCTTCGTGGCCGGGCACACCCTGACGGCCGCCGGCGGCCTGCGGCCGGTGGTGCCGGTCGTCGCCGGCTCGGCGGTGCTCGTCGTGCTGGCCCGGCTCGGCGAGCTGGTCCACGACCACGACCGCCTGCGCCGCGCCGTGGCCGCCGGGGAGCAGCACTTCCGCGCGCTCGCCGAGAACGTCGACGACGTCGTGGCCATCTGCGACGCCGACGGCGTCATGCGGTATGTCAGCGCGGGCGCGCAGCGCACGTACCAGTACACCCCGGACGACCTGATCGGCCGGTCGGTGACCGAGGTCATCCACCCCGAAGACCTGCCGAAGGTGCTGGAGGCGGTGGCCGAGCTCCTCAGCGGGCCGGGCGGCGGCGTCACGCGGGTGGCCTGCCGGGTGCGGACCGCCGACGGCACCTGGCTGCCGACCGAGTCGGCGATCTCGCGGTACGGCACGTCCGCCGACGGCGGCGGGGACCGCCTCCTGGTGACCGTCCGCGACCTCAGCGAGCAGGCCGCGCTGCAGCGGCAGGTCGCCCACCTGACCTTCCACGACGGGCTGACCGGCGTGCCCAACCGCGCCTACTTCGAAGAGCGCGCCCGCGAGGTGGTCGAGCGCCGCGGCCGGGTAGCGGTGATCTTCGCGGACCTCGACGGGTTCACCGCCGTGAACGACTCGATCGGGCACGCGGGCGGCGACCAGGTGCTCGCCCAGGCGGCCCGGCGGCTGCGGGCCGGAGTGATCGCCGACGACACGGTGGCCCGGTGGGGGAGCGACGAGTTCGCCGTGCTCGTGGAGAGCGCCGCTGACGTGCCCACCGTCGTCGACCTCGGCGAGCGGCTGCTGCGCGCGCTGGCCGCCGAGCCGTACCGCGTCGGCGACCGCAGCATCGTGCTCACGGCCAGCGTCGGGATCGCCTTCACCGAGGACGGCGTCGGCGCGCCGGAGCTGATCCGCAACGCCGACGTGGCCCTGTCACGTGCCAAAGACCTCGGCGGAGGCCGGGTCGAGGTGTTCGCCGCCAAGATGCACGCCGATGTCGTACGCCGCATGGAGCTCGGCGGCGACCTGCAGCGGGCGCTCACCGAGGGGCAGTTCGCGGTGGAGTTCCAGCCGGTCGTCGAGCTGACCACCTCCCGCGTCACCGGCGTCGAGGCGCTCGTGCGGTGGTGGCGCGACGGCGAGTTCGTGCCCCCGGAGGAGTTCATCGGCACGGCCGAGGAGTCGGGCCTGATGGTGCCGCTGGGCAACTGGGTGCTGCGGGAGGCGTGCGCCGAGGTGGCCCGGTGGCGGCGGTCGTCGTGGGACATCGGGCTGTCGGTCAACCTGCGGCCGCGCGAGATCGCCGCGCCCCGGTTCGTCGAGTCGGTGGCGGCGGCGCTGGACGACAGCGGCCTGCCGCCGGGAACGCTCACGCTGGAGGTCGAGGAGGAGGTCCTCGTCGACGGCGGCGACGAGCTCATCGCCCGGCTGTCGGCCCTGCGAGACCTGGGCGTACGCCTGGCCATCGACGACTTCGGCACCGGGTACGCCTCGCTGGCCTACCTGCGCCAGCTCCCGGTCGACGTCGTCAAGATCGACCCGTCGTTCGTCGCCGGCCTGGGCCGGGACGAGACGCTCACGCTGCTCACCCGCACGATCGTCCGCGTCGGCCGCGACCTCGGGCTGATCGTCGTCGCCGAGGGCATCGAACGGCCCGAGCAGCTGGAACTGCTGCGCGAGATGCGCTGCCCGCGCGGGCAGGGCTTCCTCGTCGCGCGCCCGATGGCGCCCCGCCGCATCGAGGCGCTCGTCCGCACCAACCCGCGCGGCGAGGCCTCGATCCCGCTGCACGGCTCGATCATCCAGGCCGGCTGACCGGCGCTCCACCGCGCGCCTTCGCGTCCCGGCTCGTGTCTTCGCGCCCGTCCCGTGTCGCGGCTCGGGTGCCGCCGCGCACCCCCGTCTCACGGTTCCGCTCCAGGCCGTGCGCTTCCTTCCCGTCCTCGCCGCGGGTGCGGCCGGCCCACCTCAGGACGCCCGGCGGCATCGCCCGGAGTCCGGGCTTCGACGTCAAAATCCTTCGAAATGGTTACGGTTTCTGAAGATCGTTGTCAGCCTGCGCGGCGTCTGAGATCGTTACCGGCGACTCGATCGCCATCGCGGAGGCTGCCGATGAGCCTGCGAGGTCATACCCTCGTCGCGGCGACGCTGGTACTGGCCGGCCTGGGAGCCGGCCCGGCCGTCGCCCAGCAACGCCCCAGCACCGTCCCGTCGACCCGCCAGCAGGTGTTCGCCCAGGCGGCGAAGGCCTACCACGTCCCCGAGAAGCTGCTGCTGGCCGTCTCGTACATGGAGTCCCGATGGGACGCCAACAAGGGCCTGCCCAGTACCAGCGGGGGCTTCGGCCCCATGCACCTGGTCGACGGCATGCTCGTGCCCGGGTCCGAGCATCTCGCCTCGGGGAGCGAGGACGCCCGCGGCGACACCGCCCGGCCGGCCCTGAAGGCGTCCGCCGCGCCGGCGCGCACCGCCGCACCCGCGCAGGCGCCGCCGCAGACGCTGCAGGAGGCCGCCCGGCTCACCGGCACGGCGCCGGCGACGCTGCGCTCCGACCCGGCCGCCAACATCCGCGGGGGTGCGGCCGTCCTCGCCGGCTACCAGCGCGCGCTGCACGAGCCGCTCAGCCCCGACCCGGCCGCCTGGTACGCGGCGGTGGTGAAGTACGGCGGCACTAAGTGGTTCGCCGGGCAGGTCTACGACCTGATCCGGGACGGAGCGTCCCGGATCACCGACGACGGCCAGCAGGTCACCCTCACCGCTACGCCCGGCCTGCGCGTCCCGGCGGAGGCGACCAGCGCGCCGCAGACCGAGTGCCCGAAGGACCTGGGTTGCGAGTGGGTTCCGGCGCCGTACCAGCAGCTCGACCCGAACGACCCGGCGAACTACGGCAACCACGACCTGGGCGACCGGCCCAAGAGCCAGAAGATCGACTACATCGTCGTCCACGACACCGAGGGCTCCTACGACACCGCCCTCGACCTCGTGCAGGACCCGACCTACCTCGGCTGGAACTACACGATCCGCTCCTCCGACGGCCACGTCGCCCAGCACCTGCTCGCCAAGGACGTCGGCTGGCACGCCGGCAACTGGTACATCAACGCCAAGTCGATCGGTATCGAGCACGAGGGCTACCTCGCCCAGGGCGGCGCCTGGTATACCGAGGCGATGTACCGCAGCTCGGCCGAGCTGGTGCGATACCTGGCCCGCCGCTTCCACATCCCGCTCGACCGCGGGCACATCCTCGGGCACGACAACGTGCCGGCCATCGCGCCGGCGTACGTGCAGGGCATGCACCAGGACCCGGGCCCGTACTGGGACTGGGCGCACTACTTCGACCTGCTGCATGCGCCGCTGCACCCGACCGCCCCTCCGCACTCGACCGAGGTCATGATCCGGCCGGACTACGACACCAACGTCGTGGGGTACACCGACTGCGACACCCAGAACCCGGCGGCCCTGTGCCCGCCGCACGGCGGCGGCTCGATCATGCTGCACACGGCGCCGAGCGATGACGCGCCGCTGGTCAAGGACATCGGGCTGCACCCGCCGTCCGGCACCTCGACGATGGCCGTCTGGGACCACGGCGCGCGGGCGGCCACCGGCCAGAAGTACGCCGTCGCCGGCCGCCAGGGCGACTGGACGGCGATCTGGTACCTCGGCCAGAAGGCGTGGTTCCACGACCGAGACCCGGCCGGTCACCCGGTCGCGGTCGGGGTGCACGGCCTGGTCGCCACGCCCAAGCCGGGCGCGGCCTCGGTGCCGGTCTACGGCCGTGCCTACCCGGAGGCGTCGGCGTACCCGGCGGGCGTGCCGGTGCAGTCGCTCATCCCGATGCAGTACACCTTCGCCGCCGGGCAGTCCTACGCCGTCGTGGGCGCCGAGCGGGGCGAGTACTACTACTCCACGACCTTCGACACGGCGAGCCACGTCGTGGTCAAGGGCGCGCTGAAGTACTACGAGATCCAGTTCGGCCACCGCGTCTACTTCGTGAAGGCCGACGACGTGGTGCTGCGGCCCGCGGGATAGCCGCGACGCCGCCCGGCGAGGGGGCGCGGGCCGGGGTTCCGGTCCGTGCCCCCCGCGTGTCCTGCCCGGGTTCCGGTCCCGTGGCGGCATGCGTTCGGCCGCCGTGGCGCTCCCCGCGCGTCCGGGCGCGGTGCCCGTCGCCGCCCCCGGGCGGGCGCGCCGGGCCGCGATCCGGCCGCCTCCGGCCCCGGCGCCCGGTACCCGCGGATCGCCCGTGTGAGATGGGATCGTCTCGGATGCTGAGACGAACCGTCCAGGAATTTGACGTGAGCCGCGAACTTCGTCATCGTTGACCGCATGAACCGCAACCTGATTCTCGTACTCGGTCGGCGCGCGAGCTGACCGAGTCGATCGCTTGCGCGCTCCCCTCGACCGCCTCCCGGCGCGAGGGGTTTTTTGTTGGCCATGACCCCGGGCCCCGCGCGACGCGCCGCCGATGGCGCCACCGCTGCAACCGGCGCGCTCCAGGGCCGAGCCCAGCGCTCGAAAAACGCAAGGATGAGGCAGATGACCGAACGGATGACCGGAGCCCAGGCGCTCGTCAGAGCCCTGGAGGAGGTCGGCGTCGACACCGTGTTCGGGATCCCCGGCGGAGCGATCCTCCCGGCGTACGACCCTCTCTTCGACTCGCAGCGGATCCGCCACATCCTCGTACGCCACGAGCAGGGCGCCGGGCACGCCGCCCAGGGCTACGCGCAGGCGACGGGAAAGGTGGGCGTCTGCATGGCGACCAGCGGCCCGGGCGCGACGAACCTCGTCACGCCGATCGCCGACGCCTACATGGATTCCGTCCCGATCGTCGCGATCACCGGGCAGGTGTCGAGCGGTGCCATCGGCACCGACGCCTTCCAGGAGGCGGACATCTCCGGCATCACAATGCCGATCACCAAGCACAACTTCCTCGTCACCGACCCCGCCGACATCGCCCGCACCGTCGCTGAGGCGTTCCACATCGCCTCGACCGGGCGGCCGGGCCCGGTCCTGGTCGACATCGCCAAGGACGCGATGCAAAAGCCGGTCGAATTCACCTGGCCGGTGCCGATGCAGCTCCCGGGCTACCGTCCGGTCACCCGGCCGCACGCCAAGCAGGTGCGCGAGGCCGCCCGGCTGCTGGTCGAGGCCAGGCGTCCCGTGCTGTACGTCGGCGGCGGCGTCCTCAAGGCGCGGGCCGCCGCCGAGCTGCGCACCCTCGCCGAGCTGACCGGAGCGCCCGTCGTCACCACGCTGATGGCCAAGGGCGCGCTGCCCGACAGCCACCCGCTGCACATGGGCATGCCGGGCATGCACGGCAGCGTCGGTGCGGTCGGCGCGCTGCAGAAGGCCGATCTGCTGGTCGCGCTGGGCGCCCGGTTCGACGACCGGGTCACCGGCCGGCTCGACAGCTTCGCCCCCGGGGCCATGGTCGTGCACGCCGACATCGACCCGGCCGAGATCTCCAAGAACCGGCACGCCGACGTGCCGATCGTCGGCGACTGCCGCGACGTGATCAAGGACATGATCATCGCGGTGAAGAACGAGCACGCCGCGGGCCGCAAGGGCGACTACGCCGACTGGTGGCGGCAGCTCAACGCCTGGCGGGAGACCTATCCGCTGGGCTATGAGCAGCCCGCCGACGGCAGCCTGTCGCCGCAGTACGCGATCGAGCGCATCGGGAAGATCGTCGGGCCGGACGCCCTGTACGTCGCGGGCGTCGGCCAGCACCAGATGTGGGCCGCGCAGTTCATCGGTTACGAGAACCCCGGCTCGTTCATCAACTCCGGCGGCCTGGGCACGATGGGCTTCGCCGTGCCGGCGGCGATGGGCGCCAAGCACGGCCGGCCCGGCACGACCGTGTGGGCCATCGACGGCGACGGCTGCTTCCAGATGACCAACCAGGAGCTGGCCACCTGCGCCATCGAAGGCATTCCGATCAAGGTCGCCGTGATCAACAACGGCAACCTCGGCATGGTCCGGCAGTGGCAGACGCTCTTCTACAACGAGCGGTACTCCAACACGAACCTGCAGTCGCGGCGCATCCCCGACTTCGTCCGCCTCGCGGAGGCGTACGGTTGCGTCGGGCTGCGCTGCGAGACCGCCGCCGACGTGGACGCCACGATCGCCAAGGCGATGGAGATCAACGACGTGCCCGTCGTGGTCGACTTCGTGGTGCACGAAGACGCGATGGTCTGGCCGATGGTGGCGGCCGGCACCTCGAACGACGAGATCAAGATCGCGCGCGAGATGGCGCCCGACTGGGGAGCGACGGACTGAGATGAGCAGGCACACGCTTTCGGTGCTGGTCGAGAACAAGCCCGGCATCCTCGCCCGCGTCGCGGCGCTGTTCTCCCGGCGCGGCTTCAACATCGACTCGCTCGCGGTCGGCACGACCGAGCACCCCGACATCTCGCGGATGACGATCGTCGTCAACGTCGAGGATCTCCCGCTGGAACAGGTCACCAAGCAGCTCAACAAGCTGATCAACGTCATCAAGATCGTTGAGCTGGACCCGTCGGCGTCGGTGCAGCGCGAGCTCGTACTGATCAAGGTGCGGGCCGACGCGGAGACCCGCTCGCAGGTCCTGGAGACCGTGCAGCTCTTCCGTGCCAAGGTCGTCGACGTGGTGACCGACGCGGTCACGATCGAGGCCACCGGCAGTCGCGACAAACTGGAGGCCTTCATCCGCGTCCTGGAGCCCTTCGGGATCAAGGAACTCGTGCAATCGGGCATGGTGGCCATCGGCCGCGGTGCCCGCTCCATCACCGACCGCTCGCTGCGCGCCATCGAGCGCAGCGCGTGAGAACTCAGAGAGGCAGTGGCAAGTGGCTGAGATCTTCTACGACAACGACGCCGACCTGAGCGTCATCCAGGGCCGCCACGTGGCGGTGCTCGGATACGGCAGCCAGGGGCACGCGCACGCGCTGTCGCTGCGCGACTCGGGCGTCGACGTGCGCGTGGGTCTCCCCAAGGACTCGCGGAGCCGGGAGAAGGCCGAGAACGACGGCCTGCGCGTCCTCACGCCCGAGGAGGCGTGCGAGGAGGCCGACCTCACGATGGTGCTCATCCCCGACCACCTCCAGCGGCAGGTGTACGCCGACGCCATCGCGCCGTCGCTGGTCGAGGGCGACGCGCTGTTCTTCGGCCACGGCCTCAACATCCGCTACGGCCTCATCCAGCCGCCGGAGGGCGTCGACGTCTGCATGGTCGCGCCGAAGGGCCCCGGGCACCTCGTCCGCCGTCAGTACACCGAGGGCCGCGGCGTGCCGGTGCTCGTCGCCGTCGAGCGGGACGCGAGCGGCAACGCCTGGCCGCTCACCCTCTCCTACGCCAAGGGCATCGGCGGCACCCGGCCGGGCGCGCTGAAGACGACCTTCAAGGAGGAGACCGAGACCGACCTGTTCGGCGAGCAGGCCGTGCTGTGCGGCGGCGTGTCCGAGCTGATCAAGGCCGGGTTCCAGACGCTCGTCGACGCCGGCTACCAGCCGGAGGCGGCGTACTTCGAGTGCCTGCACGAGATGAAGCTGATCGTCGACCTCATGTACGAGGGCGGCCTGTCGAAGATGCGCTGGTCGATCTCTGACACCGCCGAGTTCGGCGACTACACGCGCGGCCCGCGCATCGTCACCGACGCCACGCGCGAGGAGATGCGCAAGATCCTCGGCGAGATCCAGGACGGCAGCTTCACCAAGGAACTGGTCAAGGAGTTCGACGCCGGCCGCCCGAACTTCCTCAAGCGCCGCGAGGAGGAGCAGAACTCCCTCATCGAGCAGACCGGCGCCAAGCTCCGCCCGCTGATGTCCTGGCTCCAGGACGACTGACCGCAGGACCGCTGCGCCCCGGCACGCGACGCCGTGCCGGGGCGCCGGCGTGCCTGTGCCGGATGTCGGGCCCGCGCCGGCGCGCCGGGCGGACAGGCCCGGCCCGGCGCGGGCCGGGGGAGCCCAGGTGTGCCGCGCGCGACCCTCGCGGGCTGGCCGCCAGAGCGTGGTGACTGCATGCGCGAAGCGCCCGGGGCCACCGGCCGGGGGCGCCTCGCTGACGCCGGTCGTGCCGGCGCCTATCCGGTCAGCGCGGGCCCCCACTTCGCGCGGATCTCGCGCAAGTACGCGGGGTCGCTGCCGACCACCTCGGGGAAGGTGTCGCGCCGCTCGTACGGCCGGCAGGCGTCGATGATCGCCCTGCTGTTGTACGGCGGCGACCCGGGCACCAGCATTGGGTCGAGCCTGCTGCCCCACGTGCGACGCATCGTCTCGATATCCTCCGCCGGGTCGGTGCGGGTCGACATCGCCCAGATCACCTCGTCCAGGTCGCGCGGGTCGATGTCGTCGTCGACCACGACGACGTAGCGGTTCATGTACGCCGCCGCCGGTAGCTGCGCGGTCAGGTGGCCCACCTGGCGAGCGTGGCCGGCGTACCGCTGCTCGATCGCCACGGTGACGAAGAGACGCCCGCCCCCCGCCTCGTGCGCCCACACGGACCGGACGCCCGGCACCCCGGTCGCCACCAGCTCGTCATGGATCATCGCGGACTTCATGACGGTGCGCATGTAGGAGTAGTCGTGCGGCGGCCGCCCGGGGGGCGCGCCGAGCAGGATCGGGTCGTTCCGGTGGTACAGCCGCGTGATCTCCAGGGCAAGGCACGGCCCGCGGCGCCCGGTGTAGTAGCCGGTCCACTCGCCGAACGGGCCCTCGTCACGCACTTGCCCGGGCCGTAGCCAGCCCTCGACGGCGATCTCACTGCCCGCCGGGATGGGCAGCCCGGTGTCGGGACCGATAACGACCGGCACGCGCTCCCCGCGGACGGCGCCGGCGTAGGCCAGCTCGGAGATCCCGGCGGGCACCTCCGTGCCGCCGAGGGCGAGAAGCAGCGGATCGTGCCCGAACGACACCGTGACCGGTGCACGGCCGTGTCGGTCGAACCAGCGCTGGATGTGCTGCGCCCCGTGTTTGCCCGGCACGGCGGAGATCGTCGCCGTGCGCCCGTCGGCCTGGGCCTCCATGCGGTAGCAGCCACCGTTGTGCGTGCCGGTCTCCGGGTCGCTGGTGACCACCAGGCATCCGGTGCCGATGAACCGGCCCCCGTCGGCCGCGTGCCAGCGCGGCACGGGGAAGTCCAGGAGGTTCACCCGGTCGCCGGGGACCTCGTTGGCGAGCAGCGGCGCGTCATCGACCGGCAGGACGGGGTGGTCGGCGGCAGCGGCGGCCCATGCGGACGGCCGGCCGCGCAGCGCCTCGATCAGCCCGAAGTCATCGTGGTCGTCGCCGAGCCCCAGGACGTGGCCGAGCCGGCGGGCGGATCCGGTGCTCCCGGTCAGGACCCGCAGCCCCGGAGCATACCCGGTGATCTGATCGAAGAGGACGGCAGGCGGGTGCGGCAGCCGCTGGCTCAGCTCGGCGATGGCGCCGAGCTCGAGGTCCCAGTGCGCGCCCCGGATCCGCCGCAGCTCGCCGAACGACTCGACGGCGTCGATGTAGGAACGCAGGCTTAGCAGCGGCTCGCCCGTCCCGGACGGCTCAGTCATCCGAACCCGCCTTTCCCGTCCGCGCGGTGCCCGGTCTCCCCGCGGGTTCCGCCGCGTCCGCCGTACCCGTTGTTCCGGTCGTGTCCATCGGCTCTCTCGCACCAGCCGCGCTGGCCCTGTTCGTCGCACCGGCCGTCGCCGGGTCCGCCGTTCTCGCCACATCCTGCGTGGGGGTATCGCCGGTGAGGTGGGCGACGACCAGCGGCCACAGGTCCCGGCGTTCGATGAGACCGAAGTGGCGGGCACCGGGCACGACCAGCAGCCGCGCGCCGGGCACCGCGTTGGCGATGGTCCGGGCCATGGCGGGCGGTGTCGCGTAGTCGTCCTCGCCGACCAGGACCAGCGTCGGGGCCATGATCCGCGGCAGCAGATCCGTGGCGTCCAGATCGCCGAGGGCGCGGCAGGCGGCGGCGTGCGCGCGCGAGTCGGTCGCCAGGAAGATCCGTGTGACCCGCGCCACCTCCTCGGGGTTCCTGCAGGGGAAATCGCCGGTGAACCAACGGTCGAGCTGGAACTCCAGCTGCTTCTCGCGCGGCACGCCGGTGGCCTTGCGGGCGCGCTCGGCCCAGGAGTCCCGCCTGCCGGGGCCGTAGCACGCCGTGGTGTCGGCGAGCAGCAGCCGGCCGACGAGGTCGGGCCGGGTGGCGGCCAGGACGATCGCCGTGCTGCCGCCCATGGACAGCCCGACGACGTGCGTGGGGCCGATGCCCAGCTCCTCGGTGATCGCGGCGGCGTCGGCGGCCAGGTCCGCCACGGTGAAACCGCCGCCGTCCCACGCTGAACCGCCGTGCCCGCGCGCGTCGGGGGCGACGACCTGGTACCCGGCCGCGGCCAGGTCGCGGGCGAGCGGGTCCCACACCGCTCCGGCCATGGCGAGCGGGTGGAGCAGGAGCACGGGCGAACCGGTGCCGCCGGTGCGGTGGACGTTGAAGCGGCCGCGGCCGGTCCGGACCATCACGCGGTTCTGGGCGATCATGCGGTCCCTCCCGCAGGCGTCGCGTCCCGCCGGTCCGCCCGGCGCCGGGCCGCCGACGCGATCGCGTTGACGATCTCGGCGTAGGTACCGCAGCGGCAGATGTTGCCTTCGAGGTGATCGACGATCTCCTCCCGGGTGGGCCGTGGGTTTTCGGCCAGCAGCTCGTGCGCCATCAGCACGAACCCCGGGATGCAGTAGCCGCACTGCATGGCGCCCTCGGCCACGAACGCGTCGACGACCTCGTCGTCGTCGGGCAGCCCGTCCGCCGCGGTGATCTCGGCTTGGTCGTACCGCACGGCGCGGGCGAGGCAACTGCTCACGCTGATGCCCGATACGAGCACGGTGCAGGCGCCGCAGACCCCGACGCCGCAGCCCTCGCGGACGCTGGTGTGCCCGGTCGCGCGCAGGACGTCGAGCAGGAGGTCGTCGTCGTCCACGGCGACCCGGCGGCGCACGCCGTTCACGGTCAGTTGGATGGTGTGGGTCATTCTGCTCCGCCTTCCGCGCGCTGGCAGGCTCGCGCGGGGAGGGAGAGGTCGGGGGG
>JBEHYF010000090.1:0-21130 GCA_048498315.1 Actinomycetota bacterium
GTCGCGGGCATCCACGGGACCCGGACGGCGAGCCGGGCCGCGTAGTGTCATGGGTGCCGGGTAGCCTGCTGCCCGCACGTCCTACCCCCGAGGAGCACACCTGTTGACCGCCGCCACCATCACCGCCGAGGATCCGCACGGATACACCGCGCGGCACCTGTCGGTGCTCGAAGGTCTCGAGGCCGTCCGCAAGCGGCCCGGGATGTACATCGGGTCCACCGACAGCCGCGGGCTCATGCACTGCCTGTGGGAGATCATCGACAACTCCGTCGATGAGGCGCTCGGCGGCCACTGCTCGCGCATCGACGTCTTCCTGCACGCCGACGGCTCCATGGAGGTCCGGGACGACGGGCGCGGCATCCCGGTCGACGTCGAGCCCAAGACCGGGCTCACCGGCGTCGAGCTGGTGATGACCCGGCTGCACGCGGGCGGCAAGTTCGGCGGCATCTCCTACACGGCCTCCGGCGGCCTGCACGGCGTCGGCGCGTCAGTGGTCAACGCGCTGTCGGCGCGGCTCGACGTCGAGGTCGACCGCGACGGCCACACCCACGCGATGAGCTTCAAGCGCGGTCTGCCCGGCGACTTCGCCGGCGACGGGCCGAACGCCAAGTTCACCAAGAAGCCCGCCAAGCGTCACGGGCTGCACCAGACGAAGCGGGTGGCCAAGCGCGTCACCGGCACCCGGGTGCGGTTCTGGCCCGATCGCCAGATCTTCCTCAAAGACGCCGAGATCTCCGGCGAGGTCGTGGTCGACCGCATGCGCCAGACCGCCTTCCTGGTACCCGGCCTGACGATCTTCGTCCGCGACGAGCGCGGTGACGAGCCGGTCGAGCACGAGTTCCGCTTCGACGGCGGCATCAGCGAGTTCTGCGAGCACCTGGCGCCCGACGCGCCGGTCTGCGACGTGCTGCGGCTGCAGGGCCGCGGCCACTTCACCGAGACCGTGCCGGTGCTCGACGACCAGGGGCATCTCACGCCGACCGACGTCGAGCGCGACATCGACGTCGACGTCGCCCTGCGCTGGGGCACCGGGTACGACACGATCACCCGCTCGTTCGTCAACGTGATCGCCACCCCCAAGCACGGCACCCACGTCACCGGCTTCGACCGCGCCCTCGTCAAGGTCATCAACGACCAGCTCCGCACCACCAAGCTGCTCAAGAACGGCGACGACCCGGTCATCAAGGACGACGTGCTCGAAGGGCTCACCGCCGTGGTGACCGTGCGGCTGCCCGAGCCGCAGTTCGAGGGCCAGACCAAAGAGGTCCTCGGCACCTCGGCGGCCACCCGCATCGTCTCGCAGGTGGTCGGCCGGGAGCTGAAGGAGGCCTTCGACAACCCCAGGCGCGGCCAGAAGCAGCAGATGCGCGCCGTGCTGGAGAAGGTCGTCGCCGCCTCCAAGGCGCGCATCGCGGCCCGCCAGCAGCGGGAGAACCAGCGCCGCAAGAGCGCGCTGGAGAACTCGGCGCTGCCGGCGAAGCTGGTCGACTGCCGCACCACCGACGACCGCAGCGAGCTGTTCATCGTCGAGGGCGACTCCGCGCTCGGCACCGCCAAGCTCGCCCGCAACTCCGAGTTCCAGGCGCTGCTCCCGATCCGCGGCAAGATCCTCAACGTGCAGAAGGCCTCCGTGGCCGACATGCTGAAGAACGCCGAGTGCGCGTCGATCATCCAGGTGATCGGGGCCGGCTCGGGCCGCACCTTCGACCTCGACTCCGCCCGCTACGGTCGCATCATCTTGATGGCCGACGCCGACGTCGACGGCGCGCACATCCGCACCCTGCTGCTCACCCTGCTGCACCGCTACATGCGGCCGATGCTGGAGGCCGGGCGCGTCTTCGCCGCGGTGCCGCCGCTGCACCGCATCGAGCTGACCAACCCCAAGAAGGGGCAGGACAAGCACGTCTACACCTACTCCGACGCCGACCTGCGCAAGAAGCTCGTGGAGCTCGAGCGGCGCGGGGTGCGCTGGAAGGAGCCGATCCAGCGCTACAAGGGCCTTGGCGAGATGGACGCCGACCAACTCGCCGAGACGACGATGGACCCGCGTCACCGCATGCTGCGCCGCATCCGCATCGAAGACGCCGAGGAGGCGGAGAAGATCTTCAGCCTGCTGATGGGCTCCGACGTCGGCCCGCGCCGGGAGTTCATCTTCGCCGGCGCCGCCGAGCTCGACGACTCCCGCATCGACATCTGAGGCCCGGCGCCGTCCGCACCGCCCCGGCCCCTCCCGGCTTGAACCGAGCCGGGAGGGGTTCTCGGCCTGGGCGCGGCTCAGCGCGGCCCGCCGCGGTGTCAGCGGGCGATGGCGCGCAATGGGTGGGAGGCACACCGGTGTCCGCCCCGGGCCTGGTGGCGGCGGCGCGGGCGCGCCTGGACGGCGGCGCGGGCTTGCCTGCCCCGGTTGGGTGCCCGGCCGCGAGTGCCCGGCGTCGGCGCCTGTCAGCCCGGCGGCCCGCCACCCACCGGTGTCCACCCGGGGGTGGACGCGGGGGGATCCAGCCTGGCTCCGATTCGCCGGGGCGCCGTGATCCTTAGCGTCGAGGCCATGCATGAGGTTCTCAACGCCCTGATCGCCGTCGCCGTCGTCGGACTCGTCATCGTGCGGCGCTTCACGCCCCGCCGGATCGAGGGCCGCCGGCCCTTCACCCTGCCGATCGCCCTCGCGGTGATCGGGGTGGCGCAGGGCTCCCCGATCGACCCGCGTCACGCGGTGCTCAGCACCGGCCTGCTCGCCGGGGAGGTCGTCGCCGCGCTGCTGCTCGGCCTCGGTCTCGGCGCGACCATGCGCGTCTGGCGCAAGCCGGACGGCTCGACGTGGAGCCGCGGTACATGGGCCACGTTCGGCGTCATCCTGCTGTCCGTGGCCGTGCGCGGCGGCATCATGGCCGTCGGCCACGCCCGCGGCATCGCGTTCGGCAGCGGAGCGATCATGCTGTCGGTGGCGGCGTGGGTGCTCACCCAGAACGCGGTGCTCCTCTGGCGGGCGCGTAGCCTGCCCGACCCGGCACCGGTTAGCGTTCATTCGTGACCGAACACCCCCGGCGGTTCGCACACCCGGGCGCCCTGACCTGGTCGCTGAGCGGCAGTGAAGAGGTGGGCCGGGAACGCTGGCTGATGCGCATGGTGATCGTCGTGGCCGGGATGGCCTGTTTCGCCTATGCGATGCTGCACGGCCGGCGGGACCCGGGCCCCGGCCTGTCCGGCGCCGATCTGCTGTACACCGCAGGCGTCGGCGTGTCGGTCGGCGCGTTCGTCGTCGGGATCGTCGCGCGCCGGTTCCAGCGGCCCTACGGGCACCTGCTGTACCTGGTGTCGGCCGCCGCCACGGTCGCCATCTACCTGATGGCACCCGCCCGCCCGGCGGGCACGATGCTCTTCGTGCTCGTCGGCTTCGCGGCCGGCGGCTACCCGGTGCGCCGGTCGGCGCCGATCGTGCTCATCGCCTCGGCCGGGATCGGCGCCGGCATCGCCGCCCGCGGCCGGCCGTTCGGCGACGTGCTGACGATTATCGGTCTGGTCGGCCTGGCGGCGGGCGTGCGAGCCGCCCGAATGCGGGACGCCGCGCGGCGCGCCGAGCAGCAGAACCTCATCCTCGCCGAGCGCGCGCACATCGCCCGCGAGATCCACGACATCCTCGCCCACTCCCTGTCCGCACAGCTCGTGCACCTGGAAGGCGCCCGGTTGCTGATCGCGGGCGGTCGCACCGACGAGGCGCTGGACCGCGTCGAGCGGGCGCGCGGCCTGGCCCGCAGCGGGCTGGAGGAGACCCGGCGGGCCCTGGCCACGCTGCGCGGTGACATCCGGCCGATTGACGAGGTGCTGCGCGAGCTCGCCGGCGAGCACCGCGTCCTCGGCGACGCACGGTGCGAGGTGACCATCACCGGGCGGCGGCGGGAGCTGGACGCCAAGGCCAACCTCGCGGTGATCCGCACCGCGCAGGAGGCGCTGACGAACGTCCGCAAGCACGCGCCGGGCGCCGACGTCGCCGTCGAACTGCGCTACCTCGACGGGTGGTGCGAGCTGGAGGTGACCGACACCGGCGGCACGCGTGAAGCCGGGTCGCTCGCGTCGCTGGGTGGCGGCTACGGGCTCGTCGGAATGCGCGAGCGCGCCGAGCTGATCGGTGGGACGCTCGGTGCCGGGCCGGACGGAAAGGGGTTCAGGGTGCTGCTGAGGGTGCCGCTGTGACGCGGGTGCTGGTGGTCGACGACCAGACGGTCGTCCGTGACGGGCTCGTGCTGCTGCTCGGCCTGCTGCCGGACATCGAGGTGGTGGGCTCGGCCGGGGACGGCGAGGAGGCGCTGCGGCTCGTCGCCGACCGTGATCCGGAGGTCGTGCTGATGGACCTGCGGATGCCCCGGGTGGACGGGGTGGAGGCGACCCGCCGCATCAAGGCCGAGTATCCGGCGGTGCAGATCGTCGTGCTCACCACCTACAGCGACGACGAGTCGGTGTTCGCGGCTCTGCAGGCGGGCGCGCGCGGCTACCTGACCAAGGACGCGGGCGCGGAGGAGATCGCGCGCGCGATCGAGGCGGTGCGCGGGGGTGCCGCGCAGCTCGATCCGGCCGTGCAGCGGCGGCTCGTCGACGCGCTGGCCTCCGGCGCGCAGCAGCCGCGCCGCCGCCGCGACCTGCCCGACGGCCTCACCCGGCGGGAGGCCGAGGTGCTGGCGCTGATCGCCGCCGGGCGGTCGAACGCCGAGATCGCCCGTGAGCTGTTCATCAGCGAGGCGACGGTCAAGACGCACATCAACAACCTGTTCGCCAAGGCCGGGCTGCGCGACCGGGCGCAGGCCGTGACGTACGCCTACCGCAAGGGGCTGGCCTCCCCGGAGTGACCTTGGACCCGGCCCTCGCCCGCGCGCCGGCCGGAGCGACCGTGTGTCACGCCCCCGCCCTCACACGGCCGCCGGTGACCGGGGCCGGGCGGTGGCGTGGCCCGTGCCGCCGGAGCGACCGGATCGCGCCCGCGCGGTCCTCAGCGCGAACCGGGCCCATGAGGCGCCGGGTGGCCCATGACGGGTCGGCGGCGTCGTGGCGGATCACCAGCCACGGGCCATCAGCGACACCCCGGAAGCGGGAGGCCAAGGGGAACACTCCCGCGATACGGTCCCCCCACCGTGCGGACGCGATCCGTATGGGCGGTAGTGCCGCCAAGGTGATCGCGCGCTCATTGGAAGGCAAGAGCCGGCTCGGATCCGGTAGACCTTGGGAAAGTGACACTGACGTTGAGCACCCAGGCGACTACCCTCCGCAATTGTTCCGCTGAACCCTTCCCCGACAAGGAGGCCGGCGTGCGGAAGTCCGGCATGATCGCTGAATGCCTGCGTCGCCACGCGTGGTGGCGGCTCAACCGGGCCGACGAGCATGACGAGGGACGCAACGCGCGCAGCGCGGTGGCCCTGCTCGACGCCGCGGCGTACGCGGCCGTGCTCCCGGACGACGCCGAGGTGATCGCGCGGCTGTCGGCGGCCGGTTGCTTCTCCGACGGCGAGTTCCGGCTGCACCAGCCGGCCGAGCGCCTCGTGCGGTTCTGGCAGTACGAGGAGGAGACCGGCGGCGACCCGGCGGAACTGCTCAACGCCATCGCCGACATGGCACAGCCGCCGAAGATCCCGGCCCAGCGCGACGGCGGTCGCTTCCTGCGCCGCTGACGGCACCCGCCCCGCGTCGCGGTACGAGCCGGGCGTCGGGACGATCCCGACGCAGCGGTACGGGCGGTCTGCGGTGCGGGATGGGGCGCGGTGCCATAGGGCGCGCCGTACACCGCGGGGTGCGCCGGGCGGCGCGCGACCGGCCCACCCGTGCGGTACGAGCCGGGCGTCGCCGGATTCGTGCAGCGCGGTACGGGCCGTACACGGTGCCGGGTGAGCCGTACGGCGCGCGGGAGTCGGGCGCCGCAGGACGGGCCGGGGCTTACTCGAGCGGGAGCTGGTCACCTTGGGCGTCGGACGACGCCGCGTCGTGGCCGGCGGAGCCCGTCGACGCGGGCGTGCCGAGCGCGACCGGGCCGCCGACCGCGGCGACCGCGGCCGACAGCCGCACCCCGGAGCCGTCGCGGCGCCCGAACTCGGTGGGCAACTCGATCGGTTTGCCGGTCATGCCGGATGCCTTCACCGGCACCGGCCCGGCCCACGCCATCAGCAGCGTGTCTTCACCCCTCAGGAACCGGTGCGCCCGGACGCCGCCGGTGGCGCGGCCCTTGGCGGGGAAGTCGGCGTAGTTGGAGATCTTGACGGCGCCGGTCTGGGTGCCGGGCAGGGCCGTGGAGGACCCGGCGACGGTGACGACCGCCGAGTCGCAGGTGGCGTCGAGCGCGCCGAACCAGATCACCTTCGCGCCGGCGGACAGCCGGATGCCGGCCACGCCGGCGGCGGCGCGGCCCTGCGGGCGGACCGCGGATGCGCCGAAGCGCAGGAGCTGGGCGTCGCTGGTGATGAACACCAGGTCGCGGTCGTCGGAGTCGAGGTGAACGGCGCGCACGACGCGGTCGCCGTCTTTCAGGCCGATCACCTCGAACTCGTCGGCGTTCTTCGGGTAGTCGGGGGCGACGCGCTTGACCACGCCCTGCTCGGTGCCGAGCGTGAGCCCGGGACGGTCGAGCGAGGTCAGGCCGATGACCGTCTCGCCGCCGTCGAGCGCGACGAACTCGCTCATCGGCGCTCCGCCCGCCAGGGACGGCGGCGCGGCGGTGGGCGGCAGGGCGGGTACGTCGATGACGTCGACGCGGATGAGCCTGCCGGCGCTGGTGACGGCGCCGATCTGCCCGCGCGCCGTGGTGGTGACCGCCGAGACGATCACGTCGTGCGGGGCGCGGGCGCCGTCGGCCGGCAGCGGCTCGGTGGACATCGTGCGGGCCAGCAGGCCGGTGGACGACAGCAGCACGAAGCACGGCTCGTCGGCGACCTCCAGCGGCACGGACGCCGTCTTCGCCTCGCCGGAGGACTCCAGCAGCGCCGTGCGGCGCGGCGTGCCGTACGTCTTGGCGATCTCGGCGAGCTCGTCGGAGACGACCTTGCGCAGCTTCTCCTCCGACTCGAGGATGGCGGTGAGCTCGGCGATCTCCTTGGTGAGCCGCTCCTTCTCCTTCTCCAGCTCCAGCCGGTCGTACTTGGTGAGGCGGCGCAGCGGCGTGTCGAGGATGTACTGCGCCTGGACCTCCGACAGGTCGAACGCGCCCATCAGCCGCGACTTGGCGGCGGCGGAGTCGTCGCTGCTCCGGATGACCCGGATGACCTCGTCGATGTTGAGCAGCGCGATGACCAGGCCGTCGACGAGGTGCAGGCGATCTTCGCGCTTCTTGCGGCGGAAGATGCTGCGCCGCCGCACGACGTCGATGCGGTGGTCGACGTAGACCTGCAGCAGGTCGCGCAGGCCGAGCGTGCGCGGCTGGCCGTCGACCAGCGCGACGTTGTTGATGCCGAAGGTCTCCTCCATCGGTGTGAGGCGGTACAGCTCCTCCAGCACCGCCTCGGGGTGGAAGCCGTTCTTGATCTCGATGACCAGGCGCAGGCCCTGTTGCCGGTCGGTGAGATCCTTCAGGTCGGCGATCCCGGAGATCTTCTTCGCGTTGACGAGATCCTTGATCTTCGCGACGACGCGCTCGGGCCCGACGGCGTACGGCAGCTCGGTGACGACGATGCCCTTGCGGCGCGGCGTGACGTTCTCGATGTGCGCGGTGGCGCGGGTGCGGAACGTGCCGCGCCCGGTCTCGTATGCGTCGCGGATGCCGTCGAGGCCGACGATCTTGCCGCCGGTGGGCAGATCGGGGCCGGGCACGAAGCGCATCAGGTCGTCGAGGGACGCGTCGGGGTGGCTGATGAGGTGGCGGGCGGCGGCGATCACCTCGGTGAGGTTGTGCGGCGCCATGTTGGTCGCCATGCCGACCGCGATGCCGGACGCGCCGTTGACGAGAAGGTTGGGGAACGCCGCGGGCAGGACCTCCGGCTCGGTCTCCTGGCCGTCGTAGTTGGGCCGGAAGTCGACGGTGTCTTCGTCGATGCCGGCGACCATGAGCATCGCCTCGCGGGACATGCGGGCCTCGGTGTACCGCATGGCCGCGGGGGAGTCGTCGCCGCCGAGTGAGCCGAAGTTGCCGTGCCCGTCGGCCAGCGGGATGCGCATCGCCCACGGCTGCGCGAGGCGCACGAGCGCGTCGTAGATCGCGCTGTCGCCGTGCGGGTGCAGCTTGCCCATGACCTCGCCGACGACGCGGGCGCACTTGACGTGGCCGCGGTCGGGTCGCAGGCCCATCTCGTTCATCGAGTACAGGATGCGGCGCTGCACGGGCTTGAGCCCGTCGCGCGCGTCGGGCAGCGCCCGCTGGTAGATGACCGAGTAGGCGTACTCGAGATAGCTGCCCCGCATCTCCTCGGAGACGTCGACGTCGACGATGTTCTCCTCGAAGTCGGGCGGGGGAGGGGTCTGCGTACCGCGTCGTGCCATAGGGACATTGTTGCCGGTCTCGCCGACATCTTCGGCCGATACCCGCCGGGAGGACGGTCGCTGCCCGCCGGGAGCACGGCCGACCCGCCGGTCATCCCGCTCGCAAAGATCGGTTAGCGGACAGTACGCAAGTGCAAATCTTGCCATCTGCAATACTTGTCCGCGTGAACCCCCAACTCAGCCCACAGGGGAGGAAGAGATCGCAACACTCCAGTCCGTGACAAAGGACCTGGTCGGGGTCGCGATACGCAGCCTGGAGCTGCTGGAGGGCAAACTCTCCCTGTCGCAGTTCCGCATGCTCGCGATCCTCGACGAGCCGGGGCCCTCGCCCTCGTCCGCGGTCGCCCGCGCGATGGGCATGGGCGCGTCGTCGGTGACCCGGCCGGCCGACCGCCTGGAGTCCAGCGGTCACGTCGTCCGCGGTCACGACCCGCGCAACCGCAGCGTGGTCACGCTGGAGCCGACCGCCGCCGGCCGCGACCTGGCCGCGGCCGTGCTGCGGTGGCGGCGCGAGGAGCCGGCCCGGATCCTGCGCCGTATGAGCCTTGAGGAGCGCGCCGCCCTGACCGGCGGCTTGCGCCGCTTCCACGACGCCGTCACACGGACCTATGGGGAGAAGGAGGCCGGCCGCGACCCGCGCGGTCCGGTGCACCTGTGAGCGGGCGTCTCGCCGGCATGGTCCGGCGCCCCGCGACCCTCGGCGACTTCACCGTCACCCCACGGATGTTCCTGATCGCCGGCTGGGCGCTGCCCGTCGGCTTCGGCTCCGCGCTGGCCGCGCTCGGGCTGCTCCGCCTCACCGGGCTGATCACCAGCGCCGTCTTCTACCAGCGCTTCAACACCACGCTGACCGCACCCGGACAGCAGTCGCACCCCTGGTGGCTGCTCCTGCTCGCGCCGATCGTCGGCGGGCTCGTGGTCGGCCTCATGGCCCGGTTCGGATCAGAGAAGATCCGCGGGCACGGCATGCCCGAGGCGATCGAGGCGATCCTCACCGGCGGCAGCCGGGTCGTCCCGCGCGTGGCGGTCCTCAAGCCGGTGTCCGCCGCGATCAGCATCGGCACGGGCGGGCCGTTCGGCGCCGAGGGCCCGATCATCATGACCGGCGGCGCGGTCGGCTCCATCCTGGCACAGGCGCTGCGGCTGACCGCCGACGAGCGCAAGACACTCCTGGTCGCCGGCGCGGCCGGCGGCATGGCGGCCACGTTCAACTCTCCGCTGGCCGCCGTCGTGCTCGCCGTCGAGCTGCTGCTGTTCGAGTGGCGGCCGCGCAGCTTCGTCCCGGTGGTCGCCGCCGTCGCCGTCGCCACCGTGTCCCGCGGCTTCCTGATCGGACACGGGCCGATCTTCCCGGTCTCCACGGCCGGCATGCACCTGGGCGCGGTCGCGCAGGCGCTGTGCCTGGTCTCCGGCGTGACCGGCGGGCTGCTCGCCGCCGCGGCGACCTGGCTCGTGTACCGCGCCGAGGACACCTTCAACCGGCTGCCCATCCACTGGATGTGGTGGCCCGCCATCGGCGGCGCCATCATCGGCATCGGCGGCATGATCGAGCCGCACGCGCTCGGCGTCGGCTACGACGTCATCGACGCGCTGCTGACGGGACGGGCGACCATCGCCCTCATCGGCGGCATCCTCGTGGTCAAGACGCTGATCTGGTCGCTGTCGCTCGGCTCGGGCACCTCCGGCGGCGTGCTCGCCCCCGTCTTCATGATCGGCGGCGCGCTCGGCGCGCTGGAGGGCCACGTCCTCCCGCACGTCTACCCCGGCTTCTGGGCGATGATGGGCCTGGCCGCCGTCGTCGGCGGCGTGATGCGCTCGCCGCTGACCGGCGTCATCTTCCCGCTGGAGCTCACCCACGCCTGGGGCGTCATCGTGCCGCTGCTGATCGCCGCGACGACCGCGTACGCGCTGTCCACCGTGATCCTCAAGCGGTCCGTGCTCACCGAGAAGATCGCCCGCCGGGGCCTGCACCTGACCAGGGAGTACTCCATCGACCCGCTGGAGGGCTTCTTCGCCCGGGACGTCATACCCGCCGACACGCCCATCCTGGCCGCCGACCAGCCGGTACGGCAGGCGCTGACGACCGCGCGGCGGCACCTGTACCCGGTGGTGGACGCCGACGGCCGGCTGGCCGGCGCCGTCACGCGGCGGGAACTGCTCACCGCGGCGCAGGCCGATTCCGGCACCGGCGACCTGCGCGTCGGCGACGTCATGACGACCAACCCGATCACCGTGCACGCCCAGGACACCCTGCGGTACGTCGTCTACCTGTTCGCCGAGCACGGCATCACGCGGGCGCCGGTCATCGACCGCGAGGACGACGGCAAGGTGCTCGGCGTGATCTCCATGCGGGACCTCCTCCAGGCGCGCCTGCACGACCTGACCGAGGAACACCACCGGCAGCGCCACCTGCCGCTCCGGCTCCGGCCGGAGACGACGACCACCGGCCGACCCGCCGACTCACCCCACGCGGACGCCCGGCTGCCGCGGCCGCTCCGGTGCTCCTGCACCTACTGCGCCCGCACGGCCACGTGAGGGCGCGGCGGAGGCGTGCGCCGGTGACCGGTCCGCCGGCGGCGCGGAGGTCCGCGTCCGCGGCCGGGGGTCGCCGGCGGTCCCTCCTCCCGCCGGGCGATCCGCCGCCCGTACGGCCCGTGCCGCCCGGCACGAACGGGCGCCGGCCCGTCACGTGGGGGACGCCGGGCCGGTCTCCCCACCGCGCGCCAGATGGCGGCCGCCTCCGCTGATCTCGGGGGCACAGGGCGGCCGGGTCCGGGCGGTGCGCGGACGCGGCCGTCACCCCCGGTCCCGAGGTGGCGGCCGCCCAGGCCGGGCGGAGGCACGGGCACCGGTGCCGGGAGACGATGACGCGGCCGGGACCGCCCGCTCGGCACGGTCGTCCGCCCCGCCCGCCGGCCGGAGGGGGCCGGGTGGCGCCACGTGCGTGTCCAGGCCGAGGCGGGTGGTCGCCGCCGGCGAGCCGGTCGGTGACCACGCCCTGGGCAGCCTCGCCTCCATGCCGCCGGGGGCGCGCTACGGTGTGCGTGGACGAAGGAGCGCCGGATGTACGCCGACTTTCAGTACGAGATCTATTTGCGCGGGCTGGAAGACGTCCTGCCCGCCCTGCCGACCGACCTGACGAGACTGGAGCCGCTCGCGCGGGAGCGGCTGCCGCGCAACGCGTACGACTACGTGGCCGGGTCGGCCGGCACCGGGGACACCGCGGTCGCGAACCGTGAGGCGTTCCGGCGGTGGCGGATCGTGCCGCGAATGCTACGTGGCGTGTCCGGTGCCGACATGGCGACGCGGGTGCTGGGCGCCGACCTGCCGGTGCCGGTGCTGCTCGGGCCGATCGGCGTGCTCGGCATCCTGCACCCCGACGGGGAACTGGCGGCGGCGCGGGCGGCGGCGGCGCTGGACGTGCCCATGGTGCTCAGCACGGCGGCCTCCCGGTCGATGGAGGAGGTCGCCGAGGTCGGCGGGCCGCGCTGGTTCCAGCTCTACTGGCCGAACGACCGCGACGTGGCGGTCAGCTTCCTGTCCCGGGCCAAGGCGGCGGGCTACTCGGCGCTGGTGGTCACGCTCGACACTTTCACGCTGGCCTGGCGGCCGAACGACCTTGACAACGCCTACCTGCCGTTCCTGCGCGGCATTGGCGTGCAGAACTACCTCGCCGACCCGGTCTTCATGGAGAAGGCCGGCGGCGATCCCATCGGCCACTGGGCCGCGGTCTTCGGCAACCCCACGCTGACCTGGGACGACCTGGCCTTCCTGCGGGACAACTGGGATGGCCCGATCGCGCTGAAGGGGATCCAGCACACCGACGACGCCCGCCGCGCCGTCGACGCCGGCATGGACGGCATCGTCGTGTCCAACCACGGCGGGCGGCAGGTCGACGGCGCGGTGGCGTCCCTGGAGGCGCTGCCGGTCATCGCGCATGCCGTGGGCGACCAGATCGACGTGCTGTTCGACAGCGGCGTACGGACCGGCGCCGACGTCGTCAAGGCGCTCGCCCTGGGCGCGAAGGCCGTGCTGCTGGGTCGGCCGTACGCCTACGGGCTGGCGCTGGCCGGCCAGGAGGGCGTGCGGCACGTGCTGCGCTGCCTGCTCGCCGATCTGGAGCTGACGCTGCGCCTGAGCGGCCACGAGCGGGTGGCGGCCCTGTCCGCCGACGACTTGTTCGAGCAGCGCTGACCACCGGCCGATCGCGGGGTGATCGGCGCGGGCCGGGGGCGGGGCGCGGATGGTCGGCGCGGGCTGGTACGAAGGACGGCATGGGTGATGCCGTCGGGACGCCAGACGCCATGACCGACCACGCGATCCGGGAGCGGGCCGAGGCGTGCCTGCGGGCGCTCGCGGGCGAGCACGCGCGGTTGCGCGACGACCAGTGGGCGGCGATCCGCGCGCTCGTGGTGGAGCGGCGGCGCGCGCTGGTCGTGCAGCGCACCGGCTGGGGCAAGTCGGCGGTCTACTTCGTGGCGACGGCGCTGCTGCGCGAGCGCGGCGCCGGGCCCACCGTGATCGTCAGCCCGCTGCTCGCCCTGATGCGCAACCAGATCGCCGCGGCCGAGCGGGCCGGCATCCGCGCCGCGACGATCAACTCGGCGAACACCGACGACTGGGAGGAGGTGTTCGCCGGCGTGCGCGACGGCGCCGTCGACGTCCTGCTGGTCAGCCCCGAGCGGCTGAACAACCCCGACTTCCGCGACCAGATGCTGCCGCGGCTCGCGGCCGGCGCTGGGCTGGTCGTCGTCGACGAGGCGCACTGCATCTCCGACTGGGGTCACGATTTCCGGCCCGACTACCGCCGGCTGCGCACGCTGTTCGGCGAGCTGCCGCCCGGCGTGCCGGTGCTGGCCACGACGGCGACGGCGAACGCCCGGGTCACCCGCGACGTCGCCGACCAGCTCACGGCGGGCGGCGACGGCGACGCGCTGGTGCTGCGCGGCCCGCTCGACCGCGCGAGCCTGCACCTGTCGGTCGTGCGGCTGCCGTCGGCGGAGCAGCGGCTGGCGTGGCTGGCCGGCCGGCTGGACTCGCTGCCGGGCTCGGGCATCGTCTACACGCTCACGGTCGCCGCGGCGCACGAGGTCGCCGGGTTCCTGCGCGACCGCGGGTACGCCGTCGCCGCGTACTCGGGCCGGACCGAGCAGGCCGAGCGGCTGCAGGCCGAGCGCGATCTCCTCGATGACAAGGTGAAGGCGCTGGTGGCCACCAGCGCGCTCGGCATGGGCTTCGACAAGCCCGACCTGGGGTTCATCGTGCACATGGGCGCGCCGCAGTCGCCGGTGGCCTACTACCAGCAGATCGGCCGGGCCGGGCGCGGCGTCGAGCGGGCCGAGGTGATCCTGTTGCCCGGCAGCGAAGACCGCGAGATCTGGGCGTACTTCGCGAGCCTCGCCTTCCCGCCCGAGCCTGTCGTCCGGCAGACGCTGCGGGTGCTGGAGGAGGCGGGCACGCTGTCCACGGCCGCGCTGGAGGCCCGGGTCGACCTGAGCCGCAGCGGCCTGGAGATGATGCTCAAGGTCCTCGACGTCGACGGCGCCGTCCGGCGGGTCCGCGGCGGGTGGACCGCGACCGGCGTGCCCTGGGCCTACGACCGGGAGCGGTACGAGCGGGTGGCGGCCGAGCGGGCCCGTGAGCAGCGGGCGATGCTCGACTACATCGCCACCGACGCCTGCCGCATGGAGTTCCTCCGGCGGCAGCTCGACGACCCGGAGGCGGCGCCGTGCGGCCGCTGTGACAACTGCACCGGGCGGGCACCGTCCACCGACGTGCCCGAGGAGGAGACGGCGCGGGCCCGCGAGCGGTTGCGGCGTCCCGGCGTCGAGGTGACGCCCCGCCGCATGTGGCCGACCGGCATGAAGGACGAGGGCATCTCGGGTCGCATCCCGGACGGGGCGATGGCCGAGCCCGGGCGGGCGCTCGGGCGGCTCACCGACATCGGCTGGGGCGAGCGGCTGCGCGGCCTGCTCGCCGACGGCGCGCCCGACGTGCCGGTGCCCGACGAGGTGTTCGGCGCGGTCGTGTCGGTGCTGGCGGCGTGGAACTGGGAGCGGCGGCCGGCTGGCGTGCTCGCCATGGCGTCGGCCACCCGCCCCCGCATGATCGCCGACCTGGCGCGCCGCATCGCCGCGATCGGCCGACTGCCCTACCTCGGCGAGATCGCCTACACCGGGGGCGGGCCCGGGCCGCGCCGGCACAACAGCGCCCAGCGCGTCCGCGCGCTGTGGAACGCGCTGGCGGTCCCGGGCACGGTCGGGTCGGTCGACGGCCCGGTGCTGCTGGTCGACGACCGGGTCGACACCGGCTGGACCATGACGGTCGCGGCCCGGCTGTTGCGGGAGGCCGGCGTGCCCGCCGTGCTCCCGCTCGCCCTCGCCACCACCTGACGGGCCTCCGCGCCGGCGCACGGACGTGCCGTGCCCGCGGACGGCCCGAGACCGTACGCGCCGGGCGGGCCGTGGGACGGTTTCGTGAGCGGATACGGTGCGCGGTGACGTCCCGCCCCGGCCACCGGCCGTCGCGAGCAGCGTGCTGCCGAGTCGGCGGCGGGCTGAGTGGATCTCGGCGAGCCGGTCAGGCCCGGAGACGCCTGGCCGAGGAGTTCCAGCGACGCAAGGTGGAGTTCCGCGTGGTGCACGTCCGCACCAAGGACGTGTGCTCGCGGCTGGAGTCCAAGAGCGTCGACCTGGCGGCCGCGGGCGAGTTTCATGACCGCCGCGTTCGCCCGCCAGGAGGACCGCGTGCGCTACCCGCCCGACCATCCGCTCAACCGGCTGTGGGAGGCGATGCGCACGGAGGCCGCCGCCCGCCGGACCGAGGAGGCGCCGGCCTGACCGCGCACCGGGCAGGCCGTCAGAGGATGGGCCGGGCGCCGAGGTGCCGCATGGCGCGGGCGGCGAGCCGACAGCCGTTCGCCAGCGCGTCGGCGGGCGGCTTGCCGTCGAGCCAGCCCGGCAGGAACCCGGCGATGAACGCGTCACCGGCACCGGTGGCGTCGACGATCTCCTCCACCGGCTCGGCCGGCACCCGCACCGGATCGCCACGGCCGTTGCTGAACCACAGCGCGCCCTCGGCCTCCATCTTGACGACGACCTGCTGATACCACGCCGTGAGCACCTTCGCCGCCTGCTCGGGGCTCTCGCGACCGGTCAGCACCTCGGCCTGCGAGGTGTTGACGAACAGCAGCCGCGCGCCCTGCGTCCACTCCAGGAAGGGCTCGGCCCCGGCCCGCTTGAGGTGGGAGTTGGAGCCGCCGTCGACCGTGATCGACATCTGCGCCTTGCGCGCGAGGTTCATCGCATGCAGGGCGGCCTTGCGCGACCCCTCGTTGAGCAGGGAGTAGCCGGACAGGTGCAGGTGCGCCCCGGGACCGAAGAGGTCGTGCGGGATGTCGTCGGGGAGCAGGGCCGCGTTGGCGCCGGGGTCGGACAGCATGGTGCGGGCGCCCTTGTGCGTGACCATGACGACGCACGTGCCGGTCGGCCGCTCCGGGTCCATCACGAGGCGCGCGTCGATGCCGTAGCCCATGAGCTCCATGTCGCGGTTACGGCCGGTGATGTCGGCGCCGCGTCTGCCGACGAAGGCCGCCTCGACGCCCTCGACGGCGAGCCACGCCGCGACGTTGGCACCGGAGCCACCGCCGTGCATCGTCACGCTGGCAGGCGTGTCACCGCCCTTGGCCAGCGGGAACGCGGCTCGGGCGACGGCATCGGTCATCAGATCACCGATCACGACCACGCGCGTCATGACGTCACCACCCTGTATCCCCGGCTGTCGTCCCTCGGGGACGCCGGCCTGCGACCCGAAGAAAACCTAACAGCTCTGGGCGCCCCGGTGGGTCTCGAACGCGACGCGAATTGGGATCTCCAATACTCTCGACGTGTGTCGTCGTACCCCGACCACTGGGAGGCCGACGTCGTCCTCACCGACGGCGGGACCGCCCACCTGCGCCCGATCCGCCCCGACGACGCCGACCTGCTGCGTGCGTTCTACGCCCGTCTCTCGCCCGAGTCGATCTACTACCGGTTCTTCTCGCCGCGGCCCCGACTGACCGACCGTGAGGTCGAGCACTTCACGACGGTCGACTACGTCGACCGGGTCGCGCTGATCGCGACGATCGGCGACACGATGGTGGCGGTCGTGCGGTACGACCGTCTCGGCCGCCGTCCCCGCCGCGGCGCCGGCCCGGCACGGGGGACCGCCACGGCGGCCGGAACCGCTCCGGAGACGTCCGCGGGCTCGGGGACGTCCGCGGACGGCGGATCGGCCGCCCGCGCGGGCGACGGCACCGACACGGGGCCGGACGCGACCGGACGACGCGCGGCGCCCACCGCCGCCGGCACGGCCGGAGCCGGCCCGGGCGCGGACGCCGGGCCGGGTTCTGGTACGGGCGGCGGGTCCGGTTCCGGCGCAGGCGGCGGAAGGACCGCCGCGCCGGCGGCGACCGAGGCGGCCGGGCCGGCCGGATCGGCCGCGGCGCCGTACCCGCGGGTGCCGGACACCTCGCCAGACACCGCCGAGGTCGCCTTCCTCGTCGAGGACGCCCAGCAGGGCCGCGGCCTCGGCACGATCCTCCTGGAGCACATCGCGGCGGCGGCACGCGAGCGCGGCATCCGGCGGTTCATCGCCGACGTGCTGCCGGAGAACCGCCGGATGAGCATGGTGTTCCGGGAGGCGGGATATAAGGCCGAGCAGCGGTTCGAGGACGGTGTGCTGCGGCTCACCCTCGACCTGGAGCCGACCGAGACGTCCCGCGAGGTCATGGCCGCGCGCGAGCACCGGGCGGAGGCCCGCTCGATCGAGCGCCTGCTGTTCCCGCGCTCGGTGGCGGTGATCGGGGCGAGCCGCGAGGCGCACAGCGTCGGCCAGACGGTGCTGCGCAACCTGCTGGCCGGCGACTTCACCGGCCCGGTCTACCCCGTCCACCCGACGGCGACGGCCGTTGCGGGCGTGCGCGCGTACCCGACCGTGGCCGACGTGCCCGACGCGGTCGACCTGGCGGTCGTCGCCGTGCCCGCCGACACGGTCGAGGAGGTCGTCGCGCAGTGCGCCGTCAAGGGCGTGTACGGCCTGGTCGTCGTCTCCTCCGGGTTCGGCGAGGCGGGGCCCGAGGGGCGCGAGCGGCAGGACCGCCTCGTACGCCTGGCACGGGCGAACGGCATGCGCGTCGTCGGGCCGAACTGCCTCGGCATCGCCAACAACGATCCCGGCATCCGGCTGAACGCCACGCTGGCGCCCACGCTGCCAGGCCGCGGCCCGATCGGGTTCTTCTCCCAATCGGGCGCGCTGGGGATCGCGATCCTGCGTTGGGCGGCCGAGCGGGGCCTGGGCCTGTCGACGTTCGTGTCGGCCGGCAACCGCGCCGACGTCTCCGGCAACGACCTGATGCAGTACTGGCAGGAGGACCCGGCGACCGGGGTGATCCTGCTCTACCTGGAGTCGATCGGGAATCCGCGCAAATTCACCAGGCTGGCGCGCCGCATCGGCTGCGGCAAGCCGATCGTCGCGGTCAAGAGCGGCCGTACCACCCAGGGCGTGCCGCTCGGCCACGCGGCGCGGGCGCTGAGCCTGCCCGACCATGCGGTCAGCGCGCTGTTCGCCCAGGCCGGCGTCGTCCGCGTCGACTCCCTCGACGAGCTGTTCGACGTCGCACAGATCCTCGCCTACCAGCCGCTGCCGGGCGGGCGGCGGGTCGCGATCGTCGGCAACTCCGACTCGCTCGGCCTCCTCGTGCAGGACGCCGCCACCGCGGCCGGCCTCGACCCGCTGGCCCCGGTCGACCTCGGCCCGGCGGCCGGGCCCGCGGAGTTCGCGGCCGCGCTGGGGGACGCGCTGGCCGACGACGCGGTCGATGCGGTGGTGACCGTCTTCGCGCCCCCAGTGACCGGCCGGATGGACCCGGACGTCGCGCGCGCGATCGTGGCGCAGGCCGAAGGCGCCCGCAAACCGGTCGTCGCGACCTATCTCGGCGAGCGCGGCCTGCTGCTGGGCAGTGTCCCGTCCTACCCGGCACCCGAGGACGCCGTGTGCGCGCTCGCGTACGTCGTCCGGTACGCCGAGTGGCGGCGGCGCGCCCGCGGCCGAGTGCCCGAACCGCCCGGCGTCGACCGGGCCCGCGCCCGGCGGCTCGTCGACGATCTGCTCGGCGAGCCTGACGACCCCGGGGCACCGCGCGGCCCGCTGGAGCCCGACCGGGCCTGGACGGCCGAGCTGCTGTCCTGCTACGGCATCACCCCCGCGGATCACGGTCGGCAGGGCGTGGCGCCGATCGCCTCCGGCGAGGCGGCGGGTGCCCTGACCGACGCGGCGGGCTCCTCGGATGGAGCGGTGACCGGCGCCGGCGGGAACGGTACCGGTGGGCGCGGTGACGGCGGGAAAGGCGCCGGCGAGAGCGACGCCGGTGGCGTCGCGATCAGGATCTGGACGTCGGAGGACCCGTCGTTCGGCGCGATCGTCTCGTTCGGCCTGGCCGACGTGACCGCGGAGCTCCTGGACGACCGGGCGTACCGGCTGGCGCCGCTCACCGACGTCGAGGCCGCCGAGCTGGTCCGCGCGGTGCGTGCCGCGCCGCTGCTGCTCGGCCACCAGGGTTCCGACCCGGTCGACATGGCGGCGCTGGAACGCCTGCTGCTGCGCGTGTCGCGGCTTTCGGACGACCTGCCGGAGGTCGCTCGGCTGGACCTCGACGTGCTGGCCCGGCCGACCGGCGCCCTCGTGCGCGGTGCTCGGCTGCGGTTGGCGCGGCCGCCGGGACCGCCCCGCGCCGACCACGCCCGCAGGCTCCGCTCGTCCTGACGGCGTCGTCGCCGCCGGACGGGGCGCCCGGGAGTGCGGCCCGTCGGCCGTGCGCGTCCCGGCGCGACGGCCGGTCCGATGGGCGGTCCGATGGCCGGACGACCGGGCCGCGCGGAACGGAGCGGCCGATCCGCGCCGCCCGGCGTCAGGGGTGCGCGCCGCCGCACGTCCCGGTCGGGATGTTCTCGGCCCCCACCGGGCCGGGGACGGCCGGGCGGCAGGCGGAGTCGGCCGGCTGCCGCCGCCGCGCGCTGGCCCCGCGCCGCACGCGACGCCGGGAGAGCGCGGCCAGGGCCGCGCCCGGGGCGGCATCCCGCCCCGGGGCCCGCCGAGGGCGGAACGCCGACGGTGGAGCGTCCGCGGTGGAACGCCGGTGGTGGCAGGCCGGCAGCGGAACGTCGTGATCGGCCGCAACCGGCGTCCCTCCGTCGGCGCCTACGCCGGCTGCGGTGGCGGCGCGGGGTCCGGCATCGGCGGGATCGGGCTCGGGGCAGGACCCGGGATCGGCCGCTCGGGCGGTCCGGGCGGCGGCGGGGCCGGCTCCGGTGGAGGCTTGGGCGGTGGTATGGGGGGCTCTGGTGGTATGGGCGGTTGCGGGCTCGGTGGCTTCGGCTCCGGTGGAGGCTTCGGCGGGGTCGGTCCCGGTGGAGGCTTGGGCGGTGGTATGGGGGGCTCTGGTGGTATGGGCGGTTGCGGGCTCGGTGGCTTCGGCTCCGGTGGAGGCTTCGGCGGGGTCGGTCCCGGTGGAGGCTTGGGCGGTGGTATGGGGGGCTCTGGTGGTATGGGCGGTTGCGGGCTCGGTGGCTTCGGCTCCGGTGGAGGCTTCGGCGGGGCCGGCTCCGGTGGGGTTGTCGGTGGCGCCGTCATGTCCACATCCCTACCCGGGCGTGTGCGCATGATGCGCGGGCACGGCAGGATGGGGTCATGAGGGAAACCCGAGCGATGGCTCAGGGGCTGCGCACGGCGATCGAGCGGAGCGGCTACTACCCGGCGTTGGTCGCCGACGCCGTCGAGTCGGCTCTGGGCAACGAGTCCGTGCTCTCCTACGTCGTTCATCACGAGGCGACGTTCGACCCGGCCATGGAGGTCCGGCGCCACGTCACCGTCCTGGTGCTCTCGCCGACGCGCCTGTTCGTCTGTCACACCGACGAGCACCCGCCGAGCGACACGGTCCCGCACCCGCACGCGTCCACCACCACCGAGGCGGTCCGCCTCGGGCGCATCCAGTCGGTGGCGGTGACCCGCGTCGTGCCCGAGCCGGCGTCATACGCTCCCGGAATGCCGCCGACCGAGGTGATGCTGACCATCGGCTGGGGTGTGATCTCCCACGTCGACCTCGAGCCGGCCTCCTGCGGCGACGAGTCCTGCGAGGCCGACCACGGCTACACCGGCACCCTGACCGCCGACGATCTGTCGCTGCGGGTGAGCGAGGCGGCCGACGGCGCCGACGCCGTCGAGCAGGTCCTCGCTTTCGCCGAGGCGCTGTCGGAGATCACCTCCCAGCAGGCCCGATGAACGAGCCGGAGCCCCGCGCCGATGGCGTGCCCGGAGGCGGCACGCTCGGCAGACGTGGAGGCGACACGCCCGGCGGGCCGGCACCTGGCGGGTCTGGAGGCGGCCTGCCGGGCGATCCGGGAGGCGCTGCCGGCGGGCCGGCGTCGGCTTCGGCGCCCGATCGGTCGGGCAGGGCCGCGCCCGGCGCGTCGGCAGGCGGTTCGGCAGGCGGTTCGGCAGGCAGGGCGGCACGGCATCCGACGTCACGGAGGCCGGGCGGGTCGAAAGGCGGCGAGTCCGGCCCTGGGGGGGGGGGGGGGGGGGGGGGGGGGGGGAGGGGGGGGGGGGGAGGGGGGGGAGGGAGGGGGGGGGGGTGGAAGAGACAGAG
>JBEHYF010000091.1:0-20756 GCA_048498315.1 Actinomycetota bacterium
AAGGGGAAACACCCGGTCCCATTCCGAACCCGGTAGTTAAGCTCTTCAGCGCCGATGGTACTGCACTGGTGACGGTGTGGGAGAGTAGGACACCGCCGGACATATACATAAAGTGAACGGCCCGCCAGGGACTCCGCCCCGGCGGGCCGTTCGCGTGTCTGCACCCGTCCATGCCTGCACCCACCGGTATGTACACCCGTCCGTGCCTGCAACGACCGGTGTTGCACCGGCCGGCGCCCGCACCACATCGCCGGGCCGGCGAAAGGGCGGCCACCAGCGAACAGAACAACCCCGCGTGCCACCGTGGGCGCATGCACGGCGAGAGCGATTTCTCTGCACGTTCGCCGGCCGAGACGTCGCCCCGCCGCGCCGTCGCGGAATGGGTGTGAATCAAGGTCATCATCCGCGACGTGCCGATTACGCGAGGTAACTCCTGCTACCGTTCTCGACAGGGGTATCCATACCCCGGCATGACCAGTGATCGCCCATGAAACTGAGGTGCGTGGTGTCCAACGAGACGCAGGGTCAGCGCGTCATCGCGGTTCGCGACAGCAAGGACCCTGACGGGCCCAAGCTCTTCTTCAGCGTCGCCGAGTGGCGGAAATTCCTCGATGCCATCAAGGCCGGCCAGTACGATCTGCCAGAAGACATGCGCGAAGGCCTGGACGAGCGGTTCGCCCGATGAGCGACCCGCCCGCCATCCTCTCCCGGCGGGCGGGCTTCACCACCGCGGGCACGCTGCGGTGCGTCAGCTTCCGAGACGCTTGCGCGCCTGCCCGCGCAGCCGCCGCCGCTGCGACGGGTCGAGCATGAGGTAACCCGCGGTAGGGATGGCGATGAGGCCGAGGACGACCAGCAGAGTCACCCAGCCCGGCAGCAGCCACCAGGCGATCAGTGCGATCACGACTCCGCCGATGACATATCCCGTGCGTCCCATGACAGCCTCCGTTCAAGGGAGCCTGCCTGGAGAACGCCCAGGTGGCCTCCGGTGTTCCGCGTCCCGGTCAGACCGCGTGTGCCGCCGGGTCGCCGCCCAGCCGCCGCAGAACCTCGACGTGCAGCAGGCCGTTGCTGCAGACGACGCTGCCGCCATCGGGCGTGGGATCGCCGGTGAGGTCGGTGAAGACGCCGCCGGCCTCCTCGACGATGATCTGTAGCGCCGCGATGTCCCACAGCGAGACCTCGGGTTCGGCCGAGAAGTCCACGACGCCCTCGGCGACCATCACGTGCGACCAGAAGTCGCCGTACGCGCGGGTGCGCCACACGCTCCGGCTCAGGTCGAGGAAGCCGTCGAGACGGCCGCGCTCCTCCCAGCCGCTGAGGCTCGAGTAGGAGAAGGAGGCGTCGGCCAGCCTGGCCACGCCGGACACCCGGCATCGCGTGGCCTTGGCCAGGCTCCGGCCGGTCCACGCGCCGCCGCCCTTGGCCGCCCACCAGCGGCGGTTCAGCGCCGGCGCGGAGACCAGCCCGACCACCACCTCGTCGCCCTCCATGAGCGCGATCAGGGTCGCCCAGATCGGGACGCCGCGGACGTAGTTCTTGGTGGCGTCGATCGGGTCGATGACCCAGCAGCGCGGCCCGTAGCCGGTGCGGCCGTACTCCTCGCCGTGCACGGCGTCACGCGGGCGGGCACGCTTCAGCGTGTTCCTGAGGGACTCTTCGACCTTGCGATCGGCATCGCTGACCGGCGTGAGGTCGGGTTTGGTCTCGACGCGGAGGTCGAGTGCCCGGAACCGGCGCGTGGCGACGTCATCGGCCGCGTCCGCCATGACGTGTGCAAGCCGCAGGTCATCCGAATAATCCGCCACGACGTGCAACCGTACCGCGACAGTGGCCGCCGGAGACACTCCAGGCCGTTGTAACGCACCGATATCTTCCGCATTCGGCCGCGCTACGGCCGCCGGGTCATTCCCTTCCCGCAGGTCCGGCGGCGCGACGCCGCAGGAAGAGCCGGGAACGGCCGGGAACGGACAGCGGGCCGCGCCACGGCGACGGGATCGGCGCCCGCCACGGGCGCGCCGCGCGGCCGCGTGCCTCAGTCGAGGTCGGCACCCCCGCGGCCGGCGAGCAGGCGGCGCAGCGACTCCAGCCGGGACGGCGCGGCATGGCCCTCCGCCGCCCAGGCGTCGAGCGCGCAGCCGGGCTGCAGGTGCGTGCAGTGCGGCGGGCAGTTCACCGTCCCCTCGGCCAGATCGGAGAAGGCCGCCACGATGGCGTCGGGCGGTACGTGCGCCAGCCCGAAGCCGCGCACCCCCGGCGTGTCGATGATCCAGCCGTCGCCGGACGGGAGTTCCAGCGCGATCGCCGACGAGGACGTGTGGCGGCCCCGGCCGGTCACCGGATTGACCTCGCTGACGGCGCGGGCGGCGTCCGGCACCAGCGCGTTGACGAGCGTGGACTTCCCGACGCCGGAGTGGCCGACCAGCACGCTGACGTGCCCGGCCAGCCGGTCGCGGAGCGCGTCGGGCGGCTCGTCCTTGCGCGTGACGACGTACGGCACGCCGAGCGGTTCGTAGATCGCCGGCAGCGCGTCCGGCGCGGCGAGGTCGGCCTTGGTCAGGCACAGCAGCGGGTCGAGCCCCGCGTCGTACGCCGCGACCAGGCAACGGTCGATCATCCCGGTGCGCGGCGGCGGGTCGGCGAGCGCGGTGACGACGACGAGCCGGTCGGCATTGGCGACGATCACACGCTCGACCGGGTCGGCGTCGTCGGCGGTACGGCGCAGCGTGGATGTGCGGGGCTCGACCCGGACGACCCGGGCGAGGCTGTCGGGGCGGCCGGACACGTCGCCGACGAGCCGGACCCGGTCGCCGACCACGACGCTCTTGCGGCCGAGCTCGCGGGCGCGCATCGCCGTCACCGTGCGAGGCCGCTCTCCGCCGGCGCGCCCGCGGGCCCCGCTGCCCCTGACCAGGCAGGTGTAGCGGCCGCGGTCGACCGCCACGACGAAGGCGCCGACGGCGTCTTCGTGGGCCGGGCGCCGGCGGGTACGGGGCCGGGAACCGCGGCCCGGACGCACGCGAACGTCGTCCTCGTCCAGCCTCGCCCAGTCGCGTGCCATGCCTACCGCAGCGTCTCCGACCACAGCTCGCCGAACTCGGGCAGCGTCTTGCCCACGGTCGGCAGGTTCTCCACCTCGACGCCGGGCACGGCCAGGCCGAGGACCGCGCCGGCCATCACCATGCGGTGGTCGTCGTAGGTGCGGAAGACGCCGCCGCGCAGCGGCCGGGGCCGGATGTCGAGGCCGTCGGGCAGCTCGCGCACATCGCCGCCGAGGCCGTTGATCTCGGCGGTCAGCGCGGCGAGCCGATCGGTCTCGTGGTGCCGCATGTGCGCGATGCCGCGCAGCCGGGACGGCCCGGACGCCAGCGCGGCCAGGGCCGCGATCACGCACGTCAGCTCGCTGACGTCGCCGAGGTCGGCGTCGATGCCGCCGATGGCCGCGCCGCCGCGCACGGTCAGCGCGCCGTCCTCGTACGTCACGGTGCCGCCCATCTCGGCGAGCAGCCGCCGCAGCGCGTCACCGGGCTGGGTGGTGCGCTCCGGCCAGTCGCGGATCGTGACCCTGCCTCCGGTCACCAGCGCCGCGGCGAGGAACGGCGCCGCGTTGGACAGGTCGGGCTCGATGGAGACCTGCCGGCCGCGCAGCTCGCCGGGGTGCACCCGCCACACGTCGGGCCCGGTCTCCACGACCGCGCCGGTGTCGCGCAGCATCTCGACGGTCATCGCCAGGTGCGCCGCGGACGGCACCGGCGGCCCCTCGTGCCGTACCTCGACGCCCTTGGCGTAGCGCGGCGCGGCCAGCAGCAGGCCGGAGACGAGCTGCGACGAGGCCGAGGCGTCGATGGTCACCGAGCCTCCGGGAACCGCACCGGCGCCGTGCACGGTGAACGGCAGGGCGTCGCCGTCCACCTCCGCGCCGAGCGTGCGCAAGGCGGCCAGGATCGGGCGCATCGGCCGCTTGCGGGCGTACGGGTCGCCGTCGAAGAAGACGTCTCCGGTGGCCAGCGCGGCGACCGGCGGCACGAACCGCATGACCGTGCCGGCCAGCCCGACGTCGAGCGTGGCCGGGCCGCGCAGCTCGCCCGGCGTGACCCGCCAGGTGGCCGGCTCGGTCTCGTCGACCGACACCCCGAGCGCCCGAAGCGCGCCGGCCATGAGCAGCGTGTCGCGGCTGCGCAGCGGACGATGCAGCAGCGACGGCTCCGCGGCCAGCGCGGCGAGCACGAGGGCACGGTTGGTCATCGACTTCGACCCCGGCAGCGCGAGGACGGCGTCGACCGGCCCGTCGGCGGCGGGTGCGGACCACAGAGGAGGCATGAGTGAAAGCGTACCGGCCCGCCGGATCGTGGTCGGCGCGGAAAGCGACCGTAGGAGGACCGTAGGAAGACGGTGACGAATCCCGAACGTGTCGGTAGATCGCCCGGTCGCGGCGGCGGCCTCTCGTTACGTTGGCCGGACCGGCTCCACCGCGGACCCGGGAGATTCCGTCTGCTCTGGGGGCTGACCGTGGACGCATCGCCGAAGGCGCACCGCCGGCCGCGGTACGGCGGCCCGGCGGCGCCGGCCGAGCCCGCGGCACCGCGGCCGCTGCCCGGCGGCCCGTACGAGCTGCGGCTCGCGAACCTGCGCACCCGCTGGCCCGGAGGGGAGATCATCGGCTTCGAAGGCGCCGACCTGATCCTGCCGCCGGGCCGGCGGGCCGCCCTGCTCGGCCGCGGGCGGGTCGGCACGTCCGCGCTGGCGGCCGTGCTGATCGGCTTCCTCGACTACCAGGGCACGGCGACGCTCAACGAGGTGCAGCTGCGCGACCTCGCGGGCGAGGACGTCCGGAAGGTCATCGGGTTCTGCGCGCAGGACGCCCACGTCTTCGCGGGGACCCTGGCCGAGAACGTCCGGGCGGCCCGCCCGGACGCGGGCGACGACGACGTCGCGGGGGCGCTGCACCGGGCCGGCGTCGAGAGGCCGGCCGGCGCCCGCGTGGACGAGCGCACGCTCGCCGGGCCGTGCGCCGAGCGGCAGCGGATCGCGCTCGCGCGGGCCCTGCTGGCCGACCTGCCGGTCCTGGTGGTCGACGAACCCGACGCGGACGGCGACGATGCCGCCGCCGACGCGCTGCTCGGCGGCATGTTCGACGCCGCGGAGGGCCGGACGCTACTGATGATCATGCACCGCGAGCTCGTCCCGGGCGGCGCGCCCATCCTGCGGCGCGTCGACGAGGTGGTGTCCCTCGACCGCGTCCGCCCCGGCTGACGTCCGGCCGGATCCGCCCGGGTGCTCATGACCGGCCGAGCGGCTCGGGCGGTCGACCGCCGGCGCGCATCGAGCCCGCACGGCCGGCGCCCGCCGCCGAGCGTGCCGCAGAGGGGTTCGGCGGCCGTCCCGGCGGCGCCCGTCAGCGGCTCGCGAGCTTGGAGGTCTTCTTCCGGCCGCGCGTGACGCGCTGGGCGGCCTTGCGACGAGCCCGCTCGGCCTTGCGGCCCGCCTCGGCGTGAGCCAGGGCCGCCTGCAGGCGCGCCTCGTACGCGCCGGCCTTCGCGGCGCGGACGGGGCGCCTGCCCGTCGGCGCGGTCGCCACCGCCATCAGCGCGCCGAACAGCGCGGCGTTCATGAGGAACTGCGAGCGCTCGCCGGCGCGCCGCTCCGGGTCGCGTTCGATCCAGAAGCGGTGCTCGGTCAGCAACGTGGGCACGAGCTGCCCGGCGAGCACGAGGGCCGTGAGCCGCTGGAACCGGCCGATCGCCAGCAGCGCCCCGGCGCCGATGCTCAGCGCGCCCTGCAGCCGCACCAGCTTCTCCGGGTCGTCGGAGGGCAGCCAGGACACGCGGTCGGCGAGCGGCTTCAGCATGGGGGCGACCTTGTCGACGCGCGGGCCGGGGTCGCGCAGCGTCTCGACTCCCGATACGAGGAACGGCGCCGCCATCAACGGGCGGGTAAGGGCCTTGATGGGTTGCATGCACCCCTCATGCCCACCGGACGCGCGGCCAAGCCCCCGATTTGGCAAGCTTGATCCACCGGGCCGCGCGCAGGCGGCCGGGAAAGGGGCGAAGCCATGTGCGGGCGATACGCGTCGGCGCGCGGGCGTCAGCTGATCATCGACGCGTTCGACGTCGAGCGCGACGTCGCAGAGCGGCTGGAGCCCGACTACAACGTCGCGCCGACCAAGCCGGTGCCGGTGGTGCTGACCCGTGACGTGCGGGAGCTGCACGTCGCGCGCTGGGGCCTGGTGCCGCCCTGGGCGAAGGATCTTTCGATCGGCGCCCGCATGATCAACGCCCGTGTCGAGACGGCGCATGAGAAACCGGCCTTCCGCGCGGCGTTCGCCCGGCGGCGGTGCCTCCTGCCGGCCGACGGCTACTACGAGTGGCGCACCGCCGAGGACGGGCGCAAGCAGCCGTACTTCATCGCCCCCGCCGACGGGACGATGCTGGCCATGGCCGGGCTGTACGAGGTCCGCCGCGCGCCGGACGGGGGCCGGCTGCTCACCTGCGCCGTGATCACTACGGAGGCCACCGACGACGTCGGTCACGTCCACGACCGGATGCCGATGCTCGTGACACCGGACCGGTTCGGAGCCTGGCTGGACCCCGGCCTGACCGCGGCGGAGGAGGCACGGTCGCTGCTCGTTCCCGCCGCTGCGGGCTCGCTGGCCGCGCGCCCGGTGTCGACCGCGGTGAACAACGTCCGAAACAACGGCCCTCATCTGGTCGAACCACTGCCTCAGATGGGTATTCCTCTACAAGATCCCGCAGAGGACCCCGCCACGCTCTTCTGACCCGTCACCGTGCCGCCTGGGAGGTGCACATGGTCCTGGAGACCGCGCAGAGGCGACTGGAGGACATGCTCGCCGACCTCGACCGCTCGATCGTGGTACTGGTAGCCGAGCATCCCGAGGCCGAGCAGCACACCGCCGACGCGGGGGCCAGCCTCTCCGACACCGAGCGGGTCGAGGCTGCGCTGGACGCCATGCGGCGGCAGCGCGCCGAGGTTCTCGCCGCCCTCGAACGGGCCCGCGCCGGCACGTACGGGAAGTGCGTCGACTGCGGCCTGCCCGTCCCGGACGGCCGGCTGGAGGCGCGGCCCGAGGCGGCACGCTGCGTCGCCTGCCAGGCCAAGCACGACCGGAACCGCCGCTGAGCCCCCGCGCGGGCAGCGCCGCGCGGCCGGTGGGCCGCGCCGCCGGCAGGCGGTGCGGCCGTTGCCGCCGGTGCGGCCGGTGCGGCCGCGGGAGGGTGCCGTACGTGGCGGTGGTCAGCCGTCTCGGCCGTTCGTGCCCGGCCGCACGCATCGGCCGCTCTTGATCGCGCTCGCGACCAGGTGGATGCCGACCGGCTCGTCGCCGAGCGGTGCCGTCAGCTCGGCACGTACCAGCCGAGACAGCGCCTGCGGGCTGGACCTCAGCACGTGCTCCACGGTCGAGGGGGACAGCGTCGTACGCGGCCTGATCCATTCCAGCTCCAGGCCGCCGTCGGTGAGCAGCTCGCGAAGCTGCTCGGCGCCGAAGCAGCGGGTGATCGAGCCGTCCGGCCACGGCACCAGCACGACCTCCGACCGCGGCACGTCCGACAGGTGAGCCCAATAGTTCTGCTCCGCGAGGATCGCCATGCCGAGCACCAGGGAGTCGACGCACATCAGCACGCGGCCGCCCGGGCGCAGCACGCGGGCGATCTCGGCGACGACGTCCTCGGTGACGAGGTGCCGCGACAGCATCCGGCCTTCGGCCACCACCGCGTCGAAAGAGCCGTCGGCGAGGAACCCGAGCGAGGCGGGGTCGGCCACGACCGGCCGAACCCGCCGCGGACACGGCCCGCTGCGCGGCGTCTCACGCACCTCGACCACGGTGTGCCCGGCGGTCGCGGCCTGAGCCGCGCACCGCGCCTGCGGGCCGGACAGGTCGAGGATGCGGGACGGCCTGCGGGGAAGCCAGCGGGACAGCTGCGCGGCGGCGACGGCCCAGTAGAAGGTCCAGTAGCTCGCCGGCGACTCCGCGTCGTGGGCAGCGGGATGCTTCGCCGGAATCGACAGCACGGCGGCTCCTCGGGGATGCATTTATCCCAATCCTTCCCTGTCGGCGGTGCGGCTTCACACTTCGTGACCGGCACGCGGACATCACTCGTTCCCGGGAATCCCGCGGACACGCAGCGCGTTGCACTGCGTCATAACGGTCGGTGACCTGGATAAGTTCGAGGTGATGATGGGCTTGGTGCTGGCAGACCGGCGGACCGCGCCGACGGCCGACCCGCTATCGTCGGGGGCGTACGGTTTCGACGCCGAGGCCGCCCGGACGAAGGAGGTGGGTCAGGTTCCCGAGGCAGTGGAGACGCTGGAGCAGCGGACCCGGCGCTTCGAGCGGGACGTCCTCCCTTACCTCGACCAGCTCTATTCGGCCGCATTGCGCATGACGCGCAATCCGGCCGACGCCGAAGACCTGGTTCAGGAGACGTTCGCCAAGGCGTTCGGCTCGTTCCACCAGTTCCAGCAGGGCACGAATCTCAAGGCGTGGCTCTACCGGATCCTGACCAATACCTTCATCAACTCCTACCGCAAGAAGCAGCGCGAGCCGAAGCAGTCCGCGGCCGAGGAGATCGAGGACTGGCAGCTCGCCCGCGCCGAGTCGCACACCTCGTCGGGCCTGAAGTCCGCCGAGGCCGAGGCCCTGGAGCACCTGCCCGACTCCGACGTGAAGACGGCCCTGCAGGCGCTGCCCGAAGACTTCCGCATGGCGGTGTACTTCGCCGACGTCGAAGGGTTCTCCTACAAGGAGATCGCCGACATCATGGGCACGCCGATCGGTACGGTGATGTCCCGGCTGCACCGTGGTAGACGCCAGCTGCGGTCGATGCTCGAAGAGTACGCGCGCGAACGCGGCCTCGCCGGTGCGAACGGCGGCAGGCGTAGGGAGGACCCCTCATGAACCGGCGCCTCTCCTGGTGGTCCCGCGCCTCGGTGTTCCCCTGTCTGGAGGCGAAATGAGCTGCGGAAAGCCTCACGAGACGCCGTGCGGCGAGGTACTCGCCCGGATCTACGCCTATCTCGACGGCGAGCTCGACGAGGGCGGGTGCGCCGACATCGAGCAGCATTTGGACGAGTGCGGCCCCTGCCTGCGCGAGTACGGCCTTGAGGAGGCCGTGAAGAAGCTGGTGCACAAGTCGTGCGGCTGCGACCCGGTGCCCGGCGACCTGCGGTCCAAGGTGCTCAGCCGCATCGAGCAGGTGCGCGCGACGCTCGCCGAGTAAGGGCGTTCGGGCGCAGGGGTGACGATTCGTTCATGCTTTGCTCACGATTCGCCGGTCGTCTGCGCGAGATGCCGCGATCGCGTTAGGCTTACCCCCGGTTCGTCCGGGCACGGGCGAGTCGAAGGCGGGCACACGTGCCCGGGGCGGTGGAAGTTCGGCAAGGGGAGACAGAAGATCATGCGAAAAGGCGTGTCCTGGGCCTAGCCCGTGACCTCGTGGGGGGCGGCATTGCGTGGACTACCCCTGGCCGCATGGGCATACGTCTGTACGGTCGTCGCGCTCGGGGCCCTGTGCATCGGTCTGTCGTCCTTGAGTGGAATCGACTGGGCGACCCTCGCGGTGCTCGCGGTGCTGTCCGCGATCTGCGAGTCGGTGCCGGCGCTGCTGAGCAGCGCCAGCGCCCGCGTCTCGCTCAGCTACTCCGCCGGTCTCGCGTCCGTCGTGCTGCTCGGCCCCGTGGGCGCCGCGATCGTCGGCGCGTCCGCGGTGGTCACCGTCAAGCGTGACGTCGGACTGGTCAAGCGCCTGTTCAACGGCGCCCAGTTCGCGCTCTCCGGCTACCTCGCGGGCGTCGTCTACATCGCCGCCGGTGGCCGCACCGGTAAGCCGTCCGACGGCTCGTTCCCCGGCATCCTCACGCCCTATGCCGCGGCCGTGGTCACCTACGTCGCGGTCAATCTCGCGCTGATCGGCGTCATCCTCGTGCTGAGCAAGCAGGCGCCCATCTGGGGGTTCCGGTGGCGGCCCATCGGCCAGCTCACCGCGCAGCAGCTCGCATACGGCATGTTCGGGCTGCTCATCGCGGCGCCGTGGGGCGTCGTCGGGCCGTTCTCGGCCGTGCTCGTGCTGATGCCGATGCTGCTCGCCCGCTGGGCACTCGAACAGACCCGCGCGCAGGAGCAGGCGCACGCCGCGACGATGGCCGCGCTGTGCCAGGCCGTCGAGACCAAGGACTACTACACGCGCGGCCACAGCGAGCGCGTCTCGCGCGGCGCCGCGATGATCGCTCAGCAGATCGGCATGCGCCCCGAGCGGGTCGGCGCCGTCCGGTACGCCGGCATGCTGCACGACGTCGGCAAGCTCGGCGTGCCGACGAAGGTGCTGCAGAAGTCCGGCGCCCTCACCGAGGAGGAGTTCGCCGCGATCCAGCTGCACCCCATGCGCGGCCTGGAGATCGTCCGCGACATCGGGTTCCTCGACGAGGCGCTGGCTGGGATCATGCACCACCACGAGCGGATGGACGGCACCGGCTATCCGATGGGCTTGGCCGGCTCGGAGATCCCGGAGTTCGCCCGGGTGATCTCGGTCGCCGACGCGTTCGACTCGATGACCTCGACCCGCTCCTACCGGCCTGCCATGTCGATCGAGGAGGGCATCGCCGAGCTGCGGCGCAGCTCCGGCACCCACTTCGATCCCGAACTGGTCGAGGCGTTCATCGCCGCCGTCGAGCGCGAGGGCTGGACCAGGCCCGACCCGGTGCCGCCGCCTCCCGAGGGGGAGAACGTCGAGACCACCCAGCAGGACCACGATGACCCCAGCGCCCCGCTCCGCGTCGCGGGCGAGGGCGTCCCGCGATGACCGCCCGGCCGGCGCGGTGCCGGCGGTGAGTGCCTCGGTGCGGCAGCGTGCCGCCTGGCAGACGCTCGACTCCGCCCAGCTCCTGCTGATCGCGGTCGCCGGGCTGCTCGTCATCGGCTCGATCACCCAGGTCGCGGCGGTCGGCGTGGTCGACTCTCGCACGGCCATCCTCTTCGGCGCGCTGATCGCGGTCGGCGAGCTGGTCCGCATGAACATGCCGGGCCACCGCGAGGTCGCCCCGATCGCCAGCGCCGGCGCCCTGGGCTACGCGCTGCTGCTCCAGGTCGGCGCCCGGCCCGCCGCACACTCGGCGTTCCAGGTCGTCACCGTTACGGCGTGCGGCACGCTCGCGGGCGCCCTGCCGCACATCGCGGTCGGGCGGGTGCCCCGGCTCGACGCGATGGCCGGGCGCATCCTCGCCCCGTCCGTCGTGGGCTTCGTCTTCCGGCCGCTGGTCCATTCGTCGCTCAAGCAGCACTGGCCCACGCTGATCACCGTCATGGTGCTCACCGTCGTCCTGTCCTGCGTGTTCGAGATCACCACCGCCGCGGTGATCCGGTCGGAGGCCGTGCGCACCCGGTTCGGCATCGCGATCGGTGACGAGATCAAGGCGAAGAGCCCGCTGTGCGCCGCCGCCGGTGCCACCGGCATGCTCATCGCGGTCAGCACCTTCGTCATGGGCCCGGCCGCGCTCCTCGTCTTCTCCGCGCCGATCCTCGTCACGCAGGTCGCCTTCCGCCGTTTCGCCGGCATCCGCAACACCTATCTGCAGACCGTCCGCGCGCTCTCGCAGGTCACCGAGGTCGGCGGGTACGTCGAGACGGGGCACTCGCGGCGGGTCGGCGCCCTCGCCGTGGCGATGGGCCGGGAGCTCGGCATGACCGAAGAGGAGCTGCTCGAACTCGAGTACGCCGCGCTCATGCACGACATCGGCCAGCTCTCGCTGCGCGACCCGATCCCGGGCGGTGCCACCGTGCTCGCCTCGCCGGAAGAGCAGCGGCGCATCGCCGAGCTCGGCGCCGGAGTGATCACCAAGACCGGCGTGCTCGACGAGGTCGCCGAGATCGTACGCCGCCAGTCCGACCCCTACCGCGTGAGCGACGGGCCGGCGCCTCCGCTGGCCAGCCGCGTCATCAAGGTGGCGAACGCCTACGACGACCTCGTCGGCGAGTCATCCGATCGCGACCGGTCGGCGGCCGTGCTGGAACGCCTCAGGCTCGACTCGGCCGCCGAGTACGATCCCACGGTCATCGAGGCGCTCGGCCACGTTGTCGACCGGATGCGGTGACAAGCGACCGCGCCGGTTTTTGTCGGCGCGCGCGGCGGTACACCGGGAATCGCGGCGGTTATTCTCGCGTGAGCCGAGCGAAGAAGGAGGACCGGTGTTCGAGTCGGTGCTGGTCGCGAACCGAGGGGAGATCGCCCGCCGGGTGATCCGGACCGTACGCGGCATGGGCGTCAAGGCCGTCGCCGTCTACTCGGAGGCCGACGCCGACCTCCCCTTCGTCGCGGAGGCCGACGAGGCGGTCCTCATCGGCCCGGCGCAGCCCGCCCAGAGCTATCTGGACATCGACGCGGTGCTGGAGGCCGCCAAGCGCAGCAACGCCCAGGCCGTCCATCCCGGGTACGGGTTCCTGGCCGAGAACGCCCGGTTCGCCGAGCGCGTCATCGCCGCCGGGCTGACGTGGATCGGTCCGCCCCCGCAGGCGATCATCGCGATGGGCGACAAGATCAACGCACGCAACCTGATGGAGCAGGCCGGCGTGCCCGTCGCCGCCGGCACTCGCGAACCGGTGCCCGACGCCGACGCCGCCGTGGCCGCCGGGATCGGCTACCCGGTCATGGTGAAGGCCGCGGGCGGCGGCGGGGGCATCGGCATGAGCGTCGCCCGCGACGAGGCCGGGCTGCGCAAGGCGTTCGAGACGGCCCGCACCCGCGCCGAACGCTTCTTCGGCACCCCCGACATCCTGTTGGAGCGCTTCATCGAACGCGCCCGCCACGTCGAGGTGCAGATCCTCGGCCTGGCCGACGGCACCGTCGTGGCCCTGAGCGAGCGCGACTGCTCGGTGCAACGCCGTCACCAGAAGATCGTCGAAGAGACGCCGTCGCCCGGCGTCGGGCCCGAGCTGCGCGCCCGCATGCTCGCCGCGGCGGTGCGGGCCGGCGAGGCCGTCGGGTACCGCGGTGCCGGCACCGTCGAGTGCCTGGTCGACCCGGCGGCGCAGGACTTCGTCTTCCTGGAGATGAACACCCGGCTCCAGGTGGAGCACCCGATCACCGAGCTGATCACCGGCGTCGACCTGGTCGAGCAGCAACTGCTCGTCGCGGCCGGCGAGCCGGTGTCGTTCACCTCCGTCGAACCGCGCGGGCACGCCATCGAGTTCCGCGTCTACGCCGAGGACCCGAAACGCTTCCTGCCCCGCCCCGGCGAGATCACCGTCTGGGAGGAGCCGACCGGAGACGTCATCCGTGTCGACTCCGGCTACCGGGCGGGCAACACGGTCACCCCGTTCTACGACCCGCTCCTGGCGAAGCTGTGCGTGTACGGGGCCGGCCGCGCGCAGGCGCTCGCCGCGGCGCGCGATGCGGTCGCCGGCTTCCGGATCGAAGGTCCGCAGACCAACCTGCCGTTCTTCACCGAACTGCTCGACGACCCGGGGTTCGCCTCGGGCGACTACGACACCGGAATCGTGGACCGGATGCGGGCTCGATGACGCCCCCGCGGCAACGTTGGATCATGGAGGGCGACCGGCGGGCGCCGGTCGCCGACGAGAGGAGTCACGGTGGCTGAGGTCCGTGCGGAGATGGTGGCGAACGTCTGGAAGGTCCTGGTCAGCGATGGAGACCAGGTCGAAGACGGCGACACGCTCGTCATCTTGGAGTCGATGAAGATGGAGATTCCGGTGATCGCCGAAGACTCCGGCACGGTGGCGAGCCTCAAGGTGGCCGAGGGCGACGTCATCCAGGAAGGCGACCTGATCGCCATCATCGAGTAGCCCGCCCCGTGATCCGCGCCGTCCGAGCGGACGGCGACCGTCCACGGAAGCGTGCCGGGGGCTCAAGCCGCGAACCGATCGGGCATCCGATCGTCGCTCACCACCCGCTCGGGCCGCGACCGTTCAGGCGGCGTCGTGGAAGATGAGGCCGAGGGTGCGGCGCAGGCCGGGGCGTACGGTGCTGACGCCGCGGCGGACCGGCGAGGTGGACCAGCCGCGGCTGGAGCGTACCGGCCGGTCGCGGGAGGCACGACAACGCGTTCCTCGCCGAACCGCGGCCGTACCACCCGTTCGTGCTCGCCGGTTGCGCGGTCAGGCGAGAGCGGCGCAGCCGGGCTCGTCGGGCAGGAGGGGGCGCAGGGTGACGCGGTAGGCCCGGCCGTGGTCGGTCCACTGGCCGCCCTTCGCGGTCAGCCGCTCGGCCGTGGCCACGTCGCCGCCGGTCAGCACGGTGCAGACGCTGGGGCCGACCGGCGTCCCGGTGCCGAGCGGGCGCAACGGCCAGGCCGGCCCGGTACCGCCGGCGACCGGAACGGCGAGCACCGCCACGCGCTCCGGCCGGTACGGGTGCGGGGCGGCGGTCAGGTCGGTGCGCGGCCACCGTGCCGGGTCCAGATCGGCGAGGAACGCCGCGACCCTGGTTCCGCCGCCGGGCTGGACGACCTTCGAGGTGACCGGACGGCCGCCGGTGACGAAGGTGATCACCTTGTAGATCGCGTCGGCCATCTGCGGATCGGTGACGTCGTGCTGCCGCGTCAGCCCGGCGTCGGTCGCCGCCTTGACCAGCCGGCGCACCGCAGCGGTCGTCAGGTGGTACTCGACCGGCGACCGGTTCCCCACGATGGCGCGCCCGTCGGCGTACAGGGAGAAGTCCGGAAGCGACCCGGGACCGCCGAAGCCGGCGATGCCACCGGTCGTCCGGGTGCGCAGCATCAGGGGCGCGCCCGGACGCGGGGTCGCCGACGCCGGATGGTCGACGGCGTCCGAATGCCCCGAACAGCCCGCCGCGAGCAGTGCCGCTCCGGCCAGTGCCACCACGACCGCGGTCTTCATCGTTCGCTCCTCAGTGCGTGGCACTCCCTTGATGGGACGGATCGGGCGGCCACGCGGTTCCGTTGTGTGTCGGTGAGAGAGCGCCGGGCGGGGGCCTCCGGCACGGGTCGGCCCGGTCAGGGGATCAGGTCCCAGGACCGGACGCGGGCGGCGCAGGCGTCGCGGAAGGCCGCCGCGTCGAACGCCCCGCCGAGGTGCGGTGCGAGGCCGTCGCGGGCGGCGAGCAGGAACTCCGGGCCGTCGAGGCGGCCCGCGCGCTCCCGCAGCGCGCCCGACAGCGGCCGCGCGGCGAGCGTCTCCAGGTCCCGGACGTTGCACAGGTCGTCCAGGCCCGGCCGAGCCGGCCACGCCCCGATGACGACGCCGGCGAGGTCGAGCCCGTGGTTCGCGATGGCCTCCAGCGTGAGCGCCGTGTGGTTGAGCGTACCCAGACCCGGCCGCACCGCCACCAGCACGGGGGCGCGCAGCGCGTGCGCCAGGTCGGCGAGCGTGGCGCCCTCCTCGTCGTAGCGCACGAGCAGGCCGCCCGCGCCCTCGACGACCACGAGGTCGCGGTCGAGCGCGCCGATCCGCTCCGCGGCGGCGGCCAGGTCGGGCGGCGGCAGGCCGGCCCGCCGCGACGCGGCGGCGGGAGACAGCGCGTCGGTGTAGCGGGCGTACTCGTGCAGGTCATCGACTCCGGCGAGGCGCCGCACCTGGTCCAGGTCGCCCGGCTGTCCGGGCCGGGCGCCGGTCTGCGCCGGCTTGACCACGGCGACCGACGCGCCGCGCGCCCGCGCCAGCGCCGCGACCGCTGCCGTGACGACCGTCTTGCCCACCCCGGTGTCGGTCCCGGTGACCACGAGAACGCTCACGAACGCGACTCTAGCCAGTCGGCCGCCCGATCAGGCCCACCCGGCGGCCGACCGCCGCCGTGTCCCTCCCGGCCCCGGCCTCCGAACGCCCGGGACGCCGTTCAGCCGTCCCAGGGCTCCCACTTCGCGGTGGATATCTGAAGGCCGAAGGGCTCCGGCAGGTGGATGGTCTCGCCGAAGTCCCAGGTCTGGAGATGCCGGTACATGCCTCCACCCTCGTCGGGGCGGGAGAAGAACACAGCCTGTGCCGCGCGGGGATCACGGTCGACGAGCAGGTAGTGGGAGATGCCGGTCTGGGCGTAGCCGTTCCACTTGGTGACGGCACCGCGCCTGGGCGCCGGCTGGCGGTCACACGCGGCGTTCCATCGGGAGGTGACCTCGACGACCAGGCCGACCTGTTCGGGCAGCAGATGCCGGGCGTCCGCCTTGCGGACCTCATCGAGCACCTGGGCGTCGAGAACGATCAGGTCGGGAACGTGGCCGTCACGGATCTCGCGCAGGTTCAGGTCGGTCATCTGGACCGTTCGCGATGGGAAGCCGGGGTCGGCGATTCGCTCCTCGACGAAACATTCCGCGATGTCCTGGACTATGCCGTTATGACCGACGGTCGGACCCGGTGACACGACGATCTCCCCTCCGATGACCTCGACCCTCGTGCCGTCGTCAGGGAGGTGGAGGAGGTCAGCCAGTTCGCCGCGCAGCCACAGGTCGTACGGAGTGTCGGGGAGCGTGTAGTAATGGGCCACCGCGCTCACGGTGCGTGACTCCCCCCTCACGATCAGCTCCAGGTCATCGTAGGGAATGTGCTCACACAGCGCAGCGTGAGCGTCTCAATCGGTCCGGCCTGCGAACGCAGCCGATCAGGTCCGGCCGCTTGCCGGCCGTCCGCGGCCCGCCGGGCGGCCGGCAAGCGGCCGTGTTCCGGTGCGGATGGTGCGCATGGAGACCGCGTCCTCGCGGCGTCGTGCCGGCGGCCGGGCGGGTCACGGGGTGTGGTCCTGGCGGCGGAGGCGGGTGATGAACTTGTACCGGTCGCCGCGGTAGAACGACTGGGCCCACTCGACCGGCTGCCCGGCGACGTCGAACGCGTGCCGGGACAGCAGGAGCAGCGGCAGGCCGACGTCGACGCCGAGAAGGCGGGCGTCGTCGGGCGTGGCCAACACCGTCTCGATCGTCTCCTCGGCCTCGCCCAAGTGCACGTCGTAGGCGGTGGCCAGCGTCTCGTACAGGGACCGGTGGCGCGGCAGCTCCTTGCGCAGGCCGGGGAAGCGCCGCGCGGGCAGCAGCGAGGTGTCGATCGACATCGGCTCGCCGTCGGCGAGGCGGAGCCGGTGGATGCGCAGCGCACGGCCGCCCGGGCGGATGCCGAGCAGCGTGGCGACCCGCTCGTCGGCGGTGACGTAGGTGATGTCGAGGATGCGGGTCTCGGGGTTCAGGCCGTGGTGCCGCATGTCCTCGGTGTAGCTGACGAGCTGCAGTTCCTGGGCGACCTTGGGCTTGGCCACGAACGTGCCCTTGCCCTGGATGCGCTGCAGCCGTCCCTCGATCACCAGCTCCGCCAGCGCCTGCCGCACGGTCGTGCGCGAGGTTCCGTACTTTTCCGCGAGGGCGCGCTCGGGCGGTAGCGGGCTTCCGGGCGTGAGCGCCTCGGTAAGCTCGATGAGCCGCTTCTTCAGCCGGTAGTACTTGGGGACACGGGGTTCCACGCCGAGCTCAGGTGCCCGCTCTGCCGTCACGCGATCTCCTTACGTTCACCGCCGCGTCGCTCCGGCGTTAGGTGCAGGGTACGGGCTGATCTGCTCTTTGACACCGGTCAGGGCTTTCGTGACCGTTGTGAGATCCGCCTCGGTGAGGTTCGCCCGCGCGGTCAGCCGCAGGCACGCGCGTCCCTCGGGCACCGAGGGCGGTCGGAAACAGCCCACCTTCACTCCGTACCCGGCGCAGACCTCGGTTGCGCGCACCGCGTCATGCGGGTCGCCGACGATCACGGGCACGACGGCGGCGGCCGGCGTGGTCGTGGCCAGGCCGAGGTCGCCGGCGATGGCCGCCAGGCGTGACGCGCGCTCGCGGGCGCGGGCGCCCAGGTCGGGTTCGGCGGCCAGCACGTCGAGCGCGGCGAGGGCCGCGCCCGCGCAGGCCGGGGCCAGGCCGGTGTCGAAGACGAACGAGCGCGCCGTGTCCACCAGCGTCTCGATCACCCGCGGATCGCCGATCACGGCGCCGCCCTGGGCGCCGAGCGACTTGGACAGCGTGACGGTCAGGATCACGTCGGGCTCGCCGGCGAGACCGGCGGCGTACGCGGCGCCGCGACCGCCCGGCCCGACCACGCCCAGCGCGTGTGCCTCGTCGATCACCAGCAGCGCGCCGTGCCGGCGGGCGACCGCGTGCAGCTCACGCAGCGGCGCGAGGTCACCGTCGACGGAGAACACCGCGTCGGTCACGACCACCGCGTCACGGGCGCCGTCGAGCGCCGCGTCCACGGCGGCGACGTCGGCGTGCGGCGTGACCGTCACGGGAGCGCGGGACAGCCGGCACCCGTCGATGATCGAGGCGTGGTTGCCCCGGTCGGACACGACCAGGCCCGGCCGCAGCGCGGTGATCGCGCCGAGGTTGGCCAGGTAGCCGGAGGAGAACACGAGCGCCGACGGCATGCCGGTGAACGCGGCGAGCCTGCCTTCCAGCTCCGCGTGCAGCTCGGTGGTGCCGGTGACGAGCCGTGACCCGGTCGAACCGGTGCCCCAGACCCGTACCGCCTCGACGGCGCCGTCGGCGAGGCGGGGATCCCCGGTCAGCCCGAGGTAGTCGTTGGAGGCCAGGTCGAGCAGCCGGCAGCCGGAGGTCCGCGGCCGGAGCGTGCGGCGCAGGCCTGCGGCGGCGCGATCCCGGGACGCCGCGGCGAGGCGGTCCAGCGGGCCGCCGGGCCGGCCGCCGTACCGGTCGGCGGACTGGCCGGGCTGGTCGGCGGCGTGGCCGATCGGGGTGACGGGGCGGTCGGACAGGTCCGCGGGCGGGCCGGCAGACCGGGAGGCCGGGCCGGTCGCGGGGCGGTCGATGGGCTCGGAGCGTCGGCGAAGGTCCACGCCGGAATCATCGCAGGGGACCTGCGATGATACAGAAGTGCCCACCTTGACGGATCTGATCCGGCAGCGGACCGACCTCGACGCGGCGGACATGGAGTGGATCCATGCGCTGGTGTCGGACTGGCAGCTGCTCGCCGACCTGTCCTTTGCCGATCTCGTGCTCTGGGTTCCGCTGGGGGACTCCCGGGCGCCCGGAGCACCTCCCATGCGGCGGCCGCGGCAGGGCCACCCGGTCGACGCCTGGATCGCCGTGGCCCAGATCCGGCCGACCACCGGCCCGACCGCCTATCTCGACGACCTCGTCGGCGAGGTCGCCGAGCACGGCCGGCGCGGCCTCATCGACGTGGCGTGGGAGGAGGGCCGCATCTGCCGGGAGGGCGATCCGGAGTGGGGGAGCGGCATCCCGGTACGCGAGGAGTCGATCCCGGTGCGCTGCGGCGAACGGATCCTCGGCGTCATCCAGCGCAGCACGAACCTCAGCTCCGCCCGCACGCCCAGCCGCCTGGAGCTGACGTACCTGCAGAGCGCCAGCGACCTGGCCAAGATGATCAACGACGGCCGGTTCCCGTTCGCGGGCGAGCAGCCTGTCCTGGCCCGCTCGCCGCGCGTCGGCGACGGGCTGCTCCGCGTCGACGAGGACGGGCGTGTGCTGTACGCCAGCCCCAACGCGCAGTCGGCGTACCGCCGGCTCGGCCTGGCCACGGACCTGGTCGGCACCCACCTGGCCGACATCACCGCGCGGCTGATCACCGGGCCGGTGGACGACTCGCTGGCGGTCGTCGCGGGCGGCCGCGCCCCGCGCGAGGTCGAGGTCGAGGCGAACGGTGCGATCGTGCAGCTGCGGGCAATCCCGCTGATCGTCGACGGCCGCCGTACGGGCGCGCTGGTACTGCTGCGGGACGTGACCGAACTGCGCTGGCGCGACCGTGCGCTGATGACGAAGGACACGACGATCCGGGAGATCCACCACCGGGTGAAGAACAACCTGCAGACGGTTGCGGCGCTGCTGCGGCTGCAGGCCCGGCGGCTTCGGGTGTCGGAGGGACGGGCGGCGCTGGAGGAGGCGGTGCGGCGCGTGGGGTCGATCGCGATCGTGCACGAGACGCTGTCGCACACCCCCGACGAGCTGGTCGACTTCGACGACGTCGCCGACCGGGTGATGGCCATGGCCGGGGAGGTGTCGGCGCCGGAGACGCGGGTGCGGCCCAAGCGGATCGGCGGGTTCGGCGTGCTGCCCGCGGCCATCGCCACGCCGCTGGCCATGGTGCTGGCCGAGCTGCTGCAGAACGCGCTCGAGCACGGCTTGGCCAACCGGCCCGGGCTGCTGGAGGTGATCGTCACCCGGGACGACAGGCGCCTCAACGTGCTGGTCGCCGACGACGGGGTAGGCCTGCCCGCCGACTTCGACGCGGAGGCGACCGGGAGCCTGGGCCTGCAGATCGTCCGGACGTTGATCGTGGGAGAGCTGGGCGGACTGCTCGACGTACGGGCACGGCCCGGCGGGGGTACCGAGGTCAGCCTCGACGTTCCCCTCGACCAGGGGCCGCGCACGGCACCCACGACATGATCCGGGCGCGGACGGACCGGCGGGAGAGGGCCTGGCCGTACGAGGGTGGGGGAGAACCGGCGTACGGGAGGAGCCGGAGAGGCTCGGGAAACAGCGGCGCCCGTGGCCGACGGCCACGGGCGCGCGCGACTGCATTCGCGCGCCCCCGCGTGCACTGCCAGCCTCGAAGGCGTTCAGCTGGTGCTGACGCAACACGCGATGGTGCTTGACCGCGTGCAGCGCCTGCACACCGGTCGCGGCCAGACTCATCGCCGCGACGAGCAGTGCCACTCCAAACACGGCCTTTGACGCCATTGAAAGAATCCGCGCGCCTGACGGACACGCCCAACACACAGCAACGCGTGAACCGGAGATAGAAGCAGCAGATGACAGCACAATGGGAGGTGACTGGT
>JBEHYF010000092.1:0-20655 GCA_048498315.1 Actinomycetota bacterium
GTACGGCCGGCCCGGGGCCACCCCTGAACACCCAGGACCGGGACCGCCGGCCGCCCGGTCCCCCATGCCCACCCGCCGGGGACGCACCCCTGAACGTCCCCGGGCCGGATCGGGCGGACGGGAGCCCGGCGCCGGTCGCCGGCGCGGTCGCCCGCGCCTTGGTCTGTGGCCGGTCTGTGGCCGGTCCGGTCAGTCCGCGGCGAGCGCCTCGGCGGCGCTGCGGCTGGCGGCGGCCAGGCCGGCCGCCCGGCCCGGCACCTCCCGGGCGTGCCGGCGCCACCAGTCCTGCCCGGACTCCGGAAGGGTGTGGATCGGGTCGTAGTACTCGTACCGCCGCTCCAGCGCGTCGGGGTCGTCGCTCTCCAGTACGGTCCGGTAGTTCTTCGTCCAGTACGAGATGCCGCGCTCGGTGTCGTACTCGACGGCCTGGTGCACCCAGCGCTTGCCGACGTACGGGACGTCGCAGACGATGCGCGGGGTGGCGAAGCCCGGGAGATAGCCCATGATGCCGTGCTGGAGCCGCTGCGCCTCGGCCAACGACAGGCGCCAGTGCTCGCTGAACGGGATCATGTCGCACAGGTAGAAGTAGTAGGGCAGGACGCCGTTGTCCTGCAGGGCGAAGCACAGGTCGAGCAGCTGCTCGACGGTCGTGTTGACCCCGCGCAGCAGCACGCCCTGGTTCCGAACGTCCCGTACGCCGGCCTCCAGCATCGCCTGTGCGGCGCGGGCCACCAGCGGGGTGATCGACTGTGCCGCGTTGACGTGGGTGTGGATCGCCAGCTGCGCGCCGCGCGCGCGGGCCTTGGTGGCCAGCCGCTCGACGCCGGCGCGCACGTCGTCCTGCAGCCAATGCTGCGGCAGGCCCATGAGCGCCTTGGTGGCCAGGCGGATGTCGCGGATGTTGTCGATGTCCAGGAGCCGGTCGACGAACGCCTCCAGCCGTGGCCAGGGCATGTTGGCCACGTCGCCGCCGGAGACGACGACGTCGCGGACCTGCGGGGTGCGGCGCAGGTAGTCGAGCATGGCGCCGAGCCGGTCGGGCTGCTTGAGGGAGAAACGGTTCTTGTCGATCTGCGGCGTGGAGTTGCCGACCAGGTCCATGCGGGTGCAGTGCCCGCAGTACTGCGGGCAGGTGGGCAGCAGCTCGGCCAGTACCTTGGTCGGATACCGGTGGGTCAGGCCCTCCACGGCCCACATCTCGGCCTCGTGCAGGGAGTCGCGGCTGGCGACCGGGTGGGAGGGCCAGTCGGTGCGCCGGTCGCTGAAGACGGGGAGCATGTAGCGGCGGACCGGGTCGGCGTAGAACGCCTCCGTCGAGGTCACGTCCATCGTGCCCAGCATCTGCGGGGGCAGCAGCATCGACATCGTCGCCCGCTCGCGCTGGTCGCGCTCCAGGTCGGCGTAGAACCTCTCGTCCAGCAAGCCGCCCATGATCTGCCGGAGCTGCCGGATGTTCTTGACGCAGTGCGCGCGCTGCCACTGGGCCGACTCCCACTCCGCCCGCGTGACGTCGCGCCACCCGGGGAAGCGCCGCCAGTCGGGCTCGTGCAGCTCGAGGTGCCGGTAGGCGTACGGCTGGGGACGCCCGTCGTCGCCCACGGCCGGGGACGCCTCGGTGACAGCGGTCACAACGCCTCCTGGGTACGTACGATATCTTGCTTGCTAAAGACCATACGAGAAAAATTCGTTAATAACCAAGCTGATGCCGCAGATTTTCCGCAAAGAGGGTGTGAGGGATGGAGAGTTCGCCGGTCGGCCTGCACCGGGTCGTCGAACCGCCGGGCGTCCTGCCGCAGGCCGCCGAACGCCTTGATCCGGACCCGCGCATCCGCGCCGACGAGGTGCGGGTCCGCCTCGAGCGCCTCAACCTGGACGCGGCCTCCTACCGGCAGCTGCACACCAAGCACGGCGGCGACCCCGACCGCATCCGCGCGGAGGTGCTGGAGATCGTCCGCACCCGCGGCAAGATGCACAACCCGGTCACCGGCTCCGGCGGCATGCTCATCGGCGTCGTCGACGAGGTGGGCCCCCGCTCGCCGCTGGGGCTGCGGCCGGGCGCGCGCGTCGCCACGCTGGTCTCGCTCACCCTGACCCCGCTGCGCATCGACGACGGCCTGGCCCGCTGGGACGGCCGCAGCGAGCAGGTGCCGGCCGAGGGACACGCGATCCTGTTCGCCCGCTCGATCGCCGCCGAGCTGCCCGCCGACCTGCCGGCCGAGCTGGCCCTGGCCGTCCTCGACGTGTGCGGTGCTCCCGCCCTGACCGGCCGGGTCGTGAGCGGCTACCTCGCGCCGGCCGTCGCCGTGATCGGGGCGGCCGGCAAGAGTGGCTCGCTGGCCCTGGCCGCCGCCCGCCGCGCCGGCGCCAAGCACACCGTCGGCGTCGTGCCGGACGAGGCCGAGGCGGCCCGGCTGCGCGCCTCCGGGCTGGCCGACGCGGTCGTGATCGCCGACGCCCGCGATCCGATCGCCCTGGCCGCGGCCGTCGAGGACGGCATGTCCGGGGCGGGTGGCGCGGGTGCCCTCGGCGGTGCTCCGGGCACCGGAACCACGGGCACCGACGTCACGGTCGTCTGCGTCGACGTGCCCGGCTGCGAGCACGGCGCGATCCTGTCCACCGCCCCCGGCGGCACCGTGATCTTCTTCTCGATGGCCACCTCGTTCCCGGCCGCCGCGCTCGGCGCCGAGGGCCTGGCCGCCGATGTCACCATGCTGATCGGAAACGGGTACGTCCCGGGGCACGCGGATCTCGCGCTGGAGCTCGTGCGCACCGAGCCGGGCGTCCGTGAGCTGTTCCACCACCGCCTGGAGGCCGAATGACCAAGCTGGACCTCGACCCGCGGGTCGTCGCCAAGGCCCGCGCGCTGGCCGAGCGCGCCGCCGAGCCGATCATCGAGATGGCCCGCACGCACACGACCGTGTCGGTGGAACGCGCCCAGCTGCGGCTGGCCGGGCTGTCCGGCGCCGACGCCGACGGGCGGCCCTGGGCCAACCACCTCGTCGACGCGGTCCGCGAACAGGTCGGCCTGGAGCACGGCGTGGCGCTGCCGGTGTGGGACGCGCTGGCCCGCGAGCCGTACGGCGACCTGGCCGCCCTGGTCGCCGCGGCCGCCCAGGGCACGGTGAAGTTCCGCCTTCCGGCGGGCGCCGACGCGCGGACCGCAGCCGAGGGCGCTCGCCGCGCCGCCCGCGCGGGCGTCGCCCGCATCGACGCGCGCCGCGCCGAACGCGACGCGATGCTGCGCGAGGTCGGCGACCCGCCCAAGCCGTGGATCTACCTGATCGTCGCGACCGGCGACATCTACGAGGACATCCCGCAGGCGCAGGCCGCCGCCCGCGAGGGCGCCGACATCGTCGCGGTGATCCGCTCCACCGGGCAGTCACTGCTGGACTACGTGCCCGAGGGCGCCACCCGCGAAGGCTACGCCGGCACGTACGCCACCCAGGAGAACTTCCGGCTGATGCGTGCCGCGCTCGACGACGTCTCCCGCGAGCTGGGCCGCTACGTGCGGCTGACCAACTACGCCTCCGGACTGTGCATGCCGGAGATCGCGGCGCTGGCCGGGCTCGAACGCCTCGACATGATGCTCAACGACTGCATGTACGGCATCATCTTCCGCGACATCAACCCCCGCCGCACCTTCATCGACCAGCGGTTCTCCCGCCAGATCCACGCCCGCGCCGGCATCGTGATCAATACCGGCGAGGACAACTACCTCACCACCGCCGACGCGGTCGACGCCGCCCACACGGTCATCGTCAGCCAGCTGCTCAACGAGCGGTTCGGCAAGGAGGCGGGCCTGGCCGACCGGCAGCTCGGCCTCGGCCACGCGTTCGAGATCAACCCGGCGATCCCCGAGTCGTTCCGGCTGGAGCTCGCGCACGCCCAGCTCGTCCGCGAGCTGTTCCCGGACGCGCCGCTGAAGTACATGCCGCCGACCAAGCACATGACCGGCAACATCTTCGCCGGCTACCTGCTGGACGCCTTCTTCAACCTGGCCGGCGTCATGACCGGCCAGTCGATCATCCTGATCGGGATGATGACCGAGGGCATCCACACCCCCTGGCTGTCCGACCGCGACCTGGCCCTGGAGAACGTCCGCTACGTCCGCGACGCCTGCGGGCGGCTGGCCGAGGACTTCGCCCCCCGGCCCGACGGCATGATCGTCCAGCGTGCCCGGCAGGTACTGTCGGAGTCGGTGGACCTGCTCGAACGCATCTGCGACGACACCCTGCTGAAGGCCATCGCCGACGGCACGTTCGGGGTGACCCGCAGGCCCGCCGACGGCGGCAAGGGCCTGGACGGCGTGGTCGAGCGCGCCGACGGCTACCTCGGCCCCGTCATCGAGATCCTGGAGTCCGAAGACCCGCACGCCGCCGCCGGCGACGTGCCGACCCACGCGGGGAGCGCCTCATGAGGCGGACCGAGACCACCACGACGAACGCGCCCGCCGAGCCCACCGACCTGCCCTCGATCATCCGCCCGTACGGCGACACGACCGGCGACGCGATGGTGCAGCTGTCGTTCACGTTGCCGGTGCCCGCCGGCAGGCGCGCCGAGCTGGCCGCGCTGCAGCTCGCCGGCAAGATGGGCCTGGAGCCGGCCAGCGTCGTGCACACCAAGGCCATGGGCCCCCACTACACGTTCTTCATCGTCTACGGGCGGGTCAACCACCTCATCGACTACGCCGGCATCCAGGCGCCGGAGGGCCGGGAGTTCCCGCTGCTGCCGGCCAAGGAGATCGACCTGGCGATCCGCAGCGTCCTGAACCGCCGCCTGGTCGTCGTCGGCGCCTGCATCGGAACCGACGCGCACACCGTCGGCATCGATGCGATCCTCAACGTCAAGGGCTTCGCCGGAGAGAAGGGCCTGGAGTACCACCGGGAGATCCAGGTGGTGAACATGGGCGCCCAGGTGGGCGTCGAGGAACTGGTCGCGCGGGCCAAGGCCGAGAACGCCGACGCGGTGCTGGTCTCCCAGGTCGTCACCCAGAAGAACGCCCACATCCACAACATCAAGCAGATGACGGCCGCGTTCCACGACGCCTACCCGACCGCGGCCGGGCCGGGCCTGGGCCGCCCGCTGCTCATCGCCGGCGGCCCGCGGTTCGACACGGTCACCGCGGAGGAGCTCGGCGTCGACCGCATCTTCGGCAAGGGCACGACGCCCGGCGAGGTCGCCAGCTACCTGGTGCACGCCCTGCTGCCCGGCTGGACCCCGGGGAGGGCGTCATGACCGGCGCGGCCGTCGGCGGCGGCGACCCGCGGGTGGGGCTGACGGTCACGCACCGCCGGTACGTGCCGCACTCCCACGCGCACTACGGCGGCGACCTCGTCGACGGCGCCTACGTCCTCGGCATGTTCGGCGACGTCGCCACCGAGGTGTGCATCCGCGACGGCGGCGACGAGGGCCTGTTCGCCGGCTACTCGGAGGTGCGGTTCCACGCGCCGGTACGGGCCGGGGACGTGCTGGAGGCCACCGCCCGCGTGGTCCGCGCCGGGCGGCGCAGCCGCACGCTGGAGTTCGAGGCGCGGGTGGTGTGCCGGGCGCGGCCCGACCGTGGCCCGAGCGCGGCCGAGGTGCTGGCCGAGCCCATCGTCGCGGTCACCGCGACCGGGACGGTCGTCCTACCGCACGCCGGAGCCTGAGACCGCCGCGACACGCCGCGGAACGACGGATCCGCTGGATTCGGGCGTCCACCGGAGCGGCCTTTCGGACCTGCGAATTCCCGGTAAACCGCAGCGTACGGGACGGTTGACATCGTGGCGGATCCCGGTAAGTTGCCTAGACGTCCACCACAGGACTGACCGGTCGGCCGACCGGGGTGCCGCGAGATCTTGCGCCGCGACGGGGGCCCGCGAGCGCGCGCCGCCGATGGCGCCGCCGTCCCGAGCCAGACGCACGATACGCGCCCCCGCGCCGGAGCACCCCGCCCGGTGGGGGGTGGAACTCGGTAAGGGCCTGGGCACCCAGCAGACAACGGATCACGAGCTCGCCGCCGACGAGACGAGGTCCGGTACGAAGGGAGCGCCCGGGTCCTCTTCCGTTTCATTTGGCCCTCTTCCCCGGGTGTTCTCCGGCAGGGTGTTCCTCGGTTCCCCGCCGCGTCTCCGCCGGCCGGTCCGCCCGTGACGAGTCCTCCCTTGGGACGGGATCACCGCGCGGGGACGGGATCACCGCGCGCGGTGGTGCCACCCGTCGGCGCCGGGGCCACGTGTGGCCCGGCCCGTACGCGTCGACGCGATTCCCCGGGTACGTCGCCGCCACCGCCGGACGGTACCGTTCCGCCTACGGACCCACCGTGAGGAGTGCTGTGGCGCAGGACATGCTCGCCGAGAAGGCCCCCGAGGTCGCCGGGCGCGGCCGGGCGAGACGGATCCCTCCCTGGCTGCCGCGGCCCGTCCTCGTGGTCCTGGCCGGCCTGCTGCTGGCCGCCGCGTTCCCGCCGTTCGGCCGGTGGCCGCTGGCCCCGGTGTCCGCGGCGATGCTCGCGCTGGCCACCCGCGGACGCGGCCTGCGGGCCGCGACCGGGCTGGGCTATCTGTACGGGCTGGCGTTCTCCTTTCCGCTGTATGAGGGGCTGCGGCCGGTCGGCATCGACGCGTGGGTGGCGCTGAGCCTCTTCGAGGCGCTGTACTTCGCACCGCTGGGCACCGGCCTGGCGTTGGTGGCCCGCCTGCGCGGCTGGCCCGTGTGGACGGCGGGGCTGTGGATCGCCGAGGAGTTCGTCCGCGGGCGGGTGCCGTTCGGGGGATTCCCGTGGGGTCGGCTGGGGTTCAGCCAGACGGCGTCGCCGTTCACCGGGTACGCGCCGCTGGGCGGCGTCCCGCTGGTCGGGTTCGTGACCGCGCTGGCGGGCGGGCTGCTCGCGGTCGCGGTCATCGCCGGTGCGCAGGCGTGGCGCGGCCGGCCCGCCGCCCTCGCGCGCGTCCAGGGCAGGGACGAGCGCCCGGCGGTCCCGGTCGCCGCGGCGGACACGGTGGATGCGACTGATGCGGCCAGCGTGGTCGGCGCGGCCGGCGCCGGCGCCGGCGCCTGGGGAGAGTCGGCCGGGCCCGCCGCCGGCCCGCCGGAGCGCTCCGGGAGCGCCGGCGTGGCCGCCGGGGGAGCGGCGCGGCGGCTGGCCCGGCGCGCGGTCGCGGCCCTGGCCGGCGTGGCGGTGCTGGCGCTCGCCGGGCTGCTGGTGCCGCGGCCGGCGACGGGCCGCCCGGTCACCGTCGCGGTGGTGCAGGGCAACGTGCCCCGCGCCGGACTGGACTTCCTCGGCCAGCGCGCCGCCGTCCTGAACAACCACGTGCGGGAGACCGAGCGGCTGGCCCAGGAGGTCCGCGCCGGCCAGGTGCCGCGCCCGAACATCGTGATCTGGCCGGAGAACTCCAGCGACCTGGATCCCTACCGGGACCCGCAGGCGCGGGCGCTGATCGACACGGCGGTCCGCGACATCGGCGTGCCGGTCCTCGTCGGCGCGGTCGTCGACCACGGCGACGGCGAGCACGTGGAGAACCGCGGCATCGTCTGGAGCCCGGAGACGGGGCCGGGCGCCTACTACGTCAAGCGGCACCCGCTGCCGTTCGGCGAGTACATCCCGATCTTCCGGGGCCTGCTGCGAAAGTTCATCACCCGTTTCGACCAGGTCGGCGAGTTCGTCAAGGGGCGTTGGCGCGGCGCCCTTCGGCTCGGTCCGGTGAAGATCGGAGATGTGATCTGTTTCGAGGTCGCCTACGACGGGCTCGTGCGCGACGTCGCAGGCGAGCCGCTGCTGGTCGTCCAGACCAACAACGCCACGTTCGGCCACACCAGCCTGCCGCCGCAGCAGTTCGCCATGTCGCGGCTGCGCGCGGTCGAGCACGGCCGCACCGTGCTGGTCGCCTCCACGAGCGGGATCAGCGGCATCATCGCCCCGGACGGGCGGGTGCTGGATGAGTCAAAGGAATTCACCCCGGACGTTCAGGTCGAGCGCGTACCGCTGCGTACCTCACGTACGCTTACTGATCGTCTCGGCGCCGCGCCGGAGTGGGTGATGGCGCTGTGCGGGGTCGCGGCCGCGGCCGTCGCCGTCTGGAGGACACGCACGAGCGGGAGGACCTGACCGATGGGGAAGACCGACGGCATCGGACGGGTGCTCGTGATCATCCCGACCTACAACGAGCGGGAGAACGTCGAGACGATCGTCGGCCGGGTCCGCGCGGCGGTGCCGGAGGCCGACGTCCTCGTCGCCGATGACAACAGCCCCGACGGCACCGGCGAGATCGCCGATCGGCTCGCGGCGGGCGACGAGCGCGTCCACGTGCTGCACCGGCCGGGCAAGCAGGGGCTCGGCGCCGCCTACATCGCCGGGTTCCGCTGGGGCATGGAGCACGGCTTCGACGTGCTCGTCGAGATGGACGCCGACGGCTCGCACCAGCCGGAGGAACTGCCGCGGCTGCTGAGCGCGCTGGATGCCGCCGACCTGGTGATCGGCTCCCGGTGGGTCCGCGGCGGCCGGGTGGAGAACTGGCCGAAGAACCGCGAGGTGCTCTCGCGCGGCGCGAACATCTACTCGCGGGTCATGCTCGCCATCCCGGTGCACGACGCGACCGGCGGCTACCGCGCGTACCGCGCCACCACCCTGCAGAAGATCGGCATCGACGATGTCGCGTCGCAGGGTTACTGCTTCCAGGTGGACCTGACGCTGCGCACCGTGCGGTCCGGGCTGCGGGTGACCGAGGTCCCGATCACGTTCGTCGAGCGCACCCACGGCGTGTCGAAGATGAGCCGCTCGATCATCCTGGAGGCGTTCTGGCGGGTCGCCCAGTGGGGCCTGGAGCGCTGGCTGGGCCGCCTGCGGGGCGCGGAACGCCGCTGAGCCGCCGGCGATCGCGCGGTGTCCGGCCATTCGCGGCCGCCGTGCGGCGCGCCGCCGTGCGGCCGAGCCCGGAGCCGGGTGGCTGCGGCACGTTCCCGCCGGGCGGAGATACCTGGCCTTCCGCGGCCCGGTGGCGCCACGCGTGCCGGTCGGCACGCGTCGTACGGGGTGGTGTGGCGGGGCGTGGCCGCGCCGTCCCAGGACGGCGGGCGGTGCTCCTCCTGGACCGACCCGGGGCGGAAGGACGTCCAGCGGACCTACACCGCCGAGAACGTGATCCGCCTGCGGCGGCACGCACCGGCGCCGACCGCACCGCCGGCGGGCCGGGGAGGGCTCAGTCGGCGTAGGCGCGGCAGGTGGCGTCGCCTCCCAGGGCGATGACGGTGAGGTGGTCGAGGGACCGCACGCCCTTGATGAGCAGTGTGCGGGGAGCGTGCGCCGCGGTGAAGGTGTAGGTCACCCCGGATGTGCCCGGGTCGCCGGTCACGGGGTTGTCGTCGCGGTCGTCGGCCTCGAAGTTCAGCTTCACCGGCGCCGTGGCGACCTGCGCGCTGATCTGGACGCCGGCGGCGGTGAGCCGGTAGGACACGGTCTGGCAGGTGCCGGCGCCGGCCTCGCCGCGCGGCGAGCCGCTCGGCAGCGGCCCGGCGTCCGTCCCGTCCGCCGGGCCGCCGGATGGGGCGGACACCGCGCCGGACGCGGCCGTGCCGTGGTGCGCCGATCCGCCGCCGCATCCGGCCAGGCTCATCCCGGTCAGGCCGGCCAGGGCGGCGAGGGCGAGCGCGGGGGTACGCACGGTGCACTCCTGGAAAAGGTCGTCGGGGAACGGGCGGCGATGCCGCGGCGCCCGTGGCGGGTCGTGTCCGTCCGCGGCGGGGTCGCCGGGGAAACTCTGCTGTCCCGGCGGGCCCGGCGCAAACGGACACGCCGCGGCAACACCGTCAACGCGGATCTTCCCGGCGTACGTCCTGGGGTCGCCTGTCCGGGCGCAGGCCGCGCCAGCTCGGATGCCGGAGGACGCCGTCGCACGTCCACTCGCCGTAGGCGACCTCGCCGACGAGGACGGGCTCGACCCAGCGGGCGCGGCGTTCGACCTCGCGTGGCACGCCGGCCGGGAAGGGATCCGTGTCGCGGGCGAGCGGAGCCAGCGTGCGGGCGAGGCCGGCCAGCGACGCCTCGGTGAAGCCGGTGCCGACGTTGCCGGCGTAGCGCAGCCGGCCCTGCCGGTCGGGCACACCGAGGATCAGGGAGCCGATCATGTCGATGCGGCGGCCCGCCCCGGGCAGCCACCCGGCGATGACGACCTCCTGGTGCCGGACGTTCTTCACCTTGATCCAGGGGCCGCGCCGGCCGGGATGGTAGCGGGAGGCCAGGGGCTTGCCGACGACGCCCTCCAGGCCCTGCGCGAGACTCGCCTCCAGTACCGCGCCGCCGTTGCCACGCCACCATGGCGGCGTCCGGATCGGCTCCAGGTCCAGGCCGAGATCCTCCAGCCGGGCCCGGCGTTCGGTGTAGGGCAGCGCCAGCAGCGACTCTCCGCCCAGGTGCATCAGGTCGAACAGGTAGTAGTGCACAGGGACCGACCGCACCAGCCGGCCGGTGGGATGCCGGACGTGCATGCGCGACTGCAGGCGGCCGAAGCTCGGCCGGCCGCCGTCCAGCGCGACGATCTCACCGTCCAGGATGGCTGGGCGGTCCAGCCTGCGGGCCAGCACGGCCAGCTCCGGGTAGGAGGCGGCCATGTCCTTGTCGTTGCGCGACAGCAGCCGCAACCGCCCGGCCTCGGCATAGGCGACGGCGCGTACGCCGTCCCACTTCAGCTCCCAGCCGTAGCGTTCCTCGTCGGCCGGCAGTTCCCGTCTCGGCTGCGCCATCATGGGCCGCACGAGACGTGGCAGCAGGGCCATTCCCGAACCCCCCGGGATGTGACCGGCCTGGGGCTGGACGGCGTGCGGGGGGTTCGGCGGTGGACTCAGCCGACCGGCATGGTCTCCTTGGCGCGGTGCTTGAGCCTTTCGACCTTCTCGTGCGGGCGCTCCTCGCCCCACTCCTCCTCTATGCGCATCGCGACGCCGAGCGCGAAGAACGTCGGCGCCCATTCGCCGACGAAGATCCCCCAGCGGTCGGCGCGGCTGATACCGGCGCGCTCCGTGCCCAACGAGATAGCCCACGTCGCCATCGACGCGGCGATCGACGCGATGCCCGCCATGTACAGCATGTCGGAGCTGATTCCGGCGCGGCGCATGAGCTTGATCATCTAAGTCCCCCCATAACTGTGGTTTCCCCCAGCACTGATGGCGTTACCCGGCGGTGCGGCGGCCACGCGGCCCACCCCGTCAAATCACCACCAACCGTGCCGTTGCGGTGGTACGGGGGCGGCTTCGCGGTGTCGACGAACGTGTCCGACAGGAACACCAGCGGGAAGATCGCGACGGTGCCGATGGTGTTGAACACCTCCGGGGTGCGGAGCGAGAGCGCGACCGTCACGGTCGGCCACGACAGCGCGTAGGAGAACAGCAGACGCAACGCGAAGCGTGGTGCCGGGCGGCCCGGACGGCTGCCTGACCCCGTGGTCCAGGCGGGAGTCCGGCACCGTGGCGGTGTCACTCGCAGAAACCTTAATTTCACTGAAGCTGATCTTCAATACTGAAGACCGTCCACGGGGACCGAGCGCGGGGAGGCGCGGGCGCGGGGCCGCCGGGGACGCGACGCGGCCCGGGGCGGGATCCCATCGCGGCGCGAACCGGCGTGGCGGCACGTCAGAATGGAGACATGCTCCCTCCCTTCGCGCTGTTCATCGCGTTCCTGGCCGTGCCCGTGCTGGAGATCTACGTGATCATCCAGGTCGGGGAGCTGATCGGCGGCTGGCCGACGGTCGCGCTCCTGCTGGCCGAGAGCCTGCTGGGCGCCTGGATCGTGCGGCGCGAAGGACGCCGGGCGTGGCGGGCGCTGAAGCAGACCTTCGCCGGGGGCGCGCTGCCCGACCGCGAGCTGGCGGACGCCGGCCTCGTGCTGGCCGGTGGAGTGCTGCTGCTGACGCCGGGCTTCGTGACCGACGTGGCCGGCTTCCTGTTCGTCCTGCCGTTCACGCGACCGCTCGTACGGCGGCTGCTGGCCCGTTACGTGGCGCATCGGGTGGCGGTGATGCAGCGCGGCCACGACGTGATGGCGGGCCCGCACGCAGCCCCCACCGGCACCGGGCCGGGCGGGCGGGGGCCCGGGAGCGGGCCGCGGGTGGTGCGCGGCGAGGTGATCCGGGAGGACGCCGAAGGGGAGGTGCGCTGAGACGCGTACGGGCCGCGCCGCCGAGGGGGAGCGGCGCGGCCCGTACGGTCAGGCCTCGGTCAGGCGGTCTTCTTGCGCTGGGCCCGCAGCACCGCCAGGCGCTCGGCCAGCACCTCCTCCAGGTCTTCGATGGTGCGGCGTTCCATGAGCATGTCCCAGTGCGTGCGGGGCGGCTTGCCCTTCTTCGACTGGGGCATCTCACCGTCGACCATCAACGCCGTGCCGCCGCAGTTCCGGCATTCCCAGGTCATCGGCACCTCGGCCTCCGCGGCCAAGATGACCGTGAACCGGTGACCCTTCGGGCAGTCGTACGTGACCTCCTGGCGTGGGGCCAGGTCGGTGTTTCGGTCGTTCTCGTAGCTCGTGGCTCCGAGTCGGGTGCCGCGAAGTGCGCGCTCGGCCATCGTGACGTGCCTCCCAGACGGCTTGCGTTCTTAGTGGGGAACGCCGGATACCGTGACAAGATTCCCCCACCGGCGCTGGTCCAACCCTGCGAGAATGGTCCGTTTCCCGGCCGTCACCGCAGGCTCGGCGTCCCCGCCGGTCCGGCCTGGCACACCCGCGCCGGAGGCCGGTTCCGCCGCCGTGTCGCGGCCGCCGTGCCGATAGGGTGCACGCCGGAGCGGGGTGGATGTCGGCGCGGCGTGCCGGCCGTGCCATTTCATGGAAGGAGATCATGTCCGATCAGTACGCGGCGGTGTTCGCCCGATACGACACCGATGGGGACGGACGGCTCACCGCCGATGAGGTGACCGCGGCGATCGCCGGGATGTTCCCGGCGGCCGAGGTGGACGATCTGTCGGGAATCGTCAACTCGCTGTTCGTCAAGTACGACGTCGATCACGACGGGCTGCTGTCGGTGACCGAGTTCGTGCCGCTGGCCGAGAACCTTCCTGAGCTCGGCGCCGGGAACTGAAACGTCCTGGTCACGCCGGCCGGGCGGCAGCCGCCGCCGGAAAGAGGAGACCATGCCCGACATGCGCCTTGCGCTGGTCTTGGGCCCTGGGGGCGTCATCGGAACGGCCTGGATCGCCGGGTCGGCCGGCCGCCTGCGCGGCCGCGGCCTGGACCTGGCCCGCGCCGACCTGATCGTCGGCACGTCGGCCGGTGCGATCGTGGGCGCCATGGTGACCGGCGGGCGTGACCTGGAGGAGCCGGCCGAGCCGCAGGACGGCGGCGGCCTGCCCGAGCCGGAGGCCGACCCGGCCCTGCCGGCTGAGGTGTTCGCCGAGAACGGCGGCTGAATCCGGGCCGCGTCAGGGCCGGTGCCCGGTGCCGCGGGCCGCGACGGGCAGGCGGCCGCCCCGGCGCTCACGCCGGCGTCGGAAGGCTCCCGGCGCCGTGCTCATGCGATGCTCATGCGATGCTCATGCGGTGGCCGCCGGCCACAGCGCTCGTTCGGTCATGACGTCGCGCAGGGCGCCGATGTCGTCGGTGATGATGCCGTCGACGCCCAGGTCGAGCAGGCGGCCCATCTCGGCCCGGTCGTTGACCGTCCACACGTGGACCTGCAGGCCGAGGGCGTGCGCGGTGGACAGGAACGCCTCGGTCACCAGAGGGTGGCGGCCGACGCGGTGCGGGACCTGCGCGCAGGGCACGCCGTGTTCGGCCAGGCGCACGAGGCGGCCGGACGGCACGCCCAGGGAGCGGGCGCGCAGCGTGACGACGCCGAGGGGGCTCAGCGCGGTGCACACGTCGCGGCCCGACAGCAGGCGCATACGGGCCCGGGCCTGGCGCAGGCGGCGGTAGGAGAACGACGTGACGCACACACGGTCCCAGGCGCGGGCGCGGTGCAGCGTCGCGCAGAGCGGGCCGATGGCGTTCTCGGCCTTGATGTCGATGTTGAGACGCGCGGTGGGCCAGGCGGACAGGATCTCCTCCAGGCGGGGGATCGGGTCCCGCCCGGCGATGCGCGCCTTGGCCACGTCGACGTAGGGCATGCGCGCGATGGGTCCGGTGCGGTCGGTGACCCGGTCGAGGGTGGCGTCGTGGAAGGCGACGAGCACGCCGTCGGCGGTGGCGCGCACGTCGGTCTCCAGGTAGCGGTAGCCCAGCCCGACGGCGCGTTCGAAGGCGGCCATGGAGTTCTCCCGGCCGTCGAGCGCCCCGCCCCGGTGCGCGAAGGGGATGGGGCCGGGGTGGTCGAGGTATTCGTACACGTGCGCCACCTGTTCGAGTATGACGACCGACCGCGATCGACGAACCTACATTACTATGTAAAGGCGACCGTCTGGTCACACCACCTTGGTCTTTGACCACTGAGACACCGTCCTACACCAGCAGGAACGCACCCGGCCACAGAGACATGGCCACCACGCGGGCCCGCGCTGCGGCGAAGGCCCGGTCCAGCGCGGCCGGGCCGCTGCGGATCGTAGGCGCGACACGACACGGCCCGCGCGGCGACAAAAAGAGGCGATCTCCACTAGGTTGTCCCCGCCGTGGCCCGCCCGGGCCCGGCCGACCGTACACAGGGAGGCTCAGCATCGTGCCCGACACCAGCGCCTACGCGGCCACGTTCGAGATCGTCGACGGGAACAAGGACGGGCGGATCTCGGCCGGGGAGTTGAAGATGCTCATGAAGGCCCTCGGCGACGACGTCACCGACGAGGCGGCCGCCGAGGTGGTGCGCCGGATGGACTCCGACGGCGACGACGAGATCTCGCTGGAGGAGTTCACCGCATACATGTCGCAGGGCTGACCGCGCGGCCGGGGCGGGCGAGTACCGGCCTGCGCCCGCCCCGGCTGCGCCGCGTGATGCCGGCCGCGGCAGGCCGAGCCGCGGCCGGTCAGGCGACGCCGCCGGCGGACGCGACGAACGGTCAGGGCACCGCCGATGGTTCCGGGGCGCCCCAGGCCGCGGCCAGGCGCCCGGCGACGGCGTCGCGGACGGCGGCCTCCGGCGGGACGGGCAGGCCGCACTCGTCCGCGTGGCGGCGCAGCGAGGTCATGGTGACGTCGTGCAGGCCGCACGCGACGAACCGGTCGAAGGCGTTCATGTCCGGATCGACGTTCAGCGCGAAGCCGTGGCTGGTCACGCCGTGCCGGATGCGCATGCCGATCGAAGCGATCTTGTGGTGGCCGGGGGTCCATACGCCGACGAGGCTGGGTGAGCCGGGCGGGGTGTCGCGGCGCACGGCCGGCAGTCCCAGGTCGGCGAGGGCGGCGATGAGACCGTTCTCCAGCAGCCGGACGATGTCTACCGGACCACGCCGGCGTACGTCGACGACGAGGTAGCCGACGAGCTGACCGGGACCGTGGTAGGTGGCGTAGCCGCCGCGGTCCACCTCGACCACCGGGACGCCCAGGTCGGCGGGAAGGTCGGCGGGGTCGGTGCGCGGCCCGTAGGTGATGACGGGGGGATGGCTCAGCAGGAACAGCCGGTCGCCTGCGCGGCCGGCGCGGCGCTCCTCGACCCAGCCGCGCATGCACCGCATCGCCTCGGCATAGGGGATTTCGCCGAGGTCGACGCGGGCCAGGGCGCTCATCGCGCCCACTCGCGGCGACGGGCCTCGGCCAGGGCGATGGCGGTGGCGACCGCGACGTTGAGGGACCCGACGCGCCCGATCTGGGGGATGTAGGCGACGGCGTCGGCGGCGGCGAGCAGGGTGGGGGAGCAGCCGTGGTCTTCGCCGCCGAGGGCCAGGCACACGTCGCCGGCCAGCGGCGCCTCGTGCAGGGGGACGGCGTCTCCGGTCAGCTCGATCGCGACGATGCGGAAGCCGTCCTCGCGTGCGGCCCGCACGGCATCGGCGACCGGCGCCGCCGGGTCCCAGGGGACGAGCCGGTCGGTGCCCAGCGCGGTCTTGCGGGCGTTCGGGTGGGTCGGGGGAGTGGCGTTGCCGGCCAGCCACAGGTGCTCGACCCCGAACGCGGCCGCCGTACGCATGATCGAGCCGATGTTGAACGGCTGGGTCACCGACTCGACGAGCAGCCCGATGCGGTCCTCGGTGCGCCGCCGCCAGGTGCGGTTGAGGCGCTTGACGTCGGTGGGCCGAAGCTGCCTGCGGCCGGTCTCGGCACCGGTCACGGCGTCTCCTTCGCGTCGACGGCCAGGACGCGGTACCCGGCGCGGGAGGCGATCCGCTCGGCGGGGAACCCCTGCTCGGCGAGCCAGCGCTGCAGGGAGTCCGAGCCGAGGTTCTTCTGGACGACGAGGTGGGCGCGCCCGCCGGGGACGAGGCGGCCCAGCCAGCGAAGCAGCAGTTCGTGCAGCGCCTGCTTGCCGATGCGGATCGGCGGGTTGGACCAGATCGCGGCGAATCGCAACTCAGGGTTGACGTGCTCTTCCAGCATGAACCTTACGTTGTCAAGGCCGGCGGCGGTTGCGTTGAACTCCGCCAACTCCAGCACGCGCTCGTTGACATCCACACCCCACACGGTCGCCTGCGGCGACCGTCGCCCCATCGTCAGCGCGATGGGGCCGTACCCGCAGCCCAGGTCGAGCAGGTCGCCGTGGGGCGGGGGAGGCGGCACGGTCTCCAGGAGCACGCGGGTGCCCGGGTCGATGCGGTCGGGGGAGAACATCCCCCGGTCGGTGGCCAGCCGCAGGTGCAGGTCGGGCAGGACGAGGTCGACGATGCCGGGCCGACTGCCGGCCTGCGGCCGCCGCGCGAAGTAGTGCTCCCCCACGGGGGCCGACCGTACCAGCGCCGGAGGTGGGGGAGACCTCAGGGGAGAGTCGGGGGCATCCCCGATGGCTTTCCCGGCCACGACGGCGCATGCTCACGATATGACGTATCAACCTGATGTACCGGAGCGGTCCGGGGCGATATGGATCGCCATGTCGGCCGCCTCCGAGGGGCCGTGGGCGACCGCCCTGGCCGGGGGAGCGCTGGCCGGGCTCGCCGATCTGGCCCTGCACCTGCTGGGCGGTCACCTGACCGTCGCGGCGCCGCTCGCCTTCGGGTTGACGGTGTTCTTCCTCATCGGCGCCGGCGGGGCGCTGCTGCGCCGCGGCCACGATCGCGCGCGGGCGTGGGCGCAGCGTCACCCGTGGTCCTACGCCACGGTGCCGGCGGCGGGCACGGCGGTGACGGTGTTCGCGACGTACCTGTTCCTGAGCGCGCACGGCCTGTTCTCCAGCCTGTGGGAGGGCCTGTCGGACGGCCTGGGCGTGCTGATCCTGCTCGGGATCGTCGGGTACGTGGCGCGCGGCGTGCGCCCGGCATCCCGCCGCTGAGGCCGCAGGCGCCACCCGGCACGGCACCGGGCAGCCCGGACCGTGCGGGGCCGCGGGGCGAGGAGCGCCGCGCCGCGGGTCAGGGCAGCCGCTGGAACCAGACCAGGGAAAGCCCGCCGGCCGCGAGCGCCAGCAGCAGCGCCGCCAGGATGTAGGAGGATGCGGCCTCCTGCTTCTCCACGCGGTACCCGAGCGAGCTGCCGATGTGCTTGTAGACCTGCGACAGCTCACCGCCGGCCTGCGCCTCATACGGCTTGCCGCCGGTCTCGTGCGCCAGGTAGCGCAGCGTTGTCTTGTTCACCTGCACCGGGACGGTCTCCCCGTCGATGACGACGGTGCCGTACGGGGTGCCGAACGCGATCGTCGACACCGGCACCTTCGCGGCCCGCGCCGCCGCGGCGGCCTCGGTCACCGACCGGCCGCTCTGGTTGTCCCCGTCGGACAGCAGCACGATGTGCGCGGGCGGCGGATCCTGGCTGGCCCGCGCGTCGAAGGCGCGGATCGACTGCAGCGCCGTGAACACCGCCTCGCCGATCGCGGTGCTCTTGCCCAGCTGCAGCCCCTCGATGGCGTGCTCGATCGCGCCCCGGTCGAAGGTGGGGGCCACGACGGCCGAGGCGTTGCCGCAGAAGCTGACCAGCCCGACGTTGAACCGCGCCGGCAGGTCCTGCACGAACTTCTTCGCGGCGGCCTTGGCGGCGTCCAGGCGGGTGGGGGAGACGTCGGTGGCCTGCATCGACAGCGACACGTCGATCGCCACGATGATCGTGGCGCGTTCGCGGGGCACCTTGACCGGCTTGGCCGGCCGGGCGAACCCGACCGTCATCAGCACCACCGACAGCAGGAACAGCGTCGCGGCCAGGTGCCGCCGCCAGCCGGGCCGGCGCGGCGCGACCCGGGCGAGCAGCTCAAGGTTGGTGAACCGGACGGCGGCCCGCCGGCGCCGCTGCTGCACCAGCAGGTACGCGGCGACCAGCAGGGGGGTGAGCGCCAGCAGCCACAGACGGCCAGGGGACAGGAAGGTCACGGGCGGCCTCCTCGCGGCTGCGGCCGCCCGGCGACGCGGCGCTGCTGGAGCGCGAACCGGGCGACGTCGGCGACCCAGTCCCGGTCGGTGCGCAGGGTCAGGTGCGGCACACCGCAGCCGCGGATCGCCGCGCGGATGCGGGCGCGCTGCTCGGCGGCCGCCTCGGCGTACGCGGCACGGACCCGGGCCGACAGGGTGATCTCCCGGGTCTCCCCGGTCTCCGGGTCGGTCATGACCACCGGGCCGACGTCGGGCAGGTCCAGCTCCCGCGGGTCGATGATCTCCACGGCGATCACCTGGTTGCGCACGGCCAGGCGGCGCAGCGGCGCCGCCCACGACGGCTCGCCGTCCGGGCCCGGCCGCCGGTCGATGAAGTCGGAGATCACCACGCGCAGTCCGCGTTTGACGTGGCTGCGGGCCAGCCGGTTGATCGCCTGCGCCAGGCTCGGGCCGCCCTGCCCCTCGCGCCCGCGCGGCACGTCCAGCAGGCCCTGCAGCAGCGCGTACGTGGCGTGCCGCCCGGTGCGGGCCGGCCAGCGACGCAGCCCGCCCTGCTGCATGACGTACGCGCCGAGCCGGTCGCCGAGCCGCGCTGTGAGGAACGCGACCGTGGCCAGCGCCGCGACCACCAGGTCACGTTTCTCCATCCGCGCGGTGCCGAAGTCCATGCTGGGGGACATGTCGGCCAGTGCCCAGGTCTCCAGCTCGTGATCGGCGATCACGTCGCGGACGTGCGGGACGGTGGTGCGGGCGGTGACCGCCCAGTCCATGTGCCGGACGTCGTCCTCGCCCGGCTGGTAGACGCGCGCCTCGGCCAGGTCGCTGCCGGGACCGGGCAGCAGCCCCATGTGCTCGCCGTGCAGGAGGCCGTCGAGCCTGCGGGTGACCTTCAGCTCGAGCCGTTTCAGCGAGCGTTCGGGCGCGAGCTCGGCGAGTTTCGGTGACCGGCTCATGAGGCGTGCTGATGGTTCCACACGACCCGCGGCGGCGGGACCGTGACGAGTATGCGCTGGATGATCGCCACCGGGTCGATCCCGTCGGCGACCGCGTCGAAGGACAGCAGGATCCGGTGGGACATGACGTCGACGGCGACGTCGCGCACGTCGTCGGGCAGCACGTAGTCGCGGCCGCGCAGCAGGGCCAGCGCCCGCGCGGAGGCGACCAGGCCGAGGGTGGCGCGCGGGCTGGCGCCGATCTCGATGACGTCCTTCAAGTCGGGCAGGCGGTACTGCTCGGGCTCGCGGGTGGCCATGACGAGCCGGACGATGTAGTCGGCGACGAGCTCGTGCACGGCGATGCCGTCGGTGGCGCGCTGCAGGGTGATGAGGCTGGCGGGGTCGAGGATGCGGGCGGCCTCGGGCGGGTCGACGCTCATGCGCTGCAGGATGGCCATCTCGTCGCTGGCTCCGGGGTAGGTGACGTTGACCTTCATCAGGAACCGGTCGCGCTGCGCCTCCGGCAGCGGGTAGACGCCCTCGGACTCGATGGGATTCTGGGTGGCGATGACGACGAACGGCTTGGGCAGCGGGTGAGTCTTGCCGCCGATGGACACCTGGCGTTCGGCCATGACCTCCAGCAGCGCGGACTGCACCTTGGCCGGGGCGCGGTTGATCTCGTCGGCGAGGACGAAGTTGACGAACACCGGGCCGAGGTCGATGTCGAACTCCTCGGTGGAGGGATGGTAGATGCGGGTGCCGACGATGTCGGAGGGCACCAGGTCGGGGGTGAACTGCAGGCGGGCGAAGGTGCCGCCGGTGACCTTGGCGAGCGTGCCGACCGCAAGGGTCTTGGCCACGCCGGGCACGCCCTCCAGGAGGCAGTGGCCGCGGGCGAGCAGCGCGATGACCATGCGTTCGACCATGTGCTCCTGGCCGACGATGACCTTCTTGACCTCCGCCACGCTCTTCTGGAGCAGCGCGGCCGCCTGTTCGATGTCTCCTACGGCGATCGTCATGTGGTCCCTCGGGTCAGGGTCATGCCTCGACTGCCACGACCCTATGTGATTCGGCCCAAAAGTCGTCTGATCTGCCGGCTGTTAGGGTGTCGCGCGCGGAGGGCCGGCAGTGGGGGGAGGGCCGCGCATGCCGAAACCGCTGCGACCGGGTGATCCGGGAGAGATCGGGCCGTTTCACATCGAGTCCCGGCTGCACGAGTCCCCGGCCGGCATCGTGTACCTCGGTGCCGACGCCGCGGGCCGGCGGGTGTCGGTCGCGTTGCTGACGACCGCGGCGGCCGGTGACGCGGCGGCGCGCGACCGGTTCCGCGCGGCCCTGGACGGGTTCAAGCCGGTCTACGAATCGACGGTGAAGGCGAACCTCT
>JBEHYF010000093.1:0-20502 GCA_048498315.1 Actinomycetota bacterium
CGGGCGACCTTCATCCGGGGCCACCCACCCGCCACCGTCACGCTACGTGAGTGCAGTGCGCGACCACCCCGAGCCCACCCCACTCAAGATCGATGAGCCCTTATCCTCGTGTCGTGAAACGCGCCCGGCATAACAGTTACCGTGTGAAGCGAGCCAACGATACCGGGATCAAGCACCGGTCCCCAGTCAAGATCGAAATCATCAAGCCGGCAGCTTAACTTAGCGACATTGCCCCCAGTCGCGTGCCGTTGCTTTCTGCCCGGAAAATATAACGTCGACTTTTGCGACCGTCAGGAAACGGGGCGTTACGGGAAGGCCGCATCGGTTCTGGCAGGCCCCGCGGTGACGCGAGGCGCCTGCCGGCGGGTGCCGGCACGGGCCATCGGACAGCGTGGTCATCCGGCTCCGACGACGCCCAGGCCCTCCGGGGTCCCGGTTACCGACACGCGGCCGTCCGCGTCCACGTCGACGGAGATCCGGGCCGTGCCGACGCGGATGTTGCGGGCGGACAGCTCGCCGAGGCCGGGCAGCGGCGCGACCGTGAGACGGCCGGCCGGGACGTCGACGTCCAGGCCGAGCAGCGCGGTGACCAGCGCGGGCGAGACGGCCGCGGCCCAGGCCTGCGGGCGGCAGGCAGTCGGGTACGGCACCGGGGCGGTGCTCGCGTCCTGGCCGCCGAACAGCTCCGGAAGGCGGTAGCCGAAGAAGGGCGCGGCGGCGACCAGCCCGCGGGCCAGGCTCGCCGCGCGCTCGCGGTGTCCCGAGCGTACGAGGCCGAGCATCGCGATCGCCGTGTCGTGCGGCCAGACCGATCCGACGTGGTAGGACAGCGGGTCGTAGCCGGCGCATCGGTCGCTCAGCGTCCGCAGCCCGTACCCGGAGTCCAGCTCGGCGAGCCGGGCGGCGACCCGGCCTTCCTCCTCGGCGTCGAGCAGGCCGGTGCCGAGCAGGTGTCCCATGTTGGAGGCCGGTCCGTCGACCGGGTCGCCGTGCCCGTCGAGCGCGATCGCCGGGTAGCCGTCCACCCAGAACCGGGCGCGGAACCGCTCGGCCAGCGCCGCGGCCCACACGCGGTGGCGGTCGCCGCCGGGCCGGTCGAACGCGTCGAGCAGGTCCGCGCCGAGCGTCGCCGCCTGGTACGCGTACGCCTGCACCTCCGACAGCGCGACCGGCGCCACGGCGAGCCTGCCGTCGGCGTGCTGGACGCCGTCGACGGAGTCCTTCCAGCCCTGGTTGACCAGCCGGTCCGCCGAACCGGTGTAGGACACGAACTCCTCGTGCCCGGCGAGCCACGCCAGCGCGCGTCCGGCGGCCGGCAGCAGCTCCTCGACCTGGTCGGCGGGCATCCCCCAGCGCCACGCCTCCGCCAGCGTGACCACGAACAGCGCCGTCGCGTCGACCGTGCCGTAGTACACCGGCGGCAGCAGCCCCGGCGCGTGCACCGGCCGCAGCTCGTGCGGGATCTTCCCGGGCTCCTCCTCGGTCATCGGGTCGTGGCGGACGCCCTGGTGGCGGGCCAGGGCGCGCAGCGCGCCGGCGACCGGCTCGTGGCCGAGCGGCAGCGCGAGCCGCGCGCTCCATAGCGCGTCGCGGCCGAACAGGGTGAGGTACCAGGGGCTGCCGGCGGCGCAGTACACGTCATCGCCGTCGCCGAGCAGCAGCGCGCCCAGGTCGGCGACGCCCTGCGCGACCAGCGCGTCCAGGCGCGGGTCGCCGGAGCGTACGGCGAGCGGCGCGTCCGACCAGGGCGGCGGCCCGGCGGGCGGCTCCTGCCGGAACCGGGCGAGCGGCGGGCTGTGCCCGGGACCGGCGGGTGGCTCCGTGACCGGCGGCGGGGCGGCCCGCACGGTGAGCGTGGTCGTGTAGGACTCCCCCGGCGCGAGGGCCGGCTCGGCGCGGGTGGTGCCGTGCAGCACCACCCGGTAGCCGTCGGGCGCGGTCAGCGGCGTCCCGTCGCGCAGCGGCACCGCCTCGAACGGGTGCGCCTCGCCCGTCCGGACGACGCTGATCGGAGCCAGGTCGGTGGCCGCGTCGACGGCGAGGGCCGTGGTGACGGCGACGGCGCCGGTGTTGCGGACGGTGATCCGCTCGATGCCGCCGTCGCGGGTCACGGTGCGGGCCCGCTCGACCGTCAGGTCCCCGGCGGTCGCGGTGAACCGCACCTCGTCCGCGCCGTGCCACTCGGCGTCCGCGGGTTCCGGTTCGGCGCCGTCGAAGGTGAGCACGAGCCGCGACAGCGCGCGGCGATCGGCGACGTACAGGCCGTCGACGCCGCCGGTCATGCGCCCGGACGGCGGGGACAGCCACATGGCGGGGGCGGCCACGCACGTGACGTGCTCGTGCAGCGGGGGCTGGGACAAGGGGGACTCCCTCACGGAAAAGGGGGGGCCGGGCGCCCTGGACAAGCGCCCGGCCCCGGTCTCAGCGCAGGGTGACCGCGAGGACGGACGTGCCGTCCCGCGACCCCGCGTTCGCGACGACCTCGTCGCCGCGGGCGGTGTGCCGCACCGTGTAGGCGACGGACCGGCCGTCCAGCGTCACCGCCGCGACGTGCGCGCCGGACGGCAGCACCTGGCCGATGGTGAGCGCGGCGCGGGCGGCGTGCCGGGTCACGACGGTGCGCAGCGCCTTCCCGGCGGCGGTGGCGGTGACGTCGATCGCGCCGCCGCCGACGAGGATGTGCCGGCCCGCGACGCGCGTCTGGCCCTGCGGCACCTGCGGGACGACCTCCAGGCGGTGCCGGCCCATGTCCGGCGAGACGCCGAGCTGCTGGTGCACGACCGGCCACAGGTCGCCGTACGCGCCCCACGCCTGCAGCACCATCGATCGCCCGGTGAAGGGACGGTCGATGTTCGCCTGGAAGTCCGGGCTGGGCGCGATCTCCGGCATCGCGCCGGGCATCTCCCACAGCGACGGGTCGAGCTGGATCTTCGCGTTGTCGTCGGTGTAGGTACGCTGCTGGGCCAGCCGCCCGAAGTTACCCTCGGCGACCGCCATGACCGCGTTGCCGAGCGAGAACACCTCCCGGTCGCTCTGCACGGACGAGACGGCGCTGTCGCAGGACGTGCCCTTGTTGCCGCCGTCGGCCGAGGTCGGGCCGGTGCCGGTGTGGTAGAGCCCGGTCGTGCCGGTGTAGCAGTCCTGCTCACGGCGGGCCAGCGCCGCCTGGGCGTGCTGGTCGCTCGCGAGCGGGCGGGTGACCTGGCCGGGGCGGACCAGCTCGGCGTCCATCGGGGTCAGGCCGATCCAGTGCCGCTGGAAGATCTTCGTGTTGTCGTTCGCGGGGTTCGACGGATCGTCGATCGAGTCGGCGTACTGGGCGGTGTCGCCGCCGTACCACCACGTCGCCTCGAACTTCTTCTCCATCGCGTCGGCGTGCGAACCCGCCCAGGTCGCGGTGGCGGTGTCGCCCTCGGCGGTGGCCATGTCGGCCAGGTCGCGCAGGCCGCGGATGGTGTAGACGGTGTTGTCGAGCTTCTCGACGCCCATGCCGGGCCGCTCGACGTTGCCGGAGCCTTCGGGCCAGCCGTCGCCGTCGGCGTCCAGCTTGTCGACGATGTAGTGCATGTTGCGCTTGGTAAAGTCGTACATCGAGTTCAGGAACGCACGGTCGCCGGTCCAGCGCCACACGAGCGCGACCGCACTGGGCATCTTGGCGGTCTCGTCGGTGTTGCCGGCCTCGTCGTTGGCGCCGAAGTAGATCGACCCGTCGGAGACGACCTCGTGCACGACCTTGCCGCTGCGGTCGTTGACGATGTCGCTGACGTCGCGCAGCGAGCGCAGGTGGTCCTCGATGGCGCGGAAGTCGCCGGCCGCGACCGCCGCGAACGCGGTGTACTCGCCGTCGGTGCCGAACAGCCACGGGTAGTCGGGCCAGCCGGCACCGATCCAGCGGGCGCGGGCGACCGTGCCCTTCGGCGCTGGGAAGTCCTTGCCCTCTTCGGTCACCCGCAGATGCAGGTCGTCGGCCTCCTGCACGGAGTCGGCGAGGTTCTGCTTGCTCCACTCGACGCTGCGCTGGAGCAGCCGGTCGCCGGGCAGGTCGACGACGGTGTTGCCGGCGACGTCCCGCCGCGCGGCGATCTTACGGGCGAGCAGGCCCGCCGGGTCGTGCAGCGCGGCGTGCAGCGCGGTGGTCGCCTCGCCCAGCCCGTGGTCGGAGCCGGCCACGGCGATCCACACGCTCGCGCTGCCCCGGGCCGGGACCCGGATTTCATACGACAGCCGTCCGCCGGTGCCCTTGCCGAACCCGGTGTCGTCGCAGCGCGCGGGCTGGTCGCCGGTCACCGGGCAGATCACCGGCGGGTCCTGCGGCCCGCGGTGCCCGGCGCCGAGCTGATGCGCGACCGGCGCACGGTCGGCGGCGACCAGCGCGGCGTAGTCGTGCTTCGGCGCGTTCGGCACGTCCGGCGTGCCCTGCTCGCGGAAGACGAGCGCGCCGTTCCGGTACGCGCCGGTGTCCGGCAGGTTGTTCTTGAGCTGGTCGGGCGTCGTGGAACCCCACGGGTAGGCGGTCATCAGCTCCGAGTGGGCGTCCACGTCGAGCCGTACCGTGCGGGCGGTCGGCGAGCTGAGCGTGATGCGCATCAGGCCTGCGCGCAGGCCGTCGGGCGCCGCGTCGGTGCGCTGGACGCGCACGCCGTCCGGCGCCGTGTAGTCGATGCGGGTGTAGCCGTGCCCGGCGGTGAACCGCCGCGCCGGGGCCTGTTTGCCGAGCCAGGCGCCGTCGACGCCGAACCACACGCCGTCGAGCAGCTTCAGCGGCGGCGTCCACAGGCCGCCCATCTCGCCGGTCGTGTGCCAGCCCATCGCCGGGTACAGCCCGTCCTCGGTGGACACCGAGTAGAAGCGGTCGCCGATGACGACGGAGCGCCGGTCCTGCAGCCGCGTCGTCTCCGACAGCTCCGTGCCGCCGGGCGCCGGCGAGAACGACGCCGCGGTTGCGGCCCGGCCGGGCGCGGCCTGGCCGGGCGCGGCCTGGCCGGGCGCGGCGGCGACGCCGACGGTGCCGGCGGCGAGCGCGAGGGCGACGGCGGTCGTTGTTACGGGTCTTCTCATGATCACCTCTGATCGACGGAACCCCCCGAGACCGGATGGGACGAAACTCCGGTGGCCTCAGCCGGAGACGGCGAGCCAGACCGCCGTGTCACGCGGCAGCGCTCCCCCGTCGAGCGGGCCGCTGGCCAGCAGCACCCGCGCGTCCGCGGGCAGCGGGCACGGCGCGCCGGAGACGTTGACCACGCAGGCGAAGCCGGGCGCGCGGGTGAACCACAGCACGCCCTCGGGCGCGTCCTGCCAGGTCATCGCGCCGTCGCCGAGCTCGGGCCGGTCATGCCGCAGCCGCAGGGCGGCGCGGTACAGCTCCAGCGTCGAGGCCGGGTCGCCGCGCTGCGCCTCGGCGGTGAGCCGCTTCCACGACTCCGGCTGCGGCAGCCATGGGCGGGTGCCGTCCGGGCCGAACCCGAACGGCGGCGAGTCGCCGGACCACGGGATCGGGACGCGGCAGCCGTCCCGGCCCCTGACGGTGTGGTTGGACCGTTCCCACACCGGATCCTGCAGCGCCTCCTCGGGGATGTCCTCGACCTCGGGCAGGCCGAGCTCCTCCCCCTGGTAGACGTACGCGCCGCCGGGCAGCGCCAGCATCAGCAGCGCGGCGGCGCGGGCCCGGCGGACGCCGAGCTCCAGGTCGAGCGGCTCGTGCACGTCGTGGCGCGGGCCGCGCCCCTCGGTGTGCGGGCGGCCGTACCGGGTGACGTGCCGCACGACGTCGTGGTTGGACAGCACCCACGTGGCCGGGGCGCCGACCGAGGCGAGCGCGCCCATGCTGGAGTCGATGACGGCGCGCAGGCGGGCGGCGTCCCACGGCGCGCGCAGGAAGTCGAAGTTGAAGGCGGTGTGCAGCTCGTCCGGGCACACGTAGCGGGCGAGGCGCTCCGGCCCGGCCACCCACGCCTCGGCGACGAACGTGCGGTGGCCGTCGTAGCGGTCGGCGACCCGGCGCCAGCCGCGGTAGATCTCGTGCACCTCGTCCCGGTCCCAGTGCGGGTGGTCGATCCGCTTGGTCGGCTCCAGGACGTCTTCGCCGTCGCCGCCGACGTCCGGCAGCCCGGCCTGCTTCACCAGCCCGTGCGCGACGTCGATGCGGAAGCCGTCGACACCGCGGTCGAACCAGAACGCCAGGACCCGCTCGAACTCGGCGGCGACCTCCGGGTTCTCCCAGTTCAGGTCGGGCTGCTCGGGCGCGAACAGGTGGAGGTACCACTCGCCGTCCGGCAGCCGCGTCCAGGCGCTGCCGCCGAAGGCGCTGCGCCAGTCGTTCGGCGGCAGTTCCCCGTTCTCGCCGCGCCCCGGCCGGAACACGTACCGGTCGCGCTCGGGGCTTCCCGGCCCGGCCGCCAGCGCGGCCTGGAACCAGGCGTGCCGGTCGGAGGTGTGGTTCGGGACGATGTCGAGGATCACCCGCAGGCCGTGCTCGTGCGCCTCCGCGATCAGCGCCTCGGCCGCGGCGAGGTCGCCGAACATCGGCTCGATGTCGGTGTAGTCGGCCACGTCGTAGCCGGCGTCCACCATCGGCGAAGGGTACCACGGGTTGATCCAGATGGCGTCCACACCGAGGTCGCGCAGGTACGGCAGCCGGGACCGGATGCCGGCGACGTCGCCGACGCCGTCGCCGTTCCCGTCGGCGAAGCTGCGGATGTAGATCTGGTAGATGACGGCGCTGCGCCACCACGGGGTCGTGTCGCTGGGGTGCACGGTTGCCTTTCGGATGGGGGGCCGGGGCGGCGGGCGGCGACCCGCCGCCCCGGGGGGGCTACTTGACGCCGCCGGCGGCCAGGCCGGCGATGATGCGCCGCTGGCACAGCAGGACGACGAGCACGAGCGGGACCGTGACGATCACGCCGGCCGCCATCTGCGTGCCGTAAGGCTGGTCGAAACCGTACGCGCCGGTGAACTTGGAGATCGCGACGGTCGCGGTCTGCATGCTCTTCTTGTTCACCATGCTGAGCGCGATGATGTACTCGTTCCACGCGGCGATGAAGGTGAGGATGGCCGTCGTGAAGACGCCCGGCGCGGCCAGCGGCACGATGATCTTCCGGAACGCCGCGCCGCGCGTGCACCCGTCGACCATCGCCGCGTGCTCCAGCTCGAACGGCATCTGCCGGAAGAACGCGGTGAGGTTCCACACCGCCAGCGGGAGCGCGAACGACAGGGTCGGCAGGATCATCGCCTGGTAGGTGTTGATCCATCCGATGCCGCTGAACAGCTTCAGCAGCGGGATGATCAGCGAGATGCCCGGGAACATCGACGTGGCGATGACCACGCCGAGCACGGCGTTCTTGAACCGGAACTGCAGCCGGGCCAGCGCGTACGCGGTGAACGTACCGACCAGCAGGGTGATCAGCGTGGTGACCCCCGCCACGATCAGGCTGTTCAGCAGCGCCCGCTGGAAGCCCACGTCCGGCTTGAACACCGCGCGGAAGTTGGTGATCGACCACGGGCTGGGCAGCAGCGAGTTGTCGAACTGGTCCTCGGGCCGCCGGAACGCCGAGACGACCATCCAGTAGAACGGCGCCAGGCAGTAGAACACGATGACGGCCATGCCGATGTACGGCAGGGCCCGGCGCGCGCTGAAACCGCGCCCGGCCCTCCGCGAGGGCGGCGCCGGTCGCGAGACGGCGGTCATGCCGGCACCTCCCGGGGGACCGCGGCCGGCCGCTTGCGGCGGGCGGCCCTGGGCGACGCCGCCTGCCGCATGTCGCCGATGATGTCGGCGCCGAGCAGCTTGACGAACCCGTACGCCACCAGCGCGACGTAGACGAACAGCACCGTGGCGTACGCGGCGGCCGACCCGTAGCGCAGGTTCGTCGCCTCGTCGAAGGCGATCATGGTCAGCGTCTCGACCGAGTCCTTGTGCAGGCCGATCAGCACGGCCGGCAGGTCGAACATGCGCAGCACGTCCAGCAGCCGGAACAGCACCGCGACGAGCAGCACCGGCTTGATCATCGGGAGCGTGATGCGCCAGAACGTGTGCCAGGCCCCGGCGCCGTCGACGCGCGCCGCCTCGTACACCTCGCGCGGGATGACCTGCAGCCCGGCGAGCACGAGCAGGCCGATGAACGGGGCTGTCTTCCACGTGTCGGCGATGATGACGGCGAGCTTGGCGTGGAAGCCCTCCGTGGTCCACAGGACCTGGGTGCCGATGATCTTGTTGGCGATGCCGTCGGCGTTGAACACCCAGCGCCACATCAGGCCGGAGACCACGGTGGGGATGGCCCACGGCACGAGGATGCTGGCGCGGACCAGCCCACGGCCGCGGAACGCGCGGTGCATGACGAGCGCCATCGCGACCCCGAGCACCGTCTCGATCGAGACGGTGACGACGGTGAAGAAGGTGGTGTTCCAGAACGCGTTCCAGAACGCGCCGGAGTCCGCGCCGGTGAAGATGTCGATGTAGTTCTTCAGGCCGACGAACTTGTCGCCTTGGATGACGAAGCCGTTGGCGTCCAGGCCCTGGCTGCGCTCGTACAGCGACTGGCGCAGTGCCGCGATGATCGGGTAGCCGACGACCGCCGCCAGCACGACGCAGGTCGGCGAGAGCAGGATTGCGGCCAGGCGACCCGACCCCTGGACGTCACCCCGGCGCCGCCGGTGGACCGGCTTGGCCGCCGGCTCGGCAGTGGTGGTGGTCATGCGAGTCCTCCCTGAGGCCGTGGCGGGACGCCCCGCGCGCCGGGGCGTCCCGCCACGGCGCACCACTATGACTGGATCAGCTGTCCGAGCTTGTTCTGCAGGTCGGCCAGCGCCTGATCACTGGTCATCTTCCCGGTCAACGCCGCGTAGACGTCCTCCTGGATCGCCGTGGTCACGTCGTTGTACCGGACGGCCTGCGGCCGCGGCACGGCGTTGGCGAGGGATGCCTTCAGGGTCGGCAGGTAGGGGAACTTCTGCTGCAGCGCGGGCTCGTCGTACAGCGCCGCGAGGGTCGGGGCCTCAGAGCTGGCGAGCAGGTTCGCGCGCTCCTGGTCGGCGCCGGTGAGGAACTTGATGAAGTCGAGCGCGGTGGCCTTGTTCTTGGCGAACGAGGAGATGGCCAGGTCGTGCCCGCCCAGCGTCGGGGAACCGGGGCCGTTCAGGCCGGGCAGCGGGGCGACGTCGAACTTGCCGACGACCTTGGAGGAACCGGGCTTGTTCGACAGCGCGTACTGGTACGGCCACTGCCGCAGGAAGACGAGCTTGCCCGCCTCGAAGGCGCGCCGGGCGTCCTCCTCCTCGTAGGTGATGGCCTCCTTGGGGATCATCCCGCTCTTGAAGCCGTTCACGAGGAAGTCCAGGCCGGCCTTGGCCTGCGGGGTGTTGACGTCCGGCTTGCCGGCGTCATTGAGGATGTGGCCGCCGGCGCTGTCCACCGCCTCGGAGAAGTTGCAGGTCAGACCCTCGTACTTGTCGAACTGCCCGGCGTAGCAGCTCACTCCCTTGATCTTGGCGCAGTCGGCCTGCATCTCGGCCCACGTCTTCGGCGGTGAGCTGATCCCGGCCTTGCTCAGCAGGTCCTTGCGGTAGTACAGCAGGCCGGCGTCGGTCTTCCACGGCGCGGCGTACAGGGTGCCGCGGTACTGACCGGTCTTCGCCGCGGCGGGCAGGAACGCGCTCAGGTCGAACTGACTCTTGGGCAGCGGCGTGATCCACCGGTTGGCCGCGAACTCCGACGTCCACACGACGTCGAGGTTGAGCACGGTGTAGGCGTCCGACTTCGTCTGGGCGTTCTGCACCATCTGCTGGCGCTGCTGGTCGGCGCTCTCGGGGAGCTCGATCAGCCGCACCGTCTCCTGCGGGTGCGCCTTGTTCCACGTGTCGATCTGATGCTGCACGTTGCCCGACGTGTCCTTGCCCGTGGCCAGGGTGATCGGACCGCGCCCGGTGAGCTGGTCCGACGTCTTCGACCCTCCGTTCCCGGACTTGCTGCCGCCACAGGCCGCGGCGAGCGTCACGGACGCCACGATGGCGACCGCGGCACGCGTGATTCTCCCTATCGATGCCAACTTCCACTCCATTTCTTGTCGACGGTCCGCCGTTCAGCGGACGGTCTCGGGCCCACGCCACTCGCGAGTGACGAGTTCGGGACGCAGCATCACCCCCTCGGGTACGGCACCGGTGCCGCTGATCTGCGTCACGAGCATCGCGACGACGTGCCGGGCGACCTCGGCGAGCGGCTGGCGCACGCTCGATATCGGCGGCGACATCATCCGCGCGGCGGGCGAGTCGTCGAAGCCGACCACCTCGACGCGCGGCCCGCCGTCCCCGCCGGTCCCGTCGGCCAGCCGCACACCCACGGCGTACGTGTCGCTGCCGCAGGCGAACGCGGTGGGCGGGTCGGGCCGGGCGAGCAGCCGGGCCGCCGCCTCGGCCGCCGCGGTGACGTCCTCGACGCTGTCGGCCGACAGCCCTGTCGTGTCCAGCCCGTGCCGCCGCATCGCCGCCCGCCAGCCGGCCCGGCGCTGGTCGCCGAAGCCGGTTCCTTCCGGCCAGCCCAGGTAGGCGATGCGCCGATGCCCATGGGCGACCAGGTGGTCGACGGCCTGGCCCAGGCCGTACGCGCCGTCGACGTCGACCCAGGGCGCCCGCTCCTGCCGGAGGTCCCGCGGCCGGCCGAAGCACACGAAGGGGATGCCGCGCTCGGCGAACCACCGCAGCCGCGGGTCGCCGGCGCACACGTCGGCGAGCACGAAGCCGTCGACCGTGCCGGTGCGGATCAGGTCCTCGTAGGCGGCCAGTTCCTCGTCGACGGCGGCGGGCGTGAACAGCAGGACGTGGTAGCCGGCGGCGCCGGCCGCCTCGACGAGGGCGTGCAGAAAGCGGTCGAGGAAGTTGCTGACGCCCATCGGCGAATTGATCTTGAAGCCGAAGCAGCGGCTGGCGCGCTGCCGCAGGTTCTGCGCGGCGCGGTTCGGCCGGTAGCCGAGTTCCTCGATGGCGCGGCGGACGCGTGCGGCCGTCTCCGGCGCGACCCGCGCCGGGGCCTTCAGGACGTTGGACACGGTCTGGCGCGAGACGCCGGCCGCGGCGGCGACGTCGGAGATCGTCACCCCGTTCGGGTCGCGTACGGCCATGTCATCCCCTGCCGAGACTGCGAGGCTCGTCCTGCGGTGGGCTGATTTGATCGTTCAAATTGCCATTGGCCGGTAGGGGTGTCAAGCGGATGACGACTTCGTATCCTCGTCGTTTCCGCCTCGTTACCGGGGCGGCGGGGCGTCCGCCGCGCCGCCGCGTTCCGGTGGACGTTCGCACCCATCCGGGCGCGCAGGGTCATCGCGCCGGGCGCGATGCCCGCACGCCCGGCGCACCGCCCGCGCCGAACCGGTCACCCGGACGTGGCGGCGGGAGACGTCGGTCACCCGGATGCCGAAGACCCGGGACGGCCGTCACCCGTGTCCTTCCTTTCCGTACGCCGCAGGCCGGGGACGGCGGTCGAGACGAGAGGCCGAAGGCGCCGAACGGCGGCCGGCCGGAGACGCCGGGTGCGCGGCCGCCCGGCGCGGAGGGCGGGGTGGCGGGCACGGGCGAACGAAGAACGGCACACGCCGCGGAAACGGGAAACGACAGGTGATCGGCGTCAGGCGATGAAGCGGAGGCAGTGGTACGCCTCGGCGAGGTCGGCGCCGCACTGCACGCCGCGGACGGCCGCCAGCGCTCGCAGCGCCTTCTCCGAGCGGGTGTGCGGGTGCGCCCGCCACTGGCTCGCGTACCGGCGCAGACCCTCGATCTTGTGGTCGAGATCGGCCGGGTCGACGGCGACGTGGAAGTTGCGCGGCGGAACCGCCTCGGCGCTCCAGCCGTCGGCGACCTCCTCGTAGGCCAGAACCACCGCCGGCCGGTGCCGGTCGGTGGCGGGCCCGGGGCGCAGCGCGGTCACCGCGGCCCGCGCGACGGCGCGGTGGTCCTGGTTGTAGCTGGTGAGGTCCGGAATCGCGACGACGGTGGGGCGTACTTCGGCCAGGGACATCGGGCCGTCGCGTTCGATCAGCCCGATGAGGCGCTGCCGGGGCAGCGCGTCGAGCTTCAGGTGGTACTCGTCGCCCGGCAGCGCGAGGTGGTGGCCGTCGATGCCGCAGAACTTGACGACCTCCTCGATCTCCCGTTCCCGCTCGATCATGGTGGACAGCCCGGCGGCCGAGTAGTCGCGGGTGTCGCCGACGGTGACGAACAGCACGAAGACCTGCCCGCCGGAGCGCTTGACCAGGCTGATCAGGGCCCCGCAGCCCAGCAGCTCGTCGTCGGGGTGCGGTGCCACGATCAGCAGCCGCTGCTCGGCCCATCGGATCACGTCGTGCCTCCCTGTGTCGTCGCGAGCGGGTCAGGCCGGTTTGGTCGCGGCCACGGCGACCATTTCCTTGGAAACTGGGATGGGGCCGCCGGCGGGGCAGTGGGCGATCAGGTCGGCGGGCGAATATCCCTCGCGCTCGGCGATCTCCTCGTACAGCAGCGTCGAGCAGAAATAGCGGACGAACTCCTGGGCATCGGGAAAACTGAGAACGGAATTGAGCACCTCGGCCCGCACCCGGCCGAAGATCTGCAGCGCGAGCGGCAGAATCTCCTTGACGATGCGCTCGGTGCGGCGCAGTGTCTTCTCGTCGACCCGGCGGCCGGTGACCTTCTCGTTGAACTCGTACAGCTCCATCACGTTGCCCGGGGCCGGCCCGATCATCACCAGCTCGCCGCCGGGTTCGAGCACCCGCAGCAGCTCGCCGAGGGTGAAGGCGGCGTCGCGGGCGTTGTAGATGGAGAAGTTGGCCATGCACAGGTCGAAGGCGCCGTCGGCGAACGGCAGCCGTTCGTCCATCGACCCGACGTGCAACGACAGCCGGTCGGCGCCGGCGTGGCGCTCGCGCGCCCGGGCGATCAGCCCGCCGTCGCGGTCGATGCCGGTGACGGTGCCCTCGGGACCGACGTGGCGCAGGAACAGGCCGAGGTGGTTGCCGTCGCCGCAGCCGAGGTCGAGCACGCGGCGCGGAGTGTACCGGGACAGGAAGGCATCGATCCACTCGCCGATCTCGAAATTGCCGAACAGCTTGTGCGCCCGGATGCGACTCGCGAGGCGATCCTGCGTTTCCTGATAGCTGATGTCCATTTCGCGAGCCTCATCCCGAGATTATGGTGGTGAATTCCGCCTTCACCGTTCGTATTCGAACGCCGATGCGCAACCGCTGTCAAGGCAGCGCGCCGTTCCGCGCGCTCCCGCACGCGGCGGAATTCCCCGGTGGCGCCGCACGCCATTCGCCGGATCCGGGTCATGGACGCGACTCCGCCGGCTCTTCCGGCAGCGCGTAGGCCGGCACCCGCATCAGCACGACGATCGCGGCCGCGGCCAGGACGACGGCCGCCACGAGCGTTCCCGCCCCCGGAAGCCACCCGCGGGCGACACCGACCCCGCACAGCGACGACAGGGCCGCCACAGTGAACATCACGGCCGCGACCTGGCGCACGCTCAGGCCCATCAGGTGCAGGCGGTGCGAGGCGTGGTCGGTGCCCGCGGTGAGGAACGACAGACCGGCGCACGGCCGGGCGATGACGACCAGGCACGTGTCGACCGTGGCGACGAACGTGAACAGGAAGAGCTCCGCGAGGCGGTCGACCGGCCTGCCGGACACCGGGATCGACACGGCGGCCGAGGCGATCACGAACCCGATGAACATCGAGCCGGTGTCGCCCATGAACATCCGTGCGGGCGCCCAGTTGTGCACGAGGAACCCCAGGCAGCCCGCGGATAGCGCGACCAGCAACAGCGCCAGGCCGGTACGGCCGGCGAGGGAGGCGGCGGCGGCCAGGAGCGTGCAGCCGCCGACGGCCGTCATCGCGGCGGCGCCGTCCATGTTGTCCAGCAGGTTGAAGGAGTTCGTCAGCACGACGATCCACGCGGCCGTCAGCACCGGATCCGCCCAGCCACCGAACACCTCGATCCGGCAGCCGCAGGCGACCACGCCCGCCGCGGCGAGGCATTCCACGGTGATCCGGTACAGCCTGGGCACCGGCCTGACGTCGTCGACCAGACCGACGAGCGCCATCAGCAGGCCGGCCGCGAGGAGGGCGACGAGCCGCCGATCCCAGTGCGGCACGAAGGCGGCGGCGGAGGCGGCCGTACCGGCCGCGATCGCCACGCCGCCCAGGTACGGCGTCGGCCGGCGGTGCGCCTTCCGGATGCCCGGACGGTCGACGAGCCCCCACCGCGGCGCGCACCGGCACAGCGCCTCGCTCAGCACGTCGGCCAGCACGAGCGCCCCGGTCGCCGCTCCCACCGCCGCCGTGACCGGGCCGGTCACGGCGGCGAGAGCCTGGTGCTGCCCGGCATGGCACCTCCCGGAGTTCGGCGAGGGTCGCGGCGGCGGCTCACCCACCGCCGCACGGTCCGGTCACCACCGTAAAGATCGTTGATCAAAGCCGGGGTCATCGCGCCACATGATCGATGAAAGTCTCGCCTCGCCGCCTCGCCGCCTCGCCGGGTCGCCGGGTCGCCGGCGCCGGGCCGGGTCGCGTTTGAGCAGGTCGGCACGGGCGATGGTTCCCGCCGGACGATCCGCGACGGCGACCGGGTGATCGACGCGCGGTTCGAAGACGAGAACGAGGGCAAGCGGGTACTGCGGGCGCTGGAGAAGTTGGGCACCTGCGCCGCGGGCTTCGATCCGCTGTTCGCCGAGTTCCGCGCGTCGGTACCGAGCGCGAGGAACGCGAGGAGCGCGAGGAGCGCGAGGAGCTCCAGTTGCGCACCCGCGGCGCCGCGGAGCTGCGGGGCATGGCCGCGGCGATCAAGACGGCGGAGGCGATGGCGCCGGCGCACCCGCATCCCGGCGTCGAGTCGGCGGCGGCGAACGTCCTGGCCGGCACGTTCGCGTCCGCCGCCGACCGCGCCGCCGACGTGGTCCGCAAGAGCCTCGGCAAGCACGGGTGGGCGCCTCCCCGGCCGTTCGGCGCGCGCGAGAAATCACGGCTGTTTCTGACAAAGGCGATCGACGCCCCATAGGATTCATGATCAATGTGGGCGGCACGGCCGGAACGGAGACCACGCGTGCAGAACGAGGTCGATCCGGCGTCGCTGGGCATCGATACGAGCAAGCCCAGCGTCGCGCGGATGTACGACTACTACCTGGATGGCAAGAACAACTTCCGCGTCGACCGGGAGGCCGTGGATCGGGTCGCCGATGCGATGCCCGAGATCCGGCAGCTCGCCCGCGAGAACCGCGCGTTCCTGCGCCGCGCGGTGCGCTACATGGCGCGCCAGGGCGTCCGGCAGTTCATCGACATCGGCTCGGGCCTGCCCACCGCGGGCAACACCCACGAGATCGCCCAGGAGGTCACGCCGGACGCCCGGGTGGTCTACGTCGACAACGACCCGGTCGTGCTCGTGCACGGCCGCGCGCTGCTGACCACCGACGACAACACGGCCGTGGCCACCGCGGACATGCGCGACCCCGATTCGGTGCTCGGGCATCCCGAGACCGCCAAACTGATCGACTTCGACCAGCCGGTGGGCGTGCTGCTGATCGCCATGATCCACTTTCTCACCCTGGAGGAACGCCCGCGGATCATGGGACGGCTCCGCGACGCCCTGCCGTCCGGGAGCCACATCGCCGCCACCCACGTCACCCGCGACGACCGCCCGCCGGCGTCGGTCGAGCAGATCGAGGCGGTCTACGCCACGACGCCGACGCCGATCTTCTTCCGCGAGCGAGCCGAGATCGCCGGCTTCTTCGAGGGATTCGACCTGGTCGAACCCGGGCTGGTGACCATCGACGAATGGCGCCCGGACCCGGCCGACCCGGCACCGGAGGCGACCCGCTGGCTGTACGGCGCCGTCGGCCGCAAACCCTGACACCGCCCGGCCGCCGCACCCGGCGCCGGCCGACTCGGCCGGTTCATCCCGCCGGCGGCGCGCACCGACCCGCCGGGCGTGCCACCGGGGCGTGCGCGAGGGCGCGGCAGGGGACGCGCGTGCCGCCGCGCCGCATCGAAAAGCTGCGGCACCCGGGCGACGACCGGAGCGGGGTCAGGCCGCATCGCCGAAGACGCCGGGCGGTGAAGGGCCGGGGCTCGCGCGCATGACGCCGGTACGGACGGTCGCCGGGCCGGTGAGATCTTCCGTCGGATACGGTCAGGAAAGTCTGCCTTGCCGGTTCCGGCGTCGCGCCGCACGCTGGGACCATGACACTGAACTGCTCATGCGGACACGGCGCCTCCTGCTCCTGCCCCAAGGGCTGCTCCTGCGGCTGCAACGGGTGAGCCGGGCCGCCCGCCCGCGTGCCGGCGGGCGGGCGGAAAGCGCAGCCGTGTGATCGTCCGCCGTCGGTGTGGTGGACGCGCACTCGGGTTTCCGGCCGACCGCGGCTGCGCGACGGCCGGCGGGCCGGTGACGTGGCCGGCCTTGGACACCCGGCAGACGACGTGTCGTCGTCGCCCCACACCCGAAGGGTGCAGCGGCCGCCACCGTGCGATCGCGTCGGCGACCACCTCGTCGACGGCGATTCACGCGGCGCGCCCGGGGTGATCCAGCCGGGACCGCGGCCGGCGACGGACACGCCGGCGACGTGGACGCGGCCGCCCCGGCCGGTGCCTCGCGCGGGAGCCGCAGCCCTTCCCCGCAACCGGCTCGCGGGGTCGAGGCCGCCGCGGGCGAACGGCGGCGTGCGGCGAGGTACTCGCGGTCCCCGCGGCCCATCGGCGCGGGTGCGAGAATGGGGCCGGCGTTCATCCCTGGTGCACCTCGATCGGCGGCCATGGCGCATGGGCGCCTCCGGGTCACATGCCGGTGAAGACGGGCCACGACCGGGCCGGGGACGACCCCGGCGCGCCGTGAGCCGCCCTCGGACGGAGCGCGGGACCGGGCCTGGGTAAGACTGGCGTCGAAGACGACCATCGCCCAGAGGAGATTCCATGGTGCATGAGCGTGCGGGGCAGCCGGCCCGCCCGTCGGATCTGGTGGACGTGGCACGGCTCGTGACGGCGTACTACGCCGGGCATCCGGATCCGGCGCAGGCCGGGCAGCGCGTCGCCTTCGGCACGTCCGGGCACCGGGGGTCGGCGCTGAACACCGCCTTCAACGAGGACCACATCCTGGCCACCAGCCAGGCCATCTGCGAGTACCGCGCGAGCCAGGGCGTCGACGGGCCGCTGTTCCTGGGAATCGACACGCACGCGCTGTCGGAGCCGGCGCGCGTGTCGGCGCTGGAGGTGTTCGCCGCCAACGGCGTGCGGGTCCTCATCGACAGCCGCGACGGCTACACGCCGACGCCCGCGCTGTCGCACGCGATCCTCACCCACAACCGGGGGCGTACGAGCGGCCTGGCCGACGGCGTGGTGGTCACCCCGTCGCACAACCCTCCCGCCGACGGCGGGTTCAAGTACAACCCGCCGAACGGCGGACCGGCCGACACCTCCGCCACCTCCTGGATCCAGGACCGCGCGAACGCGCTCATCGCCGGCGAGCTGAAGGAGGTCAAGCGGATCCCGTACGCCCGCGCGCTCGCCGCCGAGACCACCGGGCGCTACGACTTCCTCGGCGCGTACGTCGACGACCTGTCCGCCGTGCTCGACCTGGAGGCGATCCGGCGGGCCGGCGTGCGCATCGGCGCCGACCCCCTCGGCGGCGCGAGCGTGGCCTACTGGGGCGAGATCGCCGAGCGCCACGGCCTCGACCTGACCGTCGTCAACCCGCACACCGACCCGACGTGGCGGTTCATGACGCTCGACTGGGACGGCAAGATCAGGATGGACTGCTCGTCGCCGTACGCGATGGCGTCGCTGATCGCCCGCAAGGACGAGTTCGACGTCTGCACCGGCAACGACGCGGACGCCGACCGGCACGGCATCGTGACGCCCGACGGCGGTCTGATGAACCCCAACCACTACCTCGCGGTGGCCATCTCCTACCTGTACGGCCACCGGCCGGACTGGCCCGCCGGCGCCGGGGTCGGCAAGACGCTGGTCAGCAGCAGCATGATCGACCGGGTCGCCGAGGGGCTGGGTCGCCGTCTCGTCGAGGTACCGGTCGGCTTCAAGTGGTTCGTCCCGGGGCTGCTCGACGGCTCGCTCGGGTTCGGCGGCGAGGAGAGCGCGGGTGCGTCCTTCCTGCGCCGCGACGGCTCGGTGTGGACCACCGACAAGGACGGCATCATCATGGCGCTGCTCGCCGCGGAGATCACCGCGGTCACCGGCCGCTCCCCCAGCGCGCACTACGCCGAGCTGGCCGGGCGGTACGGCGACCCGGCGTACGCCCGCGTCGACGCACCGGCCACGCGCGAGCAGAAGGCCGTGCTCGGCAGGCTGTCGGCGGACCAGATCACCGCCGACACGCTGGCCGGCGAGCCGATCACCTCGGTGCTCACGTCCGCACCCGGCAACGGCGCCGCGCTGGGCGGGGTCAAGGTCTGCACCCAGAACGCCTGGTTCGCGGCCCGCCCGTCCGGCACGGAGGACGTCTACAAGATCTACGCCGAGTCCTTCCAGGGACCCGGCCACCTGGCACGTGTCCAGGACGAGGCCCGCGCCCTGGTGACCGCGACCCTGGACCGGGCGTAGGCGCGCGACGCGGGCGGCTCTTCCCGTGGGGTGGCCGCCCGCCTCCCCTAGGAAGTGGACATGAGGTGGTCGCGCAGCCCGACGCCGTACGCCGTCGGCGTGCCGTCGTAGCTGCTGATGAGCGACGGGCCGCTGCTGCAGTCCCAGGTGTTCCACGTCCAGCCCAGATAGCCGACACCGTGGGCGTCGGCCCAGTTCATCACCGTGTCGATGAATCCGTGCCCGCAGTCGTTCTCGCCGATCTCGCTCAGCGTGAGCGGCACCTGCGCCGCGACCGGCGCGAGCTGGCTGTCGAAGCACGAGGTGCTGGAGCAGCTGTTGAAGTTGTAGATGTGCGCGAACGCGGCCAGGTTGTTCTTCGGGTCGGTCGGCTTGTACTGCAGCCACTGCGTCAGATCGTTGGAGTAGGCCAGGCCACCGACGAGGATGACGTTGGTCGCCCCGGTCGCCCGGACCGTGTCGACCAGCTTCTGGAACCCGGCCACCTGGTACGGGATGCCGGAGCAGGTGCCGCCGTCACGCCAGCACTGCCAGCCGGAGGTCTCGCTGCCCGTCGCGCGCTCTGGGTACGGCTCGTTGAACAGGTCGAAGACCACCGCGTCGTCGCCCTTGAAGGCGTTCGCCACGCCGGTCCAGAACGACGGCGCGTACTGGGCGTCGGGCATCGGCTTCTGGCAGGTGGCGTGCACGTCGGAGCAGCCGGAGGACGGGCCGATGTAGGTGCCGTAGCTCCAGTGCATCTCGACGATCGGCGTCATGCCATGCGCCTCGAGCCGCGAGACGAAGCCCTTGACCTCGTTCTGGTAGGCCGTGCCGCCGTACTGCGACGGGACGTTGCTCGTGCCGAGCCAGCACTCCTCGTTCAGCGGCACCCGCACCGCGGTGATGTGCCAGGCCGCCATGGCGTTGATGGAGGCGTCGTCGACCGGGCCGTCCCAGATGCCGTTGCCCTGGATGCAGGCGAACTCGCCGCCGGAGCGGTTGGCCCCGCGCAGCCGCACGGTCTTGCCGTTCGCGTCGACCAGCTTGTTGCCGGACACGTGCAGCTTGGGCGCCGGCCCGCTGGTGGATCCGCCACCGCCGCCGGTGCCCCCGCCACCGCCGGAGCCGCCGCCCCCGCCACCGCCGGAGCCGCCGCCCGCGCCAGTGCAGGCGGTGCCGTTGAGCGTGAACGACGTGGGCGCCGTGTTGGTGCCGCTGTAGGAGAACTGGGCGCCGATGCTGACGCCGGCGCCCGCGGCGATCGAGCCGTTGTAGCTCGCGTTCGTGACGGTGATGTTCTGGCCGGACTGCGACCAGTTCCCGCCCCAGCCGTTGGCCAGCTTCTGGTTGCCGGAGTAGGAGTACGTCAGCGTCCACCCGTTCAGCGCGTCGCCGAGGTTGTGGATCGTGAGGGAGGCGACGAAGCCCGTCCCCCAGTCGTTCGCCGAGTAGTCGACGGTACAGCTGACGGCGGCGTTCGCGGTGCCCGATCCGGCGATGATGCCGAAGCCGAACACGGACAGGGCGAACGCAAGGAGGACGGAGACCACGCGTTGAGGTCGCATTGCGGCTCCATGGGTCGTACCGGCGGGGAATGCAGGGGCCTGGGAGCGCTCCCAAACCCGCCTCGCGAACGTAACTCAGGAGCCGTCCGCCGCAAAAGGCGCTTTCACCACCCGTTCACGCGCACGGCCCCTCGCCGGCAGGCCCCTCGCCGGAACCGCCGCCACTCGCCGCAACGCCGGACCAGGTGACGCCCCCATCGCCGCACCCCCATCCCACGCCGCCGGTGCCCTCCGGCGCCCTGTTCCGTACCGCCGGTGCCGGAGCGCCGGCCGGTCAGCCACACCGGCCGGCGGCCCCCGTACGGCCGCGGCGTAGCGGTCGCGGCCGGGGCGGGCCCGCGCGCAGGATCGAGGGGTTCCCCAGCTCGACCGCGGTGATCGGGCGGTTCCG
>JBEHYF010000094.1:0-20256 GCA_048498315.1 Actinomycetota bacterium
CCGGTGATCAGCGTGTTGCTGCTCTTTTCGGCATATGCGGCCGCCTTGACCACGCTATCCGGGCCGAAATGACGCTCGCCAGTGACAATCAACCGCGCCACGATGCCGGTCTTTGCCTCCGCCGCGCGGATGCCGGCGGAAACGCCGGCGATATAGGCGTCAGCGCCGAGGCCGATGCGATCACCATGGTCCGGCGAGACAATGAGTTCGCTGTAGATCGTGCCGATGCCGGCCAGCTCTTCAAGATAGGTTTCGGTGAGGCGCGCGTAATCCTCCTCGGTGCGATAGACCTCGGACACCTTGTCGTAGCAGACCAGAAAGTCGGCGAAATCGTTCCAGAGATAGACGCCGTCGCGCATGAAGCCGGTCGTATCGACGCCGTATTTTCGCGCCTGCGCGTCCGTCAGCGCGGCGGCGTGGCGCGCACCGCCGGGCGCGGGTCACGGTGCGGGGCGCGGCGGCCGGGGCGAGCGCGCCCCGCTCATCAACATGCCGGTCAGCGCCATGATGGCGATTCCGTTGACCGCGTGCAGCATCCCGACCCACGCGGCCTTGTCCGCGCCGAGCGTGCCCAGCACCGGCTGCACGGGGCCGGCGAGCACGAACAGCACGACGGCACGGATCACCGTGGCACGGGAGCGGTGCTCGATCAGCGCGGCGACGAGGATGAGCAGCGTCAGCAGCCCGATGGCCAGTCCCAGCCTCTGGTGCGCCGAGAAGTAGGAGTCCCCGGCCTTCTTGTCGTGCACCTCGCCGAACGTGCCCAGGCCGGCGAGGGCGAACTGGACGATGATCGTTACCATCGTTACGGCGGTGAGCGCGAGCACGGCGGTGGCGGCGCGCCCACGCGGCGGGGCCTCCGGGACCCTGGTCGCCTGTTCCGAATCCATGTACGCACAATTCCAGCCGGACCGGGCGGTGTCCTCCCACGCTGGGAGTCATCGGGCTACCGCGCTCGGCGTATCCGTCCGGCACCGGCTACGCCCGTCGGCGTACCCCGCCCGGGTCGCCCGGCCGGGCGACCGGGAATGCGACCGGACGCCGCCGCGCGCCGCATGCCCCGCTCTGCCCGGTCATGCCGGTCGCCCCGGGCGCGGCTCGCCGTCCCCCCGGGGCGCGTCCGGCGTTGCTCCGTCGCCTCCCATCGTGCTCCGCCTGTCCGATCGCGGCGCGCCATCCCGCATTGCTCCGCCGCCTCCCGTCGTGCTCCGGCGTGTCCGTGAGGCGTGCCGGCGGCGCAGCGGGCGCGCGTACGGTTGGCAGCGTCCCGCCCGCGGGGGTGACCGCGCCCGGCGCGCCGCCCTCTCGCGCGGCCGCCACGGCCTGCGGGCACCGCCGACCGCGCGCGCTCACCACGGGCAGCGCATACGGATGGCGCGGGCGGGCGGCGCGGGGGGCGCTACGGCGGGCGGTCGCCGGGGGTGCGTTCACGCACGACGGCCGCATGATCCCGGCGGGGACCGCGCGGCCGTCGTATCGCCGCGTGCGTTTCAGCCGCCGATCGAACCGGCGGGCGGGGTGCGGTCCTTGAAGCCCGCGCCCGCGCTGCCGGCGTCCTTGCGGAAGCCTTCGAGGCCGCCGTCGAACGATCCGATCTGGGACGGGTCGGCATCGCCCTTCTTGAGCCGGGCGACCATCGCGGTCGCCAGGGCGCTGAGCTTGCCGATCGGACTGGTGAGCGCCCTGCACAGCGTCGGGTCGGCCTTGACGTTGTTCTTGGCGCGGCGGAGCTGGTCGAGCGTGAACGCCGCGGCCACGGCGGCCTTCGCGATGGCCCGCTTCCGGCCATGCGCGCCGGACTTGAAAGCGCCCTTCTTGTACGGCGTATAGATATAACGCTTGAAGGCGCCGGCCGCCAATCCTGCATTGGCCACGAAACGGGTCTTGGCGAACTTCCGCGTCGCCTTTGTCGGGCACGTGACCGGCGTCGCCGCCGCGCCGTACGCGCCCGGCGCCGTGGTGGACGGCGCGGCGGCGGCCGCGCCGGACGCCCCGGGCCGCGTGGTCTGCGCGGAGTGGGAGCCGCACGCCATCAGCGCCAGCAGCATCACGGAAATAACTATGGAATAGGTACGGAGCATTCATTCCCCCCGAAACGGCTCCTCGATTCCGAAGTTTCGACGCGCCATCGACGGCGCGGTCTCTTTCTACCGCGAGTACGGCACGCTGCACTCCGCAACGCGACGAAACGCCGAACGCACCTCCGCGCGATCGCGGCCGGCCACCGCCGGAATTCACGCGCCTTTTCAGCGCTGATCCGTCCCAGAACGTCCCATCCCGCGCGAGGAGCGGACGGGAGTCCCTTCGCGCGGTCCGGCGAATGGGAGACGGCCCCGGCGTCCAGACCGTTGGAGGCTCTCCGGCCCGGTGGCCGCCGGCGGGCCGGGGCCGATAGCACGCTGCCCGGTGGCCGCCGGCGGGCCGGGGCCGATGGCATGCTGCCCGGCGTCCGCGACGCCCAGCGGACGGGCATGCGCCGCCAGGCCGACCCCGGCCGCATCGCCGGCCGGCTCCTCTCCTCCCTCTCCGGGAGCGACCCGCCTTCAACCCTGCAGGGGTGCGCGGTCGGAGACCGGCCACACGTACGGCAGGTCGTCGGGCACGCCGGGGAACAGCGGCCGGTAGTGCCGCGGATCCTTGCGCACGAGCGCGGAGCGGTGGCTGCGGTGGAACGCCGGATCGCCCAGCCACGGCGGCAGCGCACCCGCCGCCGCCAGTTCCCGCTGTGTCCGCGGGGCCACCACGCCCCTGGCCCGGTCCAGCTCGGCGACCAGCAGCCCCGCACACGTGTCCCGGCGCCCGGTGCCGGACCATGCGCGGCAGATCTCCAGGCCGTAGCGCACCAGCGCTTCCTCGTACCCGGCCCACATCCGCACCGCCGGATGGTGCCGCCAGCCGTATCTGGGCACGGTCAGCCCGCGCAACACCTGCAGCGCCTCGACCCGCTGCTTGCCGAGCCGCCGCGGATCCAGGACGCGCGCCGTGGCGGCGAAGTCCGCGTACGGCAGGAACGTCTGCGTCTCGGAGCACCCCCAACTCCGATCATGTCCGGCCCATGCCCGGTTCCTACCCGCTGCGGCGCCTGGAATTGGAGGACGGCTACTCAGCGCCTGCGGGCGACTCGCCTGGGTAGGCGCGGTGTTCTCCGGCGGTCATGCGGTCGAAGTGCCGCAGCGCGACGCCGATGAACCGGAGCTGGTCCAGGTCACCTGTCGCGACACAGGCAGGACCGCCGCTCCAGCGCCAACCGGGGACGCCGTCGGCGTCCGGTGCCGGCGCCCACTCGGGCGGAGCCGGAGCGCCGACCGGGACCGGCTGTCAGCAGGGGCGTACATTCTCGCGACCGCGAACGGACGTGACGTGGCGTACCTGGAAACTGCGGTGCGTGGGCTGGTCACCGGCGCCCGAGAAGACGTCCCGGTCCTCTCGGCAGCCTGGGAGTCGGTCCGATCGTTCGCGATGCCCAGCACGAGCCGGTCGAGTTCGTTCGTAGAACGGCGGAGGAACGATGGAGCTGATCATCGACTGGCGGAAGTCCGCGCGCAGTGCGGAGAACGGCGGAGCGTGCGTCGAGGTGGCCGTCGCCGGGAAGGCGGCCAGGTGACCCGAAACGGCCGTGGGGCCCGCCGACCATTGCCCGCAGGCTTTCTCGGTGGCTGCTCGGCGTCCGGACCGGCGCGGTGAACGCTGCGGGCGCCGGCGAGCAGGCTCTGCTTCCCGGCGGTCCGGGGTTCAGCCGAGGTCGCGGCGGCCGAACCGCCAGGTTCCGGCGGCGATGAGGACGGCGGTGGCGGCGGCCAGGACGCCCGCGTCGGCGAACTGGAACCCGTTCTTCAGTGGCTCGCCGTCGATGTAGTAGTGGAACGGGGTCAGGTAGCGCAGCCAGCCGGCCCCGATCTGGGGTGCGAAGCCGTGGATGGCGTAGGTGAGCACGCCGGTCCCGGCGGTGATGCCGAAGACCGCGGCGCGCCCGGCCGTGCTCGCGGCGCCGATTCCCGTGGCCAGCGCACCGAACAGCACGGCCAGCAGCGCCAGGTTCACCGCCTGGGCGACGAAGCCCTCCACTGAGACGGCGCCCAGGTCGGCGCTGGTGCGCACCGCCAGCACGGCGCCGAGCACCACCGCGGCGGTCAGGACGGCGCCCGCCGCGAGCGCGGCGAAGCGGTGCAGCAGCAGGCGGGTGCGGCCGATGGGGTGGGCCAGCAGCAGGTCCAGGTAGCCGGAGTCCTCGTCGGCGGAGATCATGCGGGCGCCCGTGGCGGCGCCGTAGAAGGTGACCAGCAGCGGTATCAGCAGCCCGAACACCGCGCCCTGCAGGTAGCCGGCGGCCGAGCTCATGTCGTCGAAGCCGAAACCGCGCATCGCCTTGGGCACGCTGTCGGCGGCATCGGCGGTGACCTGGGGGTAGAAGCCGGCGTAGGCCATCGCCAGCAGCCCGGTGGCCGCCGCCCAGACGGCGAAGATGCGCCGGTTGTCGTACAGGGTCTTGGTGAACATCGAGCGGCCGAACGCGCGGGCCGGGCCGGACGTGCCCGGCGGCAGGTCTGTGGAGGCGGTGGTCATGTCGAGTCCCGTGAGTGAGAAGGAACCAGGAGGAGGGGAGGGGTTCAGGCGGCGTGGCCGGTGTAGTAGGCCTGGAAGAGTTCGTCCAGGCCCAGCGTGTCGGCACGCAGCCCGGTGACGGTGTGCCGGGCGGCCGCCTTGACCAGGGCGTCGGGGCTGCCATCGACCCGGCAGCTCAGGTGGGTGCGATCGATGGTCAGGTCGGTGACGCCGGGCAGGCCGGTGAATTCTTCGGCGGCCACCGGTGCGGCGAAGTCGATCCGCACCTGCAGGAACGAGCGTGCGCGTAGCCCGGCCACGGTGTCGGTGGCGACCAGGCGGCCTTCGCGAATGATCGCCACCCGGTCGGCGACGGCCTCCACCTCGCTCATGATGTGGCTGGACATGAACACCGTCTGCCCGGCGGCCTTGGCCTCGGCGACCATGTCCAAGAAGGTCTGCTGGGCCAGCGGGTCCAGCCCGGAGGTGGGCTCGTCCAGGACGAGCAGTTCGGGCCGGTGCATGAACGCCTGGATCAGCCCGACCTTCTGCCGGTTGCCTTTGGACAGGCTCTTGATCCGCGCGTTCAGATCCAGCTCGAGGCGGTCGGCCAGTTCGGTGATGTGCGCCGCGGGGACGCCGCCGCGCAGGTTGCCCAGGAAGGCCAGGCACTCACCCGCCTTCTGGCGGGTGTCGACGACGAAGTCGCCGGCCAGGTAGCCGATGCGGCGGTGCAGGCGGACCGTGTCGGCACGGGGATCCCGGCCGAGCACCCGGATGGTGCCGGAGGTGGGGCGGATCAGATCCAGCAGTAGCCGGATGGTGGTGGACTTGCCGGCGCCGTTGGGACCGAGGTAACCGAACACCTCGCCCGTGCCGACCGTCAGGTCGAGGCCGGACAGGCCCCGCCGTGCGACGCGCCGTGGACCGTACCCGGAGACATAGGTCTTGGTGAGCTCCGTGAGCTCGATCGCCGTGCTCATGCCCTAAAGATATCAGAGTTTTCAGAGATCTTTGAAAGCTTAGCGCGATTAAACTCGAAGCAGGATCGAGAGTGAGAGGGATGGTCTTGGCGGACACCACCGAGGCGGCCGAGCGGATGGCGCTCACGCTGACCCAGAGCGGCATGCAGAAGGCGACCGCGCGCGTCCTGGCCGCGCTGCTGTTCGCCGAAAGCGCCTCCGTCACCGCCCCGGAGCTGGCCGAGCAGCTGGGCATCAGCTCCGGCTCGGTGTCTGGCGCGATCAAGATGCTGTCCACGGTCGGGCTGATCGAACGGGTGCCCGCACCCGGCAGCCGCCGCGAGCACTACCGGCTGCGCGACGGCGCGTGGGCGACACTCATGTCGGCGCAGAACGGCGTGGTCAAGGCGATGTTCGAAGCCGCCGACCAGGGCATCGCCGCTACGGGCCCCGACTCCGCGGCCGCCCGGCGGCTGGGGGAGATGCGCGACTTCTACGGCTTCATGTTCCGCGAACTGCCCGCTCTGGTGGAGCGCTGGCGCGCCGAACGCGCCCGGTCCTCGGGCTGATCCACCTCCGGCTGACCGGCCCCGATCGGCAGGCGGCCGGTCACCGCCTCGCGGAGTGCCGCAAGACGCTTGGTCGGGCTTCATGCCGTGGCTCTTGAGGTTGGCGCCCGCTGCCTGCCACAGCAGCAGCGCTGGGCCCGGTGCCGCGGGCGTGATCAGGTGCCGCTGGGGCGGCCCGGTGCCGCGGGCGCGGGCGGCGGGGACAATGGCGGGAGGAAGGGAGCGGGAGATGTGCCGTCTTTTCGGCATGAGCAGCGCGCCGGATCGTACGCAGGCGACCTTCTGGCTGCTCGACGCACCGGACAGCCTCAGCGACCAGAGCCGCCGCGACCCCGATGGGACCGGCGTGGGCTACTTCGACGCCGACGGCACCCCGCAGGTGCACAAGGCCCCGATCGCCGCATACCAGGACCGCTGCTTCGCCACCGCCGCCAAGCAGGTCGAGTCCACCACGTTCCTCGCCCACCTGCGCTATGCGACCACGGGCGGCCTGGAGTACCGCAACACCCAGCCCTTCGAGCAGGACGGCCGTCTCTTCGCGCACAACGGCGTGATCGAGGAGCTGGATGCTCTCGACGCCGAACTGGGCGAGGAGCGCGGCCTCGTCCACGGCGACACCGACTCCGAGCGCTTCTTCGCGCTCGTCACACGTGAGATCCGGGCCCGCGGCGACGTCGCGGCCGGGATCGAGCACGCCGCCCGCTGGATCGCCCGCCACCTGCCCGTCTACTCGCTGAACATGATCCTGGCGACGCCGGGCGAGCTGTGGGCGCTGCGCTATCCCGAGACGCACGGCCTGTACGTGCTGCGGCGGCCGCCCGGAGGCCACCACGGCTGCCGGCATCTGGACCACAGCGGCACCGCCGGCCGCATGCGCGTGCACTGCGGCGACCTGGCCCGCGCGCCCGCCGTGGTCATCGCCAGCGAGCGCATGGACGACGGCGCCGGCTGGCGCGCGCTGACCCCCGGCGAGCTGCTGCGCGTCGGGCCGGACCTGGCCGTCACCGGCCGCGTCGTGCTGTCCGAGGAGCCGGCGCACCGGCTCACGCTCGCCGGCCTGCGCCCCGAGGCGGCCGCGGCCCAGCAAGCCGCGTGACCACCCGGCCGGCCATCTGGGACGGATCACGTACGAACATCCGAGGTCCCGCGCGATCATTGCCGGGAACGGACGCCCCGGCACCCCCGCGCTTGAGGCGCGGCGCGCGGGCCGGGGTCGCGTCCAGGTGGCCGGGGTACATGAAGGACATGGAGCTGTTCCCCGCCATCCCGCTGGAGGAGTGGCGGGACACGAAGGAAACGCTGCACCGCTTCGCGCAGATCGTCGGGAAGATCCGGCTGGCGGCGGGCGTGCGGCGCAACCACTGGTGGGGCATCCCCTTCCATCTCACCGGGCGCGGCCTGACGACGCGGCCGATGGGACCGCCCGAGCACGCCTTCACCATCGATTTCGACCTGGTCTCGCACCTGCTCGCCGTCACGACGCTCGACGGCAGATCGGCGTCGTTCGCGCTGCCCGGCCGGTCGGTCGCGTCGTTCTACCGCGAGACGCTCCGGACGCTGGAAGCGCTGGGGATCCGGGCCGCACCGGCGATCCCGCGGCCGTACGACCTGCCCGACTCCGGCCGGCCGTTCGCCGACGACACCGAGCACGCCGCCTACGACCCGGTGCTCGCCACGCGGTACTGGCAGGTGCTCGGCCAGGTGGCGCTGGTCCTGGAGGAGTTCGCGGCCGGCTACTCCGGCAAGATCAGCCCGGTGCACCACTTCTGGCACACCTTCGACATCACCTGCACCCGGTTCTCCGACCGCGTCGTCGAGCAGCCACCCGAGAACGACCCGGTGACCCGGGAGGCGTACTCCCGGGAAGTGATCAGCTTCGGCTTCTGGTTCGGCGACGACGCGTTCCCCGAACCGGCGTTCTACTCCTACACGGCGCCCGAGCCCGCGGGGCTGCACGCCGAGCCGCTGCGGCCCGAAGCCGCGCGCTGGGTCGCGCGGGACGGCGCGCACCTGGCGGTGCTGCGGTACGACGACGCGCGGGCGCAGCCGGATCCCCGCGCGGCGGTGCTGGCGTTCTACGAGAGCGCCTACCGCGCCGGGGCGGGTCGCGCCGGCTGGGATGTGGAGCGGCTCGCCAGCCCGGGCGGCGTCACCGACCCCTGCCTGCGTGCCCGCGCCTGACCTCGGCGACGGCGGCGACGACACGTGCTGCCGTGACATCCCGGAGTCCCGGCCGCTGCCGGGTCTCCGGGGCTCACCGTGCGGCAGATCGGCCGTTGGCGCGGTTCAGCCGACGGTGCAGGCGGTGCCGTTGAGGGTGAACGCGGTGGGTGCGGCGGCATTGCCGGTCTGGGTGGCCTGGAACCCGATGCCGGTCGAGGCACCCGGCGCCAAAGAGCCGTTGTAACTCATGTTGGTCGCGGTGATCTGACCGCTGCTGCCGCTGCAGTCGGCGTTCCAGCCGGAGGTGATGGTCTGCCCGGCCGGCAGCGTGAACACCAGCGACCAGCCATTGATCGCGCTGCTGCCGGTGTTGGCGATCGTGAGATTCTCGGTCATGCCACCGGGCCAGGAACTGACCGTCGCGGTCACAACCAGCTCGGCGGTCGTGCCGACGGCCCGTACGACCTCGAACATCCGGGACCTTCGGTGCGGCAAACCCGGGACCTGTGGCGGGACCGCGGCAGCTACGCGATCCCGACGATGGAGGTGATGAGACGCCGGGTACCCCCGACTCGGAAGGGAACATCATGAACCGCCGGATCTTCGACGCTCTGGTCACCACCGGTGGCCTCGTCCTCGCCGCCGTGCTGCTGGTCGCTGGAGCCCTCGCCCTATGGGGCCACCAGTTCGCCAACGACAGTGTGCGCACCCAGCTCGTGGCGCAGAAGATCTACTTCCCGCCCAAGGGTGACAAGGAGCTGGCCGACCCGAAGATCGGCCCGTACCTCAACAAGTACGCCGGGCAGCAGATGACGAACGGCGCCCAGGCCAAGGCCTACGCCGACCACTTCATCGCCGTCCACCTGCAGAACATCAGCCACGGCCAGACCTACGCCCAGCTGTCGGCCAAGGCTCAGACCCAGCCGACCAACACCGCGCTGGCCGCCCAGGTCAACACCATGTTCAAGGGTGAGGCGCTGCGCGGCATGCTGTTGAACGCCTACGCCTTCTGGCAGATCGGGCAGATCGCCCTCTGGGCCGCCGTCATCGCCTTCGCCGGCGCGGCCGTCATGCTCGTGCTGGCGGCGCTCGGGTTCTGGCACCTGCGCCGGACCGCCCCGACCGCGGAGGTGCTGCCCAAGCTGGCCCACGGGACCGTCACGAAGCCCGCGGCGGCCTGACCGGCGACGGCTCGGCGAGCCGACCGGTTCTCCGCACCGCGTCCGGACCGAAAGGCCCGGGCGCGGTGGTATGCCCGGGCGCGCCCCGGCCAAGGCCCTGGACGGCCTGCCGGGCCTGGAGGACTTCACCCGTCTCGTGGGGATCGGCGAGGTTGAGGAGATCGGACGGAGGTTCCCCCGCGGCTGATCGCGCCGCGAACGGCGTCCCGTACCATCTGGCCGGTATGTCCGCCAGGCCGCCGGTGCCGCCGCGGGCGGCAGCGGATGCCCATGCCGACGAGGGAGGCCGCGTGCCGGATCCGGACGGGGACTGGGCGCCTGAGGTCGAGGAGATCCGGCGCCGCCGCGACCACGCCCGCGCGATGGGCGGGCCGGAGAAGGTCGCGCGCCAGCGCGCCTCCGGCCGGCTTACCGTACGCGAGCGCATCGACCGGTTCGCCGATCCCGGCAGCTTCGCCGAGATCGGCGCGCTGGCGGGCTTCGCCGACTACGACGAGAGCGGCGCGCTGCGGTCGGTCACGCCGGCCAACTTCGTCGCGGGCACGGCCCGCGTCGACGGCCGCCCGGTGCTCTTGGGCGCCGACGACTTCACGATCCGCGGCGGATCCGGTGACGCGGCGATCCACGCCAAGCAGATCTTCGCCGAGGAGTACGCGCGGGAGATGCGGCTGCCGGTGGTGCGCCTGCTCGACGGCCGTGCACGCCCGCAACGGCACGATCGAACGGTTCGCCGACACCGAGGACGAGGCGTTCGCAATCATCCGCCGCTTCCTGTCCCACCTGCCGGGCATGCGTCCGGTCGCCGGGCGGTCTGACTCCCGGCATGACTAAGATCAAAGATGTTCCGCAGAGGCAGGAGGATCCTATGGCGACGACCGACGAGAGTGAGTGGGCGCCCCCCGGGGTCGACGTGACCGTCGCCTCCCCCGCGCGGGTCTACGACTACTTCCTCGGCGGCAAGGACAACTTCACCGTCGACCGCCGGGTCGGCGACGAGGTCATCGCCCGCATCCCGGAGGCCAGGCCGGCGCTCCAGGCGAACCGGCGGTTCCTCCAGCGGGCCGTGCGGTACATGGCCGAGCAGGGCATCGACCAGTTCATCGACCTGGGCACCGGCATTCCGACGGCCGGGCCGGTACACGAGATCGCCCGCCGCGTCCACCCGCGGGCGCGCGTCGTCTACGTCGACAACGACCCGATCGTCTTCGCGCACAACCAGGCGCTGCTGCGGACCGACGACGTGATCGCCATCAAGCACGACATCCGCGAGCCCGACAGCATCCTGGACGACCCGCGGCTGCGCGACCTCATCGACCTCGACCGGCCGGTCGGCGTGCTGTTCGTCGCCGTGCTGCACTTCATCACCGACGCCGAGGACCCGTACGGCATCGTCGCCCGCTTCCGCGAGGCGATGGCGCGCGGCAGCCATCTGGCCGTCTCGCACGACACCTCCGAGGGCCGCGACCCGGCGGTGGTCGCCGCGGTCGAGGAGGTGTACGAGGCGACCGCGCCGATCATCTTCCGCGGCCGCGCCGCGATCGGGCGGTTCTTCGACGGGTTCGAGCTGGTCGAGCCGGGCCTGGTGCACCCGCCGGAATGGCGGCCCGACAGCCCGTCCGAGGTCGAGACCGCAGGCCGGGAGTGGCTGTACGCGGGTGTCGCCCGCAAGCCGTAGCCGGCGTCCGGTGACGCCGCCGGCCCGGCCGGCCTTCCGCCGGCGGCGTCGCCTGTGCTCCCGTCAGTGGCCGTGCGTGGCGCCGCTGCGGTAGTCGGTGTAGGTGTAGGGGTTGTCGAGGACCTTGGTCTCTGGGATGTCGGGGTGCATGCCGTTCGTCCAGGCCTCCTCGCCGAGCTCGCCCATCAGGTAGTCCACGGTCGACTCGACGGCCCGCCGGGCGGCGGCCAGGTCGACGCCGACGAGCCGGTGGTCGTACTTGACCACCCTGCCGTTCACGACGACGGTGTGCACGTCGCCGCGCTGCGCCTGCAGAACGAGGTGCCCGTACGGGTTGAGCAGCGGGAACATCGCCGGGTCCGCGTCGTTCTTGATCAGCACGACGTCGGCCTTCTTGCCCGGCTCCAGGCTGCCGATGACCGAGTCGAGCCCGAGCGCCTTCGCGCCGCCGCGGGTGGCCCACCGGACGACCTGCTCGGCCCGCAGGTGGCAGTGCGTGACCGTGTCGCCGTTCGCGTGCGCCTCCAGGTGCTCGCGGGAGCGGTCCGCGCCGAGCGTGGTGCGCATCGCGGTGAACATGTCGCCGCTGAACCAGACGCTGGTGTCCATCGACAGCGACACCGGGATGTCGTACGAGCGCAGCGCCCAGGTGGGCGGGTAGCCCTGCCCGGCGCTCTGCTCGCTCTCGGTGGCCAGCGACACCGACCCGCCGGTGGCCGCGATGCGATGGTAGGAGTCGGCGGATAGCGACGCAGAGTGCACGTAGATCGTGCGGTCGGTCATGAACCCGCCCTCGTGCATCAGCCGGATGCCGTCGTCGCCGGTCGCGCCCCACACGCCGGCGTGGGTGGTGACCGGCACGCCGAGGTCGCGGGCGACCTCGAACGCCTTGCGCTCGGGGAACTCCGGGTCGCCGGTGACGTCGAAGGCCATCTGGAAGCCGAGCATGTCGCTCCCGGTGAAGCGCCGGGAGACGAAGTCGGTGAACTCCGGCGCGGCCGACCACTCCCACGGGCCCTGCTGGATGTTGCCGTACGCGAGGACGAACCGGCCGGGGACGGCTTCGAGGGCGTCGACGGCGGCGTCGGCGTGCTGGGTGGTGCGCAGGCCGTGCGACCAGTCGACGGTGGTGGTGACGCCCGCGTCCAGCGACTCGATCGCGGAAAGCAGGTTGCCGGCGTAGACGTCCTCGGGACGGAAGATCTTGCCCCATTCCAGGTAGTACCAGACGAAGTACTGGGTGAGGGTCCAGTCTGCGCCGTAGCCGCGCATCGCCGTCTGCCACATGTGCCGGTGGGTGTCCACCATTCCGGGCATGAGGATGCCGCCGCGGGCGTCGATCTCGGCCGTGCCCTCGGGCACGCCGAGCGCCGGGCCGACCGCCTCGATGCGCTCGCCGGCGATGAGGACGTCGGCGTCGCGGAGCACGGTGCCGCGGTCGTCCATGGTCAGCACCGTGCCGTTCCGGAACACCACCGGCCGGCCGGGGACGATCCGCCGTCCGTTCGTTCCGCCGTCAGTCGCTGCGCTCATGGGCATCCTCACCTCCGCCAGTGTGGATCATTTTTCGGACATGCGTCCGTACCGCGATCGTCCGCGATGCGGCGTGACAACGACGGCGCACCCCGGAGCTGTCAGGGCAGCGCCGCGACACCCCGCCGTCGCCGTGGAAAGGCCCTGGGCCGCCGGCGCGATGCCCGCCCGGCGGCGCGGGTGCCTCAGCCGGCGGCGGGCGCGACCGGCTGGAGCACGAAGTCGTAGCGGGCGTGCAGGTACGGCTCGTCGATCCGGCCGCCATCCGGCGCCGGGCCGGGCTCGTGCGGCTCGAACCGCACGATCAGCGGATCCTTCACGCCGAACACCACGTCGCTGTCGAGGTAGCGGGTGCCCTCCTCGAACAGATGGGTGACGAGCCGCTCGTACCCGGGCTCCTCCAGCAGGAAGTGCACGTGCGCCGGGCGGAAGTGGCTGATGTCGGTGCGGGCGATCAGGTCGCCGACCGGGCCGTCCATCGGGATCGAGTAGCCGAGCGGCGCGATCGTGCGCACGCAGTACGTGCCGTCCGCGCGCGCCCGGTACTTGGCCCGCAGCCGCGCCTCGTCCACGTCGGGCAGTTGCGCCTCGTACATCCCGTCGGAGTCGGCCTGCCACACGTCGAGCACGGCGCCGGGGATCGGGTTCCCGTCGGTGTCGAGCACCCGGCCGGTGATGAACAGCGGCCGTCCGGGCAGGCCGTCGGACATGTCGTGCCCGTACGGGACGACGGGCGAGCCGTCGATGTGGAACGGCCCGAGCACCGTCGCGGGGGTGGCGGCGCCGGAGAACCGGTTGTTCATCTGCACGACCAGCATGCTCAGGCCGAGCACGTCGGATGCCAGGATGAACTCCTGGCGCTTGTCGTCGCTGATCCGGCCGGTCGCGGTCAGCCACTCCATCGCGGCCGCCCACTCCTCCTCGGTGAGCCGCACCTCCCGCGCGAGCTCGTGCACATGGCGGACGACGGCCGTCATGATCTCGGCGAGGCGCGGCGAATGCGCGGTGGCCCACCGCTTCACCGCCAGCTCCGTGATGTTGTTCTCGTTGACGAAGGCCATCTGATCGTCCTCGTGGCTGTGGCGCGGTCGTGTCGTGGCGGCGGCCGGCGGTCTCGGCACCGGCCGCCGGTGCCGGATTCCCATTCGACGCTCGGACGGACTATTGTCCGGACAGCGGACAGGATGACGACACGATGCGACGCGGCGGCCCGTCTGTCAAGAGCCGCTCCGGGCCCGCCACGGCGGCGAGGGACTACCCTGCGGTGGGGCCGGCACCGGCACCGCGCCCCGCCCTCCGCAGGGCGCGCATGCGGCGTCCCGTCGGAGAGGGTGAGACATGCGCCGAGACGGCAACCCGGAGTTCATCGAGGCCCTCGCCCGGGGTCTGGACGTCCTGCGCTGCTTCGGCCCCGGGCGCGCCACGATGACGCTGACCGAGGTGGCGACGGCCACCGGCCTGGCCCGTCCCACGGCGCGGCGCATCCTGATCACCCTGGAGCAGCTCGGCTACGTGCGCGTGAGCGAGGACGGCTTCGCGCTCACCCCGCGCGTGCTCGACCTCGGCATGGCCTACATCGGCGCGACCGGGCTGTGGGAGCTGGCCCGGCCGCACCTGCGCCGACTGGTCGGCCAGACCGGCGAGTCGTGCTCGGTCGCCCAGCTCGACGGCTCCGACATCGTGTACGTCGCACGGGTGGCCGTGCCCAAGCTCGTCACGCTCGCCGTCACGATCGGCACCCGGTTCCCCGCGCACGCCACCTCGCTCGGCAAGGTGCTGCTGGCCGCGCTGCCCCCGGACGAACTGGACCGGGTGCTGGCCGAGCCGAGCCGGTCGGGCATCACGCCGCGCTGGCGGCCGGCCCGCACGGAGCTGGAGGCGGTGCTGCGCGAGGTGCGGGCCCGGGGCTGGGCGATGACCGACGAGCAGCTCGCGCCGGGAATCCGCTCGGTCGCCGCGCCGATCCGCGACGGCGACGGCCGGGTGGTCGCGGCGGCGAACGTCAACGCGCACGCGGCCGAGACCTCCCTCGACACGCTGCACGACCACCACCTGCCGCTGCTGCTGCGCGCGGCGAGCGCGATCAGCGCCGACTGGGCCGCCTGGCACGCCCGCCCGATCGAGACCGTGCCGATCGCCGGCGGCGAGCGCTGACCGGCCGGGCTCGCCGACCGGCCTGCCGTTCGACGAGCGGTTCGGCCCGGCCGGCGCACCGGGCGGGCGCGACCCGGCGGCAGCAGGTCGCCGGCCTCCAGGGGCGGCCTGCGCACGTCCCGCGCTCGCCGGGATGATGTGACCGCGATCCCATGCCGGGGCGATTGACAGCGCCGGCCGCACTCGCCGAGCATATTACGGACGTTTGTCCGGACAGCGGACAGCATTCGGCGACCGGACGGAGGAGGAGCACCGATGGCAGACGAGCGCGAGGAGACCGGCCGGCCAGGGCCGCTGGACGGCCTGCTCGTCGCGGACTTCTCCCGCGTCCTCGCCGGCCCGTACGCCACGATGCTGCTCGCCGACCTCGGTGCCGAGGTCGTCAAGGTGGAGGCGCCGCGCGGCGACGACACCCGGGGCTGGAAGCCACCGGTCCGCGACGGGGTTTCGACCTACTACCTCGCCGTCAACCGCAACAAGCGGTCGGTGGTGCTCGACCTGAAGGACCCCGGCGACCTCGCGCTCGCCCGCGAGCTCGCCGCCCGCGCCGACATCATGGTGCAGAACTTCAAGCCGGGCGGCCTGCGACAGTACGGGCTCGACCACGACTCGGTGCGCCGCGACAACCCGCGGCTGATCTACGCCTCGATCAGCGGCTTCGGCTCCGCGGGCGGTGCGTCGCTGCCCGGGTACGACCTGCTCGTGCAGGCGGCGTCCGGCCTGATGACGCTCACCGGCGACCCGGACGGCCCGCCGTACCGGGCCGGCATCTCGGTCTTCGACGTGGTCACCGGCATGCACGCGACCATCGGCATCCTCGCCGCGCTGCACCACCGGAACCGCACCGGGCAGGGCCAGCACGTCGAGGTGAACCTCATGTCGTCGGCGCTGTCGGCGCTGGTCAACCAGGCGTCCGCGTACGTCGCGGGCGGGGTGGTGCCGAACCGGATGGGCAACGCCCACCCCAGCCTCTTCCCGTACGAGCCACTGCCGACCGCCGACAAGGACCTCATCATCATCGCCGGCAACGACCACCAGTTCGCCCGGCTGTGCGCCGAGCTGGGCGCGCCGGAGCTGGCCGAGGACGAGCGATTCGCCCGCGCGGAGGGCCGCACGCACAACCGGGACGCGCTCCGGCCGCTGCTGGTCGAGCGGCTGAAGCGACGGACGGCCGACGAGTGGTTCGAACGGCTCACCGCGGCGGGCATCGCGTGCGGGCCGATCAACCGGGTCGACGAAGGCGTCGCCCTGGCCACCGCGCTTGGCCTCGACCCGGTCGTGGAGGTCGGCGACGGCGACCGCAAGATCCCGGTGGTGCGCAACCCGATCGGCTTCGACGCGACGGCGACCCGGCATACGCTGCCGCCGCCCGAGATGGACGAGCACGGCGAGGAGATCCGCGCCTGGCTGGCCGAGCCGCGCTGATCCACCGGGACCCCGTGCCGCAGCCTGGCCCCTGGGCCGCGGTCCGGCCCCCGCGGCCACCGGCCGGCCATCGGCTGAGCGGCGGCCGGGCGGCGGTCCGCCGGCACAGACACCGCCCGCGACGACGAGGAGACACGGCCATGACCGCCGAATCCCAGGAGTACCCGACCTCGATCGGCACGTCCGACGCCACGGCCATCACCCTGCTCGGCCACGACCTCGCCGGCGAACTGCTGGGGAAGGTCGGCTTCGGCGAGCTGGCGTTCTGGCTCGCCACCTTGCGCCGCCCGGACGCCCGCGAGGTGCGGCTGTTCGAGGCCGTGCTGGTCGCGCTCGCCGACCACGGGTTCACGCCGACCGCAATCGCCGCCCGCCTGACGTACCTGTCCGCGCCCGAGTCGCTGCAGGGCGCGCTGGCCGCCGGCCTGCTCGGCGGCGGGTCGCGGTTCCTCGGCGTCACCGAGGACACCGGCCGGTTCCTGGCGGAGGTCCTGGCGGACCACGACGGCGAGCCGGCCGCGACGCCCGAGGACTGGGACGCGCTCGCTCGTACCGCCGTCGAGCGCCGGAAGGCTGCCGGGCGGCTCGTCCCCGGCCTCGGGCATCCGGTGCACAAGACGCAGGACCCGCGCACGCCGGTCATCATCGGCATCGCCCGCGAGGAGGGCCTGTACGGGCCGCATCTGGCGCTGTTCGAGGCCATCGGCCGGGTCGCGCCGGAGATCCTGGGCCGCCGCCTGCCGCTCAACGGCGCCGGGGTGTGCGGCGCGACCCTCGCCGACCTGGGGTTGCCGGTGGAGCTGCTGCGCGGCTTCGCGCTGCTCGCCCGAACCGCCGGGCTCATCGGCCACCTCGCCGAGGAGATGCGCCGCCCGGTCGCCGGCGACGTCTACCGCGCCGTCGACCGCAACGCCCGGTACGTCCCTCCCGAAGGATGAGCCGTACGGCCGAACCCCCCTGCGGGAGGCCGCGATCACGAGGCGCCGGAAGGGGTGGCGGTGTACCAGACCGCGAGGGCGATCGCGAACGCCCGCCGGAGGCGCACCACCGGTCGACGAGCCGCGCCCGCACGGCCGGGACCGTACGGCGCGCCGCACCCGAGCCCGCCGGCTCCGTTCGGGCGCCCCCGAATGCCGCAGACTGGACGGATGGAACTGCATGAAGCGGTGCATCGATGGCGGCCGGAGCCGGGCTGGCTCAATACCGCGAGCTACGGGCTGCCGCCCGCGCCGACCGTCGAGGCGGTGCAGAGGGCGCTCCTGGAATGGCAGCGCGGGGCGCGGCCGTGGACGGACTGGGACGCCTCCACCGGGCGGGCGCGGCGGGCGTTCGCGCGGCTGGTCGGGGCCGCCCCCGAAGATGTCGCTGTGGGCGCGGCGGTCTCGCAGCTCCTCGCACCGGTGGCCGGGTCGCTGCCGGCGGGCGCGCGGGTCGTCGTCCCGGAGATCGAGTTCACCTCGAACCTCTTCCCGTGGCTCGTGCAGGATCTGGACGTGCGGACGGTGCCCGCGGACCGGCTCGCCGACGCGATCGACGCGCGTACGACGGCCGTGGCGTTCAGCGTCGTGCAGTCGGCGACCGGGGAGATCGCCCCGGTCGATGACGTCGTCCGGGCCGCGCGCGACAACGGCGCGCTGGTCGTCGCCGACGTCTCGCAGGCCGCCGGGTGGCTTCCGGTCGACGCGACGCGGTTCGACGTCCTGGTCTGCGCGGCGTACAAGTGGCTGATGGCGCCACGCGGCGCGGCCTTCTGCTACGTCTCCCCGGCCGTGCGGGACCGCGTCCGGCCCGCCGCGGCCGGCTGGTACGCGGGCGAGGAGCACGCCTACTACGGTCCGCCGCTGCGGCTGGCCTCATCGGCGCGGCGGTTCGACATCTCACCGGCGTGGTTCTCCTACGTCGGCGCGGCCCCGTCGCTGGAGTTGCTGAACGAGATCGGCATCGAGGCGATCAGGGCGCACGACGTCGCGCTCGCCGACCGCTTCATGGCCGGGCTCGGCCTGCCCCCGGCCGGCAGCGCGATCGTCAGCGTGGACCTGCCGGGCGCCGCCGAACGCCTGGACGCGGCCGGCATCAAGGTCGCCGTACGCGACGGGCGGGTCCGCGCCTCCTTCCACCTCTACACGACCGAGGCCGACGTCGACGCCGCACTCGACGCGCTCACCTGACGCGAACCGCCCGGCCCCGCGCGGGACCTCGGGCCGGTACGGGCGCGAGGTCCCGCGGTCCGGGTCAGGACGTGGTGAGAGCGGTGTCGTCGAGGACGAAGGACGTCTGCTTGGTGGAGTCCTCGGTGCCGGTGAACTTCACGGTGACGGTCTGGCCGATGTAAGGGCTCAGATCGAAACCGTACTGGGCGTACCCGGTGTCGTGGTCGAGGTTGGAGTAGGTCGCGAGGGTCGCCAGGACCGAACCGGAGGAGTTCAGGACCTGCACCTTCAGCGTGTCGTACGCGGTCGTGGTGGTGGTCTCGGCGGTGTCGACGTGCAGCCAGAAGGACAGCGTCGCCGAGGCCGCGGACGACGGGATGCTCACCTGCTGGCTCAGCGTGTCGGTGGTGGTCGTCCCGTACCCGTCGAGCCAGGCGTCCCAGCTCCCCGAGTGCGCCGGTTCCTTGGAGCCGCTGTAGATCACCTTGGCGCTCGCCGTCCACGGCGCGGCCGAGCCGGTCTCGAAGCCCGGGTTGCCGAGGAGCTGCGTCCCGCCGCCCCCGGTGCCGCCGCCGGATGAGCCGCCCGCGGCCAGCCAGGCGGTCGTGTTGAGGGCGATCTGCGCGTCGGTGCCCTCGGGGTCGTTCCAGCCATCGTAGAGCGTGTTGCCGGACTGACCGGTGCCGTCGTCGATGGTGGAGCTGTCGCCCCAGACCGCGACGCGACCGCTGCCGAACGTGCTGGTGACCACGAACGCGCCGGTGGTGCCGGACTGGTTCGCGGTGCTCAGCCACACCAGACCGCGCACGTTCGGGTTGTCGGACGGGTGCAGCGTGAACGTGGTGCCGTTGCGCAGGATGCTGCCGGTGACCTTGCCGAACGGCCCGTTGATGATCGGGTCGGTGCTGCTTTGGATCGCCACCGGGTCGTCGGTGGTGATGTTCTTCAGGTCGACCGAGAAGCCGAACGGGTCGGTGTCGTCCACGCCGTTGTCCGTCATCAGGTCGTTGATGATCGCCGGCGAGTCCCAGCCGTCGTTGTTGCGGTCGCTGCCGGTGTGGTCGGAGATGAGGAACAGTCCGCCGCCGTTCTGCACGAACGTCATGACGGCGGTCTTCTCCGCAGCGCTGAGCCGGACATTCGGCTCGGGCAGCACGAAGGCGTCGAAGTTCGACAAGTCGAGCGGGTTCCCGCTGTCCCCGTACGTGATCGTGTTCCCGGCCGGCAGCGTCTTGAGACTGTACTGGCCGGTCTTCTGCAGCCCGACGCCCCACGAGGAGATGGCGCCGGTCCAGTCGGTCTCGGACTGCGGGTTCGGATCCTGGGCCAAAGGGTCCGGCTGGCTGGTGCTGATGATCCAGTCGGCGTTCCCGGCCGTTTCGGCCTTGGTGTCGTCGAAGAGAACGCGATGGGTGGTCGACGCGGCGAGGCGCATCGGGTACTCGGGAGCCGGCCGCGCCGCCTCGACGGCCGCGGTGGTGCCGGCCGTCAGGGACAGGGCCGCGAGCAGGGTTGCGGCTCGCCGCAGGCGAGCCGATGACGCGAGACGCACTGAGCCTCCTGGCGGGGAGAAACGGAAGCAGGCCGCCTTACGGCGTCCTCCGCCACAATGATCGCAAAAGGCTCACAGCGCCAGTAACTACAGGAAAATACGTCCTGACCGAACCGGCTGATGTCTGCGCGCCACCGCCAGATCGCCGCGCGACCGCTGCTCGCGCCAGGTCACGCTCGCGGATCCTCTGCCGGGAGTGCCGGCGCGCCACGCCCGGCGAGCCCGCGAACCGGCTCCCCACCGCGCTGGTCTGGCCGCCGGCACCCCACTCCGCCACGTCGCGCGGCCGTCCTGATTACGGGCAGCGAAACGGCTAGTGTCAAGTAATTGATACGTCTTTACTGTTCCCG